>CAYPZU010000011.1:0-23793 GCA_964415395.1 uncultured bacterium
GCGCTCTCCGTTGATTTTGACTTCGTATGCCGTGCTGCGCTTAGACGAGGCTCTATTTTCCCAGGTGGAATTCGAAGCGGCCGTTCTCGATGAGTCGAACGCGATCAAAACAGCGTCTACCCAAATCGCTCAGGCTGTATGCCGCCTGAAAGCCCGTTTCCGGATCGCCCTTTCAGGGACGCCGATCGAGAACCGGATCGAAGAGCTATGGTCCCAGTTCCGGTTCCTGATGCCTCGTCTTTTAGGAGAGAAGAAAGCGTTCCAGGCGTCTGAGCTGGAGCAAGTCCGGAAAAAGGTGCGCCCCTTCATTCTCCGCAGAAAGAAAGAAGAGGTGCAGATCGAGCTGCCCGAGAAGATCGAGCAGACGGTTTGGATTGAAATGGAAGAGGGGCAGAAGAGAGCCTACGACGCCTTTCAGAATCAGGATCTTTTGAAGAAGGTGGCTCAGGAGGGGATCCAGGCCCACCGGATGGAAGTGTTGGAGCGGATTCTCCGGATGCGGCAGACGTGCGCCGATCCGCGATTGCTCGGAGAGGCGGCGGAAGGAGCCAAGATCCAGCGGCTGATCGAAGATTTGGAAGAGAGCGTGGAGGAGAGGCGGAAAGTGCTGGTCTACAGCCAATTCACGTCGATGCTCCAGCTCATCCGGGACGAGCTGGCCAAAAGAGGCTGGGATGCGCTTTATTTAGACGGCTCGACTGGGGCCGAGGAGAGAGGCGCGGCGGTTCGCCGGTTCCAGGAAGAGGCGGAGCCTCTCATTTTCCTCCTGAGCCTTAAGGCTGGCGGAGTGGGACTGAATCTTACGGCTGCCGAAACGGTCTTTCTTTTCGATCCGTGGTGGAACGATGCGGCCGAGCGGCAGGCGATCGACCGGGCCCACAGGATCGGGCAAAAGAAGACCGTAGTGGCGAAGCGGTATCTTGTCCCGAATTCGATCGAAGAGCGGATGCTCGAACTCAAGTCCCGCAAGCAGAGAGCCTCCGATCAGATTTTGGAATCTGCGGAAGAGAGCGGCGGCTGGTCGGACGCCGATCTGCTCTATCTCCTGACAGATTAATCTTCCATGTGGCGGGTTTCTTCATCTTCGATCTTCTGATCCCGCTTATGATCGGTTTCGAGCATTTCCAACGCCGCGGCTTTCAACGTCTTAAGCCCTTCAGCGAAGCCGAGCGCCCGCGCCAGTTTCTCCAGATAGTGCAATTCAGCAGCCAGTTGATCGTTAATCGTTTCCAGCTTGGCGATCTTTTTCAGGAGGTCTTTATTCTTTTTCATACATACTCCTTGTGTTGGCAAGGAATAGTGATGCAAAAGGCGTGCCACGGATTTACACATTCCAGAGAAGGAGAAACGATTTGCCCGAATTCCCAAGACATGCGGGGGTATACCCTCTCTCCGGCGGCCCCCTTGAAGCCACTGGCTCGCGCTGCGTACTCGCTTCGCTCGTTACGCTCACGCGAGAATGAATAGGAACGTAACTTAAGCCGATTCTCCAATCACGAGCAGTATAGCTGTTTTTTTGTGCATCCAGCCTCATTTAGATTGTGTCCCAACTCGCAGATGATTGGGCTGACCTTGAAATTTTCGAGTTTGTGCAGCGAAGCACTGTATCGAACAATCTCAAAGATCCCTTTCTAAACAAAACGCGGTTGCGGAAAAAAGGGTGGGGGTGCAAAGTTAGAACAGAAAATTGTTTGTTCTTGAACGAACACACATTTGTTAAACAAGAGGAATAGAATATGAAAAGACTTTCCCAGGGCAAAAAATGGCTCATGGCGGGCAGCGTTCTCTTTTTCGCTTTCGCATGCCAATCGAATGGCAGCGGCAGCGATTGCAGCCCTTGCAACAAGATGAAGAAATGCGCGCCAAGCGATAAGGGCGAATCCCGTCCAGGCCGCTGCAGAGACAGACCTTGCGGCGAGAACGCTTCAGCAGACCTCCTCCAGCAGAAAGAGGAAACGGTTTCGAAAGCAGTCGAAGCGGAAGCTCCCCAGGCAGTTGAAGCCGAAACGGTTAAAGCAGCCGAGCCTGCAGCTCCCGTTGTAGAAACTCCTGCTGTTGCCGTAGAAACTCCCTCCGCTCCAGCGGTTGAAGCTCCTGCAGCAGTGGCTGCAGCGGCTCCGGAAGCGAAAGCAGAAGTTCCAGCAGTGGAAAATGCGGCTCAGGCCAGCGAAATTTCAGCTGCGCAGCCGTAATCGAATTCTCATTGAGGGCAGGCGTTCTGCCTGCTCTCAAATTCCAACAGTCTTCTTTTGATTTCCAGATCGACCGCAAAGCCTCCAAGCATTCCGTTTGCTGCAACGACGCGATGGCAGGGGATGAAGAACGGGATCGGGTTTTTATTGCAGGCGCCTCCAACTGCTCTTGCCGCTTTTGGGTTCCCGATGGAGCGGGCGATCGAGCTGTAGCTCTCCGTACGTCCAGCTGGGATTTTCAGGAGTTGGAGCAGCACTTGTCTTTGAAAGGGTGACGCTTCTTTCAAGGTAAGGGGGAGGGATTCTGATTGGCCCTTCGCATAGAGGCGGAGCCATTTGTGGATCTTGTTGATCTCTTCCGGGGTTGCTCCGGATATTTCGCAGCGAAAAGAGGGTTCCAGAGAGAGACGGGTCGAGATGATCGACCCGTTTTCAACGGTAATTTGAAGGAAGATGGCAGGCAGCTCGTCACCGGTCATGGGAAGGGAGGTCGCCAGAGAGGTCGGCGACGATCTTATCGCGGGTTTCAAGCATCTGGTAGCGCTCTGCGTTCACAGACTGTCCCTTGAAAAACCATTCGCTGTCGGTGGTTTCCTCAGAGAAAAACTTGCTGCAGCCGTGCTTTTTGTCGTTCTTCCAGTGGATTTCGGCTGTGAGATTTCCGAGATCGTCGAAGTGGACTTCCATTCCATGCTTCTGGCCGCTTACATAGGGAATTTCGGCGACTTTCGTGCCGTTCCGGTAGACGATTTTCAGTCCGTCGAGCACGCCATGGTTCCAGGTGAGCTTCATGAGGGGTTTGCCGGAAGCGGTGTATTTCAGCTGTTCCCCGTGGAGCTGGTAATCGTGGTAGTGGGAAACGGTGTGGATCTGCCCGCTCGGATGAAAGGTTGTGCGGGAGGCGATGAGTCCGCTTTCGATGGCGTCTTTCTCAATGAGGAGGCCGGAGCGGTCGCGCTTTGTCCGTTCTCCGAAGCCGCCCTCGACTTGCGATTCGAGATCGTGGTTGGAGTCGTAGTATTTCCCTTCGACGAGAATTTCGTCTTCGTACTCTTCAATGCTCAAAGGAGAGCCTTTTTCATCCCAGAGAGTGACGATTTTCCGGTTGTCGAATTCATAGATCTCTTCGCGGATCGGCATACCGGCCGGGTCGTTGACGGCTTCTTTCAAGAGCGTCCCTTGATCGTAGACCATCAGCTTTTCGGTGACGTTGCTGTGAGGGAACGAATAGGTGGTAGGCCCATGAAGGTGTCCATTTTCGAAAGAGCGAGTGATTTTCACGCCGTTCTTGAGCATCGTGACGACTTGGCCGTCCTGCGCCCTCTCTTCCCATTCCTCTTCGGATACGTCGAAGCCGTATTTGTGAACATAGGTTTGGGAAACCACTTGATCTAAGGAGTTGTTGCTTGCGCAAGAGAAGAGCAGCGCGCTCGCGGATCCGAACAGCGCCCAATGCATCCGTTTCATGAGACGACCTCTTAAAAAAACCTGTTCACGATCTTAGGGAACAGGCTATCAATTTGCAATCATAATTTTGCAGAGACGGCGCTGAGCAGTTTTGCGTGTTCCGCTTCCGCTTCTTCGAACGAGATCGTTTTGAGGCGGTCTCTATAGGTGAATCGGAACGTGGCGTTTTTCTGGCCGCCCGCTTCAGGGATGAAGAGATCGAGCAGTTCCGCTTTTTCCAGGAGAGGCGAACGGATCTCCTGAATCGCGTCGAAGAGGGTTTCGATCAGCGTTTGGGGAGGAAGGGGGACAGTCCAGTCGCGCTGCGATGCGGGAAACTGCGGGAGGGGAACCATCCGGACGGGAGATTTTTCCAGCTCGATGAGATGCTGGAGGTTCAGCTCCGCATAGAGGAGCCGCTGCCGGATGTCGAATTTCTCGAGCAGGGAAGGATGGACCTCTCCGAACGAGCCGACGATGAGGCCGTCGAGGTGGATGTTCGCTTGCCGTCCCGGGTGGAGGCTCAGGTGCGATGCAGGATGGATCGAATACCCGTTTACGCGGAGTCCGTCGAAGAGGTTTTCGATCAGTCCTTTCAGGTCGAAGAAATCAGCTTCTTCCGCTTTCCGGTTCCAGTGGCCTGGATCGGATTTTCCCGTGAGCAGGAGCGATGCCATCGGCAGTTCTACCGGTTTTCCATCCTGCAGGAAATGAATCCGCCCGATTTCAAAGGCCTGGAACGTTTGATTTTTCTGATCGAGGTTTCCTTTTGCAACCTGCAGCAGTCCGGGAAGAAGCGAGGTGCGGAGAACCGAATATTCTTCCGATTTGGAATGGAGCGTTTGGAAGAAGCGGATAGGCGAGGAGGAGATTTCCTGGGAAATGGCAGCCAGTTTGGGGCTGATCAGATCGCACGTGAGGAATTCCTGGAGTCCGAGGCCGACGAGGCGGCGGCGCAGTTCTTTGTCGAAGAGATAGGCGGGATCGTGCGGAATTTGGGAGTGGGTCGATCGGGGCGCGTTCTTTTCGATATTGTTGTAGCCGAAGATCCGGGCGACTTCCTCGATCAGGTCGATCTCTTCGGAGAGATCGGCGCGGTAGGGGGGCGCATCGACGCGGACAGCTCCTTTTTCAAGGGTGTGGGTTTTGAATCCAAGTCTTTGGAAGATCTCTTCGATTTCCGAGAGCGAGAGCCGGGTTCCCAGGATCTGGTTTGTCCGCTCCGCTCTGCAGGTGATCTGTTTCGGGGCGAAGGGGTGTTTGTAGTGGTCGATCGCGCCAGATGCGATCGTCCCTCCGCAAACCTGCTGGAGGATATGGGCGGCTTCGTCGAGCGCCTCTTTGATCCCTTCGGGATCGATCCCTTTCTCGAAGCGCTGGGAGCTTTCGGTTCTGAGGCCTGTTTTTTTCGCGGCGATCCGGATCGCAATCGGATCGAAATAGGCTGCTTCTAAAAGGATCCGTACGGTTCCGTCGGAAACGGCGCTATTTTCCCCGCCCATGATGCCGGCGAGGGCCAGAGGCTTGCGCGTGTCCCAGATCATGAGCGAGCCGGCGGGAACTTCTCTTTCGACTCCGTCGAGGCCAAGAAACGAGATCGGTTTTTCAGCGGGCGCGGCGGTCAGCGTCGAGCCCTCGATTTTGTCGAAATCGAATGCGTGGAGCGGCTGCCCGAGCTTCATCATGATGAAATTCGCTGCGTCGACCGCGTTGTTGATCGGCTTCAGCCCGCACGATTCGATCTGTTTCTTCAGCCAGAAAGGGGAGGGGCCGATTTTCACTCCTTCGATCAGGCGGCAGGCGTAGCGGCGGCAGAGTTTCGGATCCTGGATGGACACTTCGATTTTATCGTCTAAAGAGACTGCGGCATTTTCTTTGAGATGGATTCGCGGCTTGAGCAGCGGTTTCTGCAGTCCTGCGGCGAGTTCGCGGGCGATTCCGAGGGCGCTCATGCAGTGGCCGAGATTTGGCGTGAGGGAAAGTTCCAGGACGGGATCCCAGGCGATCGACGCCAGGTCCTGGCCGGCTGGAATCTCCCGCGGCAGCTCGAGGATCTTGTCGGCTTCGGAAAAAAGATGGAGTTCCGCCGCTGCGCAGAGCATCCCGTGCGATTCGACGCCGCGGATCGATGTTTTTTCGATCCGCCGCTGCACGCCGGAAGAGTCGGAGATCACGGCTCCGACTTTGGCAAACGCTGTTTTGATCCCCGCCCTGCAGTTGGGGGCGGCGCAGACGACCTGGACTTTATGCGCCCCGTCGCTCACTTCGGCGACCGTGAGCTTTTCCGCGTTGGGATGGGGATGGGCGGAGAGCACTTCGCCGACGACCACGTGCGCATAGGAAGGGCGCTCGTTGATGATCCCGTCCACTTCGATGCCGAGAAGCGTTAGCGTCTCGCCAATTTTGGAGGGGGGAAGGTCGGTATGGACAAAAGTCTTGATGAGCGAAAGGGGAAGCTTCATAAAAAATCCGTTGAAAAGCAACGATTAAACCACAACCGGGAAAGAGGTTCAAGAGGCGAGGTCGTCGTAGATCCCGCCGATCCAGGCCGAATGGCCCGTCCTTCGCTGGTCGTTCAGGTGCTCTTCGAAAGTGGAGGAATAATAGGTTTGGCTGTTCGGAGGGAAAATCCCCAGGCGGATCCCTTCTTCGACGAGCTCTGCAGTTTTAAAGGTGTTCTGGTACTCGATCCATTCGACCGCTGTAATGTAATCGGCCTTAGAGATTTTTTTCTGCGAAGCCATCCTGTCGTAGGCTTCGAATTCCTTTTGCGCCGCTGCGTTGTGAAGCTCGAAAAGAAGCGAGAAGAAGGGATTTTCCGCCGGCTTCACACCGATCGTGCGCGTTGCCGCATCCCAATACGCCTTGAACGGGAAGTGATCCGTCCGTTTCATCGCCAGAGGGCCGTCCTGGAGCACTTTTTCGATCAGTTCGTTCGCTCCGCTCAGCTGTTGGATCGTTTCCAGGGTTGGTTTTAATTCAGGATCGCAAGAAATTTTATTCGAATTAAACAGCGACCAGATCGTTAAAAATATAAATATTAATTTCATGATTAGAATTATACTGTATCTATCTTTACTTTTCCCGCTTGAATCATTCCGAAAGCCCCCTTTCCAAATTTGAGGAAAAAGTTTATTTTTCTTCCTGGTTCGATGAGGGGTATTTCGATGGAGACGGATTTCGGCAGCCGCTGGGCCAAGCGGATGAGGGTGTTGACTTTAGGTTTAATTTTCAGCGGGGCGCTGAATATCGCCCTCCTGGCGTCCTTCGTGTTTTACGTTCTGAAGGACAAGGAGGCAAGCTTCTCTATCTCTCTCCCTTCAAAGGGGGAAAGGACTCAGGAAGCGACGATAGGGACAGCCATCCAGACTCTTGCAAAGCTCTCGTTCCGGGAATTGGTGAGCTATCTGACGAACCGCGATCTGGTCGAAGAGGGGTACACCAAGCGGGATTTGGCGGTGGCCGCTCTGGCCGGCTTTCATCACTTCAACCTCGAGAAGGCGCTTGGAACTCCTCCCTCCCAGAAGCGGACGGTGGCGCTCGATGGCGACAAAAAAATCGAGATGTACCCGGGCCTTGCCGACGACCAGTTCGAAGCGGTGATCCGCTACGCCTATCAGGAGAAATGGCCGCTCACTTCAAAAGGGCTTTTCTGCCTCCTCCAAAAACCGGGGATTTGCGACGAAAGCCTTGTCCAGGCTTTCTGCCTGACGCCGGAATTCTACGCCTTGACAGCCCTATTCCAGAAGACCGAAGCGCCTCAGAATCCGGCGGTTCTGGTGAAGCTCGTTGCGGAAGGGAACTGGGATCTTTTAGAGCGGTTCAGCCATGAGCAGGAGCAGATGCTCGATCTGTCCCTCGACAAGCGGCGCCGGCTGCTCCTGAGCTATCTTTCCCTTCAGTCTCCTACCGCCGCCCAGCTTTTGCTTCAGACCGACTTCGCATTCGCCCTGAAACGGCTCGACGACCGCGGGGTTTTGGACTTGCTCGGCCTTTTGAGAGAGAAGAGCGAAGCGTCCCAAAAATATTGCGCGGAACTTCTCCGCTCTCCCCGCAGCGATGCGGTTCTTCAGGCGGCTGCCCAAAGACTCTATTTCTTCACAGGAGAAACGGCCTCTGCTTCGATGGATCTGAAGGAGGCGGTCGCAAAATTTGCGCCTCAGGCGGCGGAAGTCCCTGCGCCAGCTCCGGCTCCCGCGCCCGCCGCGGTTCCGCAGCCTCCTGCCTTCAAGACGCATGTCGTAAAAGAGGGAGAGAGCTTATGGAAAATTGCCCGCCAGTATAAAATCAAAGTCGATGAACTGGTCCGCCTGAACGAGATCGAGAAGGACAAGCTGTTTCCCGGAATGACTTTGAGGATTCCTCAAGGGACAGGATCGGAGCCGCCCCGGTGAAGAGGGTGGCAGCGGCTGACCCGTTTCAGGGCGAGCCAGGCCCCCTTCCAGGCCCCATGCTTTTGAACGGCCTCTAAGGCGTATTCGGAGCAGGTGGGGAAAAACCGGCAGCAGTGGCCCATAAAAGGGCTTAGGACTGTCTGATAAAGGCGGATGAGGAAGAGAAAAACCATTTTCATACCCAGCATTGTAGAGAAGGCACGTGAAAAAAGAACACCCATTTGAACAATTTTTGAAAGAATTCATCCCACAGGCGGCCCGCAAGACGACACAGCTGAACAAGGCTCTCTGGATCCTGGAGACGACCGGCTCATCCGATGCAGCCGACCTGAAAGCGGAGCTCGATACGGAGCTGAGGCTCCTTTTCAACGATCCGAAGATCTACAAAAAACTTTTGGAATGGGATCGAGACCCCGCTTTGAAAGAGCCGATTTTGAAGCGGCAGCTCAACGTTCTCATTCGCGCGTTCAAGCAGAACCAGATACCGAAAAATCTGCTCGAAGAGATGGCCCGGAAAGAAGCGGCTCTTTCCCAGAGTTATGCGACTTTCCGCCCGGAACTCGGCGGGAAAAAACTTTCGGAGAACGACATCCGGGAAATCCTGAAAAAAGAGAACGACCCGAAAGTGCGGAAAGAGGCGTGGGAAGCTTCGAAAAAGATCGGCGAAACGCTCGCCCCGCAAATTCTTGAACTTGTCAAGTTGCGCAATCAGGCGGCGGAAGCTCTGGGCTATCCAGACTATTTCCAGATGCAGCTCGACCTCCAGGAAGTAGACGGAAAGTGGCTCCTTAAAACGCTCGATGATCTCTCAAAGAAATCAGATCAAGCCTACGCGGACGTGTTGAAAGAGATCGAGGCGAAGCAGGCTGCCCGGTTCAAGGTAAAGGCGGACGAACTGGGTCCCTGGGCCTGGAGCGAGCCTTTTTGCCAGGAAGATCCGCTCGACACAAAGGAACTGGATCAACTGGTCGATGGAGTCGACATTTCGGCCGTCAGCGCCCAGTTTTATAAAAAAATGGGCATCGACGTCGACCCGATCCTCCGCCGGAGCGACATGTACGAGCGGCCTGGAAAAAACCAGCACGCTTTCTGCATCCATCTCGACCGGATGGGGGACGTTAGAACGTTGAATAACGTGAAAGCGTCGATCAAGTGGCTCGAGACGGTGCTGCATGAATTGGGACACGCCGTCTATGAACTCGGCTTCGATGAAAAGCTCCCCTGGCTGCTCCGCGAGCCGCCCCATATGATCCCGACCGAGGCAATGGCTTTGATCGCTGGCCGCCAGGCGTACCGGTACGATTCGCTCGCCCATCTCGTCGGGTCGCATCCCGGCAAGGAAGCTTTGCGGAAAATGGCTGACGTCAGCCACCGGCGGCGCCAGCTCATCTTCAGCAGGTGGGTGCTCGTAATGACGGCTTTCGAGAGCGAACTCTATCGAAATCCCGGCCAGGATCTCAATAAGCTCTGGTGGGGCTGCGTTGAAAAATACCAGAAAATCCGCGCGCCGAAAAACCGCGCCGGGAAGTGGGACTGGGCGACGAAATACCATATCGGGCTGGCTCCTGTTTATTATTTCAGCTACCTGCTCGGAGAGATGCTCGCCTCGTCGATTCAGGAAGCGCTTGTGAAAGAGTGCGGCGCCGCCTCGCTTTCCTCGGAGAAGGCGGGAAAATTCCTGCAGGAAAAATTGTTCAGCCCGGGGAACCGGACGAGCTGGAACGATCTGGCCGAATTCACGACGGGAAGCAAGGTCAATCCGGACGCCTGGATCAGGGAATTTGCCAATTAAGAAAAATTTGAAGTCATTTTCGCTTGTGAAGAACTCGTGGTGCGGGTATAGTTTTCTCTTCATTTCCAAGCGAAAGTGGCGGAATTGGCAGACGCACTACCTTGAGGTGGTAGCGGGGTAATTCTCGTGGGGGTTCGAGTCCCCCCTTTCGCAAAAAGAAGCAAACCAATTTTGTATTGGTTTGCGTGGGGACGAGAACTGAGAAGCTCAGCTTCGAAGCGGCCCCCGAAGGGGGAGTCCCCCCTTTCGCAAGAGTAAGGGAGGATTCAATCCTCCCTTTGTTTTTTCAGGCGAACCGCCTTCATTGCACCGATAGCTCAATGGATAGAGCACTTGGCTTCGGACCAAGTGGTTAGGGGTTCGAGTCCCTTTCGGTGCGCACTCTTATTTCAAACACATTATTTTATCGGTGGTCGATGGTCCTGAGCGTGAGCAGGGAGATGATCGCTGCTGCCATAATCAAAAACGCCGGGGCGATGATGATTCCGGTCGAGCGGATCAGAGATAGCGCGAGGAGAGGGGCGAGCCCTCCGAAAAAAGAGACCGCTATGTTGTAGCCGAGCGAGATTCCGCTGAGGCGGACGCGGGTGGGGAACAGTTCGCAGATGAGGACGACGGATGGGGCGATATAGGAGCTGAGAAGGATGCCGATGGCAAATAGGCTGAAGTGCCGATAGAAGTGGATTTGCAGCGTCCAATAGAGAAGGGGGGACAGGAGGAGATGGCCCCAGGCAGACCAAATCATCAATTTTCGAGGGCCTTTCCAGCAGGAGAGTTTCCCTGCCAGCGGAAGGGCGAGCAGCAGCGTGAACAGGAAGATCAGGTTCAGGAAGGAGGCATGGCTGCTGGGCAAGTGGAGGATTTCAGAGAAATAGACAATCGAAAAGGAAATGAACAGGTTGAACGAGACAGCCTGCAGGGCTTGAACCCCGATTGTTTTCAGGATCTGGTTTTTGTAGAGTTTGAAGAGGATTCGCAAAGGGTGGGTCAACACTTCGTGGCTTTCTTTCAGGCTTTCGTAGGGATGCGTTTCGTGAAGCCGCGTCCGGAGCGCAAAAGCAAGGCATCCCAGGAAGGCGCCGAAAATATAGGTGATTCTCCATCCCCAGGTATACAGAGACTCGGGGAGGAAGCGATGGAGGAGGAAGTAGTCGAGCCCTCCCAGGAGGACGCCGCAGATCATTCCGACATAAGCCAGGCTTCCGTAAAAGCTTCGCGAAGGGGTTGGCGCCGATTCAACGAGAAACGTCATCGAGCTGGGGAATTCGCCGCCCGTCGCAAGCCCCTGCAGAAGACGCATGCTCAAGAGCAGCGCGATTGCGGCGGCCCCTGCCTGCGCGTAGGTCGGAAGAAGGCCGATCCCCAGGGTCGGTAAAGACATCAGGAGGATTGAGGCGATAAGAGCTGACTTGCGGCCGTAGCGGTCTCCGATGTACCCGAATACCAGACCTCCGATCGGACGGAGAAGATACCCGAAAAAAAATCCCCCCAAAACATGCGAGAGCGAATGGAGCGAATCGGCTTCCGGGAAAAACACTTTTGCGAGAATCGGGGCGAAAAAAGCGAAAGAGAGATATTCGAACCATTCGAGGGTGTTGCCGAGCAATGTCGCGGAGATGACGAGGCCGGGACGCAGCGTTCTATTGGGCATCCCTTCTAGATATTCGAAGCGGGAGAATTTTGCAATTCAGCTGGAGCGGGGGCGGCTTTGCCCCAGAGGATGGTGAGGACGCCTCCGAAAATGATGAGGAGCATCCCGAACGCGGAGAGGAGCGAGGGGACGCGGTCCCAAACAAGCCACTCCAGACACCCGGAGACGACGACGAAGGTGTAGACGAAAGGGGCGAGGAGAGTGGGTTCTGCGTAGGTGAGCGATTTGGTATAGGCGATCTGCGCTGATCCGAAGAGCAGGCCGATCGCGATGAGATAAGGCCAGGAAGCCGCCGGCAGGCTGGGGAGCGATGGGGCTGCGAACGGGAAGATGGAAAGGCTGGCGATCAATAGGTAGACGAAGACGATTTTTTTTGCGTCTTCGCCCGCAAGAAGGCGGATCAGGATCATCACAAAAGCGGAGCCGATTCCTGAGAGGAGAGCGGGCAGGGCTGCCGGCTGCAGGATTTCCTCTCCGGGTTTCAGGATGCAGACGACGCCGATAAACCCGAGAAGAGAGCTTAGCCAAACTTTCAGGGAGCTTTTTTTCTTCAGCCAGAAATGGAGAAACAGCGGAAGGAAAAGAGGGGCTGTCGTATTCAGGACTGTCCCGTCGGTGAGCGGGATGCGGGAGATCGAGTAGAACAGACAAAAAAAAGAGAGGGCTCCTGCCAATCCGCGGGCGAGGAGGAGCGGCCAGCGGTCGCTTTTGAGGGTGAATCCAGGGCGCACCGTCAGAGAGGCTACGAGGAGAAAGCCGACGAAATTCTGGAAGAAGAAGGTGACTTTCGGATTGGTGTAGGAGTAAGCGGCTTTTGCAAACGCGCTCATGAAAGCGAAGAGGCTCCAGGTCAAAACCATGAGGCCGATCCCTTTCCAGAGATCCGAATTTTTATTCATAGCGGCCAAGCAATATAGACAGGGCCGGCGGGAAAATCAATCGGAAATCCGCTCGCGGAAGAGGAGTTCGATTTGCTGGACTGGCGCGGCGGGAAGATTTTGCAGCTGGGAAAATTGGCGGGAGTAGGCGAGATGCAGAAGCGTTTCCCAGTCTGAGGAAGAAAAAGAAAACCCCGTGTGGGGAGCGTGGGAGGAGCAAAAGCTTTCTCCCTGCTGCAAGCGTGAAGCGGGCGCGCCGCAGACGGAGCAGTCGGGCTGCAGAGAGAGGAGTCCTTCATGGACGAGGAGTTTGAGGCGGAAGCTCGCCGCCAGAATTTGCGGATTGGCAAATGTAGGAAGTTTGGCAAGGCATGCGCAAAGAAGGCTGTAGAGCGCATTTCCTTTTTTTCCCGGTAATTGAGAGCGGAGCAGATCCTGCGCCATGCTCCCTGCAGCGGAGAGGGTCGCGAAATCTTTTTTCAGATCGAGCAGTCCGTCGATGAGGGAAGCGTCCTGGAGGCTGTGGATTTCACGGCTCCCTTTCAGGAAGACCCATTCGGCGATGCAGAAAGGGGCGGAGAACGCGGAAGAAAGGGAGGCTTTGGCCATGAGAGTGACCAAACCTTCTTCGGGGGTGAACACTTTGAGGATCCGTTTGCGGCCGAGGTACGGAATCGCCTGAAGGAGGACGCCGGGAGTTTTTTCTTCTATCATCCGCCCCATTTTATCAGAATCGGCAAAAATCCGCTTGGCAGTACTTGCTTTTCCTGATAAACTGGCGATCCTAAAGAGTGGGAAGCTATGCCAAAAACGAACAAGTTCGCAAACGAAGGCTACACGATCAATATCGTGGGGAAGCATATCGAGATCACAGACGCCATCCGCAATTATGTCTGGGAAAAACTCTCCCGGATCGAGCGGATCGCCGAGCAGATCATTGATGTCACCGTCACCCTGGACTCCCAAAAGCTGGAGCAGTCCTGCTCGATCTTGATGAATTTTATCCACTTCCATCTCAAGGTAGGGGCGAGCACAGATAATATGTATTCGGCGATCGATAAAGCGGTCGACCGGGTCGTCGCGCTGGTTCGCCGCTATAAGACCAAGCTCCAGTCCCACCGGGCGAAACACGTTTCGACAGTCGATATCCACGTCAACGTCATCCAGCCGCTGCAGGATGATTTGAAGGCGATCAATGACGAGATCGAGGCGGAAAACGCCAAGCGCGAGCGGGAGCGGTATCAGCTCCATAACGTCGTGGCTCAAGAGACCATGCCGCTCAAAACGCTGACGCAGGATGAAGCTGTGATGAAAATGGAAATCACCGAAGATCCATTCCTGATTTTCCGCTCCGAAGAAGATCATAAGATTAAAGTGATCTATCGGCGGGACGACAAAAATTACGGGCTGGTTCTGATCCAATAATGCTCCGCCCTGAAGAAGCGGTCCGGCAAAAATGGCTCCGAAGGATGGTCCAGGAACTGGGCTATCCCAAAGGATTGATTGCCGTGGAAAAAGGTTTTTCCCATCAGGGTAGGCGTTTCGATATTCTTTGCTACGCAAACCTAAGCGGGACGCTCGCTCCGCTTCTTCTCGTCGAATGCAAGGCAGGGCCTCTTTCGCAGGAAGCCTTCCAGCAGGCATTAGGCTATAACGAAACGATCCGGTCCCCTTTTATCTGCCTGGCGAACCAGACGGAGATTTCCACCTACTGGCGGCAGCAGGGAGTTTGGGCTTCCGTCCCTTTCCTCCCTTCCTACGCGCAACTTGTTGAACGATTATGCGTCTTCTCAAAGCCTTAGAAAAACACGTCCCTTCCGCTCAAGTTCTGATCGGCGAAAGTCCCGCTCAGGCTCTTCTTGCAGATCCTGCGGAAGAATTCTTGCATCGCCTCGACCTGGAAAAAACGGAGACGGTCTGCGTCTATGGCGTAAGCGGCGCTTTTTATGCGCTGGCGCGCGAATGGCTCGATGAAGAAGCGAAGCGGAGGCTGGTCTTTGTCGAGGAAAGCGCTGAGGCGCTCGCCGCTCTTTTAGAGCATGAGGATGCGATCCTGCTTCTCAACGATGCAAGAGTCAAGATTCACTTTCTCGAAACGCCGCTGCAAGTCGGGCTGATTGCAAAAAAAATAGCTTGGGCTGCTGTTCTGAGGGAGATGAACATCCTTCTTTTGCGCCCGGGCCTTTGGGGCGAAGCGTTCGAAAAAGAACTTGTTCGCTGCCATGCGGCCGCCCACCTGATCCTCTCCGACGTCTCCGATTACGGGGGTTCCCTGCTGAAAAATTTCCGTGCGAACAGCCGAAAACCGCTCCGGTCGGGCCTTGCACTCAAAGGGGCTTTTCAAAACGTGCCCGCAGTCATTGCCGGGGCGGGGCCGTCTCTCGAAAAAAACGGCTCTCTTCTTTCAGAATTCGGAAAGAAAGGATTGATCCTGGCCGGAGGGAGCGCGCTGAATGCAATTTCGCAGGAACCTCATTTCGCCGCTTCCGTCGATAAGGAAGCGCCTTACCGGCAATTCAAGATGCATCCCTTTTCGGAAACCCCGTTTTGCTGCCAGAGCCGGATGAGCGCCGAGAATTTTTCCCTGATCCATGGCCCCGCGCTCCTTTTCCCCGATGGGAACGCCCCCTGGATCAACTGGATCAACAGCCAGGAAGAGGGATTCGAAACGGGCTGGACCGTTGGAAATTTTCTCACGGCGTTCGCCGTGTTTCTCGGATGCAATCCGATCGTTCTTGTCGGAATGGATCTTTGCTATGAAAACGAACGGAAGTACGCGCGGATCGAAGCGCAGCCGCCCGAAGGGTTGTTGCAGGCGATCGATGCGCGGGGCGAGCCGGTTTGGACGCAGCGCGATTGGCTCATGGCGGCTCGGTGGACCGAAGAGTTTGCCGCGCGCCATCCCGAGACCCGATTCATCAACGCCACCGAAGGGGGGCTGGGCTTCGCTTCTCCGGTCGATTCGCTGCACCTGTCATCCGTCCTTGGAGCCCTGCAGGAAGCGCCTGATCTCAGGAAACGGGTGTTCGAAGCGGTCGTAGCGGCTCCTTCGATCGACTCTTGCCGCTGGGATGAGTGGCAAGCAAGCCTCGTTCGGTGCCAGAAGGTTTTGAAGAAATACGATCCGGAAAAGATCGAGGGGGAAATCGCCTTTCGGAAGCTGCTTGATCCGCTCTGGCAAATATGGAAACCGGTTTTCGAGCGGGAGCTCGAACTCGACCGGCAGCCTCTTGCGGCGGAGGAAAAGATCAAGCTGAACCAGGCGTTATTTTTTGAACAGGTTTTAGAGGAGCATCTCCATGAACTCAGATCTTAACTATCCCAACGGGGCGCATTACTTCAGGGAGCGGAATGGAAAGAGGGAATATTTCTATCCGAATGGAAACCTGAAGACGGTGGAAACTTACGTTCAGGGACATATTGATGGCGAAGCTCTTCTCTATTGGCCGGACGGGAAAATCAAACGGCGCTCCCATTTCCTAAATGGCGTCCGGCACGGACTGGATGAGATGTGGACAGAAGAGGGTGTTTTAGCCGACCAGGGTTCTTACGAGAAGGGGAAGCCGGCAGGCGTCCACCGCCGCTGGAACGGAAAAGGGCAGCTTGTCGAAGAGATTGAGTATCTCGATGGAGCGCGGTTCAACTTGCGCCAGTGGGATGAAAAAGGGAATGTCCGGGTCGAAGCTCTTTGGAACGAGGCGATGGGCTACCATGAGAGAGTCTGGGACCGTTTCCAAAACATCTGGATCGAGAAAGAGGGGCGCTGGGATGGGAAAAAACTCGTCTATGTATAGGAAAAACCTTTCCCTCTTTATGGAGCGTTTCCCTGCGAGCGCCCTTTTCGCCCCGTCCTGGATTCCGCGTGAATGCCCTGATGAAACGGTTGAAAAAACCGATTTCGAAAAAGCGGAGGCTCTCTACATCTACGGGCTTGGCAATGGCGCGGCTTACCAGCAGATCCGCGGCTGGCTGAAGAAAAATAAAGAACGGGAGCTGATTTTCCTCGAAGAAGACGAGGGGGCGCTCGGTTCGTTTCTCCGAAAGGAAGCGGCTTTTGAAATCCTCTCCGATCCGCAGGTGCAGATCGTTCATTTTTCCAAGCCGGGCGAGCTGGATGCGTTGGCTGAAAAGTTTCCTGTGGAGCGGCTTGAAATCGCCGCGATCCCCTCAAAAGAGGGACGGAAATTTAAGGCGCTTCGCCTCCGGCTCTTGAGGAAAACGACGTTGGCGAATGCGCTGCAGCAGGATCGGCTCCACGGCTACCAGCCGTTTCAGAACTTTGTCCAAAACGTCAAGCGGCTGCCTGAATCGTTTTACGCGAACGGACTGAAAGGCTCTTTCCAGGGCATCCCTGCGCTTGTCTGCGGCGCGGGGCCTTCTCTGCAAAAATCGATCGAAACGATCAAAACCCTGGAAAATAGAGCGCTCCTGATCGCTGGCGGATCGACGCTCGCCGCCCTCAGTTCGCAAGGAATTTCGCCTCATTTCGGCATGGCGGTCGACCCGAATCTCGAAGAGTACCGCCGCATGAGGAACAGTTTCGCTTTTGAAGTTCCTCTCCTCTATTCAACCCGCCTGTTTCCTGCAGTTTTTCAAACAGCGAACGGTCCCTTCGGCTATATGCGGAGCGGCATCGGCGGCGTGCCGGAGCTTTGGATCGAGGAAGAACTTGGCCTGCTCGATCCGCTCCTCGGCGATTTTCTCTCGCCGGAATCGATGTCGGTCACGATGATCTGCATCGCCTGGGCCCAATTCCTTGGCTGCAGTCCGATCCTGCTCGACGGGATCGATCTTGCCTATACGGGGAAAAAACGGTATGCCTCAGGCGTTGCGGAAGATGGAGAGATGCAGTTTACAGCGATCGACGCAGAAAAATCGGCCGCCGACCGGATCCTCAAGAAGAAGGATCGGCTGGGACAATCTGTCTATACCGCAGTCCGCTGGGTGATGGAATCGGCGAGCGTTTCCCATTTCGCCCGCAAACACAAAGAGATCCAGTTCATCAATACAACCGATGGCGGGATTGGCTTCAAGGGGATCGAATATCTCCCGATCCAGAAGGCCGCCGAGCTGTACTTGAAAAAGGAATTTCCGCTGCGCAAACTCGTCCATGAAAAGATCGTCCAGTCGCCGATGCCCAAAAACGCGGCGAAGTGCATAGGGGCGAAGATGAAAGAACTGCGCCAAAGCCTTGATCGGATCATTTCCCACCTGGAAATCCTCGCTGGAAAAAAGAAAGGGGCGGCAGCCCTTGCCGAACTCGAACTCAGGGACGAAATGGCCTTCCCGATTCTCTTCTACGATATTCACGAAACGTTCCCGCGCAAAGAGACCCGCTGGGAAAAATTCCTCGTTTTGGCCCGCCAGTATCAGGCTGTTGCTGGGGAAGGAAAATAACAGGATCCGCGCGCATTCGCGCGCTGGCAGGATCAAAACGGTGGTTTTTTTCTTCTTATCCTGCCGGATCCTGCCTATCCTGTTAATTTCCCATCCTACTCTCCCTTAGCCTGTTAGATACATATATCAAATCATTCCTTACTGTGGTATACTAGATACAGGGTATCTATGGCTTTACGCGAAAAGCAGGCAGTTATTGTAGTCGATCCGATTTCCTCCGGCGCCTTCCTTAAAAGGAGCGCGAAACAGGAGGGGTATGGAGTCATCGGGGTTTTTACAGTTCCTTTCGACGTTTCCGAGGCCGGGTTCCACGGCAAAAGGGAAGAGTTCACCGCAGATTGCGATTTCGTTATCCAGTCGGCTGACGCGAAGGCGATTCTGAGCAAACTTCAAGGCGCTCCTTTTCAGGTGAAAGGGGTCGTCGCAGGGCTTGATTCCGGCGTCGAAATGGCGGATTGCCTGGCTGGCGATTTAGGCCTCTACCACAATCCTCTCGAATACTCCCATGCCAGACGGGACAAGCTTGAAATGCGGAAGGCGATTCAGAAAGCTGCCCTTTCCTGTCCTGCGTTCGCCGAGTGCGGCACCGTGGAAAAAGTCGTCGAATTCGCCCAAAACCGCTCCTTTCCGATCGTGATCAAAACGCCGCAGGGCGCCGGAACCAACCACGTCTACCTCTGCAATACGGAAGAAGAGCTGAAAGAAAAATACCATACGATCCGCGAGTCTCTCGATTTCTTCGGACAGAAAACGGCGTTTGCTCTCGTTGAAGAATATATCGATGGCCCTGAATACATCGTCGACCTTTTTTGCGACGGGGAAAAGTTCCATGTGACCGATGTTTGGGTTTACGAGAAGGGCTTGCCAGGCGGGCCGAAGAATCTATGCTGGAGCTGCATTTTGCTCAAACCCGAAGATGTGCCCGCTGTCGTGGCGTATGCGATCGAATCGGCGCGCGCGGTCGGTATCGAGCGGGGCGCCGTCCACGCCGAAATCAAGGACGATCCGAAGAGAGGGCCGACTTTGATCGAGATCGCCGCCAGGATGTGCGGCGCCGGAGTGCCCCAGCTCTTGAAAAGCGCGACGAATTTCGATTTGTGCCGCGGCGTGATCCAGGCGTTTACAGAAAAGAAAGTCGATGTGCCAGAGACGATTTCAATCGACCGCCATTTCGCTTTAGCATTCGGCGTTTCGTTTGAAGAAGGAACGGTTGAAGCGGTGCAGGGGATCGAGGCGATCCAAAAGCTTCCCTCCTACATCCGCCACGCGCTCCACTTGAAACAGGGCGGCTCCTGCGTCAAAAGCATCGATTTAAAAACGACCCCGCTCGTCGTCTATCTGGGCCACGAAGACAAGGCGCAAGTCTTGAAAGACATCGAGGCCGTCCATCGGTTATTCAAAGTGATCACTCTTCCGTAGCGGCAAGGCCGTATTCGTGCAGCTTGTTGCGCAGCGTTCGGACGCTGATGCCCAGCAAAGCGGCCGTCCGGGTCCGGTTCTGGCTCTGCGCTTCCAGAGTGTCTAAGATCAGTTCTTTTTCCATCTGATGCAGCGTCATTCCCGCCGGGAATTTCTTTTTGTCCGCAGCCGCTTTCGCGGGGGAATCGAGGTAGAGCTGGTCGGCGTCGATTACGGCGTCGAAATCGAGCACGACCGTCCGCTCGATAATATTCGCCAGCTCCCGGACGTTGCCGGGCCAGGGATAGTCGAGGAGTTTCTGGACGGCCCGTTCGGTAAATTTTTTGGCCGGCTTATGGTTTTCCTCGCAGAACTTGTTGAGAAAATAGGTAGCCAGCGGAAGGATGTCTTCGCGGCGCTGCCGCAGCGGAGGAATTTGGATCGGGACGACATTGAGCCGGTAGAAAAGGTCTTCGCGAAACACCTTGCTCTCGATCGCTTCCTGCATGTCGCGGTTGGAAGTGGCGAGAAAGCGGAGGTTCACTTTGATGGGGCGCGTGCCGCCGACCCGCTCGAATTCCTGCTCCTGGATCGCTCGAAGCAGTTTCGGCTGGAGGAGGAGGGGAATTTCAGTCACTTCGTCGAGAAGGAGCGTCCCCTTGTCGGCCAGTTCGAATCTCCCGATTTTTCGGATGTGGGCGCCGGTGAAAGCGCCCCGTTCATGGCCGAAAAATTCCGATTCGACGAGCGTTTCGGGGATCGCGGCGCAGTTTACCTTGATGAACGGAAACTGGGAGCGCTGCGAGAGCTGGTGGACCGCGCCGGCGATCACCTCTTTGCCGGTTCCCGATTCCCCGGTGATGAATACGCTTGCCTGCGACTGGGCGATTTTTTCCAGATCGTGCAGGATCTTTTTCATAGACGGGCTGATCGCGGCGAGATGGGGGCATTTGGCGGGGGAGCGCTCTTCGCGGTAGAACCGGTTCTCTTTTAGGAGCCTCAGATGCTCTTCGGCTTTTTCAAGCGCGGTTTCGATGGCTTCGGGAGAGAACGGTTTGATCAGGTAGTTGAAAGCGCCGAGCTTCATCGCTTCGACGGCCGATTCGACGCTCCCGTACGCTGTGGCGAGGATCACGACAAGGGAAGGTGAAATCGATTTGGCCGCTTTGAGGACGTCAAGGCCTCCCTTGAGAGGCATCTTCATGTCGCTGATCACCAGGTCGAACGGCTCCTGCTGCAGGAGCGCGATCGCTTTGGCTCCGTCTTCGGCAGTGGCGACTTCCTTGCCCAGGCGCCGGAGCGTCTCGGCGACGAAGCGGAGCATCAAAGGCTCGTCGTCGGCAATCAACACTTTCTCAATCATAGGTCATCTCTTCAAAGGCAGCGTCAGCGTGAAAGTCGTCCCTTTGCCCGCCTGGGAGCGGACGTCGATCGCCCCGAAATGGGCCTGCACGATCTTTTGGGTCTCCACAAGGCCGAGGCCGTTCCCTTTCTGTTTCGTCGTGAAAAAAGGAGAGAAGAGCTGGTTCATCTGCTCTTCCTCCATACCGATCCCTGTATCGGAAATGGCAATTTGAAAGGAAGCGTCCATTTTGAGGAGCGACAGGCATAGAGTCCCTCCCTGGGGCATCGCCTGCAGGGCGTTGAAGAGGATGTTCAGGAGGGCCGATTTAAGCGCCTCGGGGTCGATCGGCGCCAGGATCGGATCGCTGGGGATATGGACTTCCAGTTTCACATTCGGCGGGAAAGCCGGGTCGACTTTGAGGAATCTGCCGATCTGTTTTAAGTACGCCCCCAGCTCGACAGACTGGGATTGGATCTGGATCGGCCGCGCATAGTGGAGGACGGCTCCGACCAGTTTTTCGAGAGCTTTGGTTCCCTCGATCACGAACCCCGCCATCTCCTGCAGGTGCTTTTCTTCTTCGAGGTCGCGGTAGAGAAGCGATGCGTAGCCGCGGATTCCGCCCAGAGGGTTGCGGATCTCGTGGGCGACCGTGGCCGCCATCTCTCCCAGTTCCTTCATCCGGTCGTTCCGGTTCGCGATCATCTGGAGCTTCTGCTTTTCGCTGATATCCCGCATCACGAGGATCAGGCCGTGGTAGAGTTTCGGCCCTTCATACACAAAGGTCGTCGAAATCTCCATCTCCTGCTTTTCGCTTGGATAACTCTTGTAGAGGAGCTTATGGGAGATCCCGAACTTGAGCGCCTCGCGCATCGGGAATCCAAAATGATCGTCCGGAAAAGAATCCCAGTACCGTTTGAAAAGAATCGATTCGGCTTTGATTTTCAGCAGTTTTTGCGCAGAATCGTTCACTAAAGTAATCGTCCCTTCGAGATCGATGAAGAGGATCGCGTCGGAAATGTTTTTCAGGATGTTCCCAAGATAGGCATTGAGACGCCCCAGCTCGGCGACTTTCTTCTCAAGTTCCTGGTTGACAGTCTGAAAGCGCTCTTGTAACTTGGTGTGTGCGCTTTTCAGTCGGTTCGCCTCTTCGGAAAAGAGAGCGAAAGCGCGGGATAGGTGGCGCACCCCTTCCTCCGCCGTTTGGCTTTTCAGAGCCAAATCGGCCGACTGCTGCAGCTGCTGGAGAATGTTGTCCGACATGCCTGGGTTCCCTAACCGGACTATAAGATATCTTTCGTTTATCGCAATGCTTGTTCTTTTCGGCTGCTCGGGACTCGAACAGTCGGAAAAGGAAAAGACGCGGCGCAGAAACTGCAAAGGGGAGTATATCTACCGGAGCCAGGGGGATTATTTCTATCCGATCGCGGCCCCCCAGCATACGCCCCGCGCCCCGTACCCGTGGGAATCGGAGTCGAACCTGCCCCGGATCACGAAAGAGTTTTTCCGCTGCAAAGGCAACCCGGTCAATCCGCCGATTGTCGACGCCTCCGATCCCGCAAAGCCCGCTCCCTGTCCTGATTGCGAAGGGGGCTCGCGCCACGGGCTGCCGATCCTTCACGGAAAAGAGAACGTCTATCCGCTTCTTGTCGATTTACTTAACTATCTGCAGAAAAAGACCGGCAAGCGGGTGATCATCACCTGCGGGCACCGGTGCCCCCTTCATAACACCTATGCAGATCCCTCCAAAGACAACCGAACCTCCAAGCATCAGATCGGGGCCGAGGTCGATTTCTACGTGCAGGGGATGGAAGACCGCCCCCAGGAAATCGTCGGGCTGATCATGCAGTACTATCAGGAAAACCCTGCCTATAAAAACGACAAAGAATATCTTGAATTCAAGCGCTATGACAAGCCTGACGCCCATGTCGAAATCCAGCCCTGGCTAAATAAAGAAATTTTTATCAAGCTTTGCCAGAAAAACGAAGGCAGAGATGCCGACAACCGCCACCCCCATCCCTATATCTGCCTGCAGGTCCGCTACGACCGGGACCGCAAGGAAAGAGTCCTTTACGACTGGGAAAAAGCCAATAAAGGCTATCACCGCAGTTAATTATATATTTCAATCATAATTTATGTTATAATATTATAAATTAATAAAATAATATTATGATATATACATACGCAGCATTTCGTCAGGATCTCGAACAGATTGAAGCTTCCCGATCCAAGCTCGGCGCAGCCGCTTCGATTGAAGCGTTGAGCCAACTGGATCAAAGAATCGCCTCAAACTACAGCAGAGTGATGTTTCGCGCCGATTTGAAGCGGTTTGGCGGGGCCCTTGCGAGAGGGGAGTTGGGACGCGCCCAACGTATTTACGAAGAGATTTCAGACAAACTCCGCATTCTCAAGAGGCAGCGGGGGGTGGTTGCTTTGACGCGGTATTTTTATGAAGGGAAGTATAAGTGCCGTCCCATCTATGCTCTCGATAAAAAGTTTGCTGATTATGCATTCGACGGTTCTTCTCCCACCTCTCCCATTTTCGTAAGAAAAATAGGCGAGGATATCGATTTTTTTGTCCTCCGCAATCTGGAAGAGCTGGAAGGAACGCCGGTTTTAAACGCAGGCCTCTTGGGCGGACTTGCTTCATCTCTGCTTCTTAAAAATGCTTTTGATGGAAGCAGGTTTGGACAGGGGATTTCCCTGGTTTCGGGCTTTTTATCGGCCAAGCTGTTCAGCGAATCCTCTCCCTGTCTGGGGGATCTTCCGGCTCGGATCGGGAAGGCTGGCGTGACTGCGGCTGCCGTTTGCACGGCTGCGGCAGGGGTTTTTACTGGCAGCATCAGCCTCGGGACGATGGCTCTCGGCACGGCTGCAGCCGGCCTATACAAACTCGCGCGCACCTACCAGGGGCTTGGCAGCGAGCCTTCTCCCCGCCGCCGTCTCCAGTTCTAAATTCCCTTTGTTTTAAACCCTTTCTCCCCTAATATCTTTACCCATGCCGGTGTGGCGAAATTGGTAGACGCGGTAGACTCAAAATCTACTCCTAGCGATAGGGTGCTGGTTCGAGTCCGGTCACCGGCAAAAACAGGGGGAAGCTATGCTTCCCCCTTTTTGTTTTTGCCGGGGAAAAAACGGTCCGGGGGACCGTTTTTAGGACTCGAAGTGAGCCGAGTGTTTTCGTTCCCGGGGTCCTCGCCGATATTTTTTCGGCGGGGTGGGTCGAAAACACGGCGCAACCGGAGCCCGAGAAGCCAGGGTCCCAAAATGTTTCATTTTGGGAATGGCGTGACGGGACGAGAG
>CAYPZU010000011.1:23803-43158 GCA_964415395.1 uncultured bacterium
GTGAGTCCGGTCTAAACAAGGGGAAGCTAAGCTTCCCCTTTTTTGTTTTTGCCGGTGAGCGACCCAACAATTTGGGTCGCGACCGGACTCGAATCTCCCGCGATGTTTTTCATTTTGAAAAACCGCGGGGGATCGCCGGCCCGGTAGGACAAAATCGCGAAAGCGATTTTGCCGAGAGGGCGTCCCGCGCGTGGCGTAGCTCACGCGCGCAGGATGGGGGTGGGGGAAGGGGGTTGCCCTTCCCCCCTATCGGGAAGCTAAGCTTCCCCCTGTTTGTTTTCGCCGGTGAGCGAATGCACAGGTTTGCCAAAGGGCCAAGGAACAGTCTCGAAGAGCGGACCAATTCTAGAGGGGATCAGGTAGAAGAGCGATGGCGCGGATAGGACTTTCTACTGCATCTTCAATCTTAAGTGGAAGAGCCAGAAAGTAGGCTCCTACTGGGGGAACCTGATCGAGATTCGTGAGATTTTCGACTATATATTTCCCTGCTCCCAAGAGCTGGAAATGTAGGGGCAGAGCCATATTTCCTCCATCGGGAGAAAATGTGTCGATTCCAACCCCAACTAATTTTCTTTCCAGAATCATAGGTATAACCCCTTCAGAAAAACCGGGGCAGCGGACGCTCCCAGAAGAATCGATGCTTCGGTAGCGAACGGGATCATTCCATTTTTTGCTCCAGCCTGTATTTGCAAGAAGCACCGCGCCTTCCTGCATTCTTCCGTATTTTTTTTCATAGAGTTCAAGGTCTTCGGATGAAATGTAATAGTCTTCCCTGGCTTTTGCGGTCACATCAATACAGTGGATTGGAACGCAAAGCTCCTTGTCGAGCGACAGTTCATGAATGGATCTTCCGCCTGGAACAAAATGCGAGGGAGAATCGATATGAGTGCCAGCATTTGAGATGCAGGTATACGACATCACCCTTGCTATGTTCTCTTCATAATCTTTAGTTATTTTTTTTTGGAATCCACACTCTCCATTCCAGGTAGGTATTTGATGGTTCAGGAGGTGTGTCAGGTCGACGATCTTAAAATTCTTAATCATTTTTTCAACCTAGCAAAGTCCTCCGCTTTCTGCTACTCAATTCTTGGATTTTGAGAGGCAACGCGATATCCTGAATCCATGCCGGAAATCAGTCAGATCTTGATCCAGTGTTTAAAAGCATACTATCTCATAGAAGCTGCCGCGCTTTATCTGCTTCCTCTCGGAGCGGATGTGAACGCATCCGTATACAAAGTTCAAGGCGCAGACCAGAAAGCCTATTTCGTTAAAGTCAGAAGAGGCCATCCGGATGATGCGAGCTTTGCGATCCTCGATCTTTTGCAGACGGCAGGCGTCAGAGAAATCATCTACCCGATCAGAACGATCCACGGGGATTTAACGCAGGAATTAGATGATTTTACCCTGATTGTTTACCCCTTTGTTGAAGGGCAGGATGGGTTTGTCCGGCCGCTGACTCAGCAGCAGTGGATCCGATTCGGCAAAATATTGCGGCAAATCCATGAGATCAAAGTGCCCCAGCCGATTCAATCCCGGATCCGGCGGGAGAATTTTTCTCCGCAATGGAGAGATGCCGTCCGGTCTGTTATTAGGCGGATTGAAACGCTGGATGCGCAGGATGAGTTGGGGCGTCGATTCATCGATTTCCTGAAAGTGCGCAAGGGGGCGATTGAGCAGTTAGTCAATCATGCGGAACGGCTCAGTCATAAGCTTCGGGAGGAGTCCCATGAATTGGTTTTGTGCCATTCGGATCTGCATGGGGGAAACGTTCTATTGAGCGAGGATGGCTCTTTTCACATCGTCGATTGGGACGATCCGATCATGGCGCCGAAAGAAAGAGACCTGATGTTTGTGGGCGGGGGCGTTGGGAATGTTTGGAATCTTCCGCATGAGGTAGAGCTGTTTTATCAGGGGTATGGAAGCGTCGAAGTAAACAGGGCGATTCTCGCCTATTACCGGGTGGAGCGGATCGTGGAGGATTCGGCAGTCTATTGCCAGGAATTGCTCATGAACGGAGAAAGCCATTTCGATCGAGAGCAGATGTACAGGCATTTTGCAGAGATGTTCGAGCCGCGGGGCGTGGTCGATTTAGCTTTTGAAACGGTGGAGAGGCTGGGACTGTAGGTCTTATTTCTTTCCCAATTTTTCCTGCTCGAGAAGGGAGAGCTCTTCGTCGGATAGTTTTGTTTCGACGAGTTCGATCGGAACTCCCTGTTCTTCGATCATGGCGACGCGGTAGCCTGGAAGGGGACTGTACGGGCCGAAGAGGATTTTAGCTCCTTTGATTTCGGCGTCGAGGTCGTCGACCTGGAAGGCGATGTGGGGGACTTTCGCAACCAGATCGGGAAGTCCGTGTCCTTCAGGGAACCGGTGCCACTGAATATGCCATTTGTTCCCTTCGAAGGGAGTGGAGTAGAATTTGAAGCCGCCTACTTCGACATAGCTTTCGTCGGCCCGTTGTTCCGTCGTGGGGATTCCGTAGTGATGATAGACCGCTCGCGATTCAAGAATCGGTTTTGATGCCGCGTCGGATTTACCCGACATTTTTTCTCTTCGTTTGGGTTCGAAGCTCCAGCCAAAAAATCCCAGGAGCCTCTTTGCCCAAATTCCGATTCTTGAATCGCTGGCTGTATTTTTTCTCATGCATCAGTTTTAAGACATTCTCCTTTTTCCTCCTAGAACACTTTTCCGCCGATTTTAGCTTCCGCGGCAGGCGAAATAAACGTTGCCTCTCCGCTGTCGGCCTTGGGGAACTGGACGCCAAGGATCAGGACTTCGGAAAGGGTGTTCCCGATCTGCCGGGGAGAAAAGTTCAGCACGCCAAGGACCAGTCTGTTTCTGAGTTCTTCCGGAGGGTGGCAGGTGAATCGTCCGACGCTGGTTTTGATCCCGAACTTCCCAAAATCAATTTTCAGTTTATAGGCTTTTTTCGGAGCGGAAGGTTCTTCTTCGACATGGAGAACGCGTCCGAGGCGGATGTCGAGTTTGTCGAATGTTTCTTCTTTTGAAACGAGGGGCTTTTCTTCTGACATGAGGCTAAACTCCGGTAGAGGATGAGGCCATCTTGATAGCTTCCGTCGGGATTCCGGATGGCTTGCGGAATCGTGCCGATGGTTTGAAATCCGAACTTTTGGTAGAGCTTGACGGCCGGGAGATTTTGGCTGAGAACCATGTTGTACTGCATGGCGCTGAAACCTGATTGTTCAGCAAGTTGGAGAGACGCCTGAACAAGGAGAGAGCCGATTCCCTGGCCCCGATGGGTGCTTTTGACCATGTAGGAGGCATTCGCGATATGGCTCGATCTGCCGGAATAATTTGCGCGGAGGCAGAACGCGCCGACGGGTTCTCCGGAATCAGATCGGCAGACGTACACTTGCGACGAGGGATTAAGGAATTGACAATAGAATTCGTCGCGGCTGCTCGATTCGTAGGGGAATTGGGAGCCGGAATCTACGATTTCCCGAAACATTTCGTAAAGCGCGTTTTCGTCGTCAGGGCGGAAAGGAGTTAAGGAGATCTCAGGGGGTTTCATTGGCTTTCCTTTTAAGGCGCGATTCTTTCAGCCCTCTGGCGTAGAGGGCGATTCCCTGATGGACAAGGGCTGCCTCTTCCGGAGACAGGGCGAGAAGGGCATCCCGGGTCTGGGCGAAGGCGATGGGTTCGAAGGCCTTCAGCGTTGCCAGCCCGAGTTCTGTAAGCTCAATCATCCTCTTTCTTTTGTCTTTCGCATCGGAGGTGCAGCGTATGTATCCTTTTTCCACGGCTCGCGCGATCAGGCGGCTTGCGGTCGATTTGTCGAGGAGGAATAGCTGAGCGATCTCGCCCACGGTAGACTGCCTCCGGGAGTTGAGTTCGATCAGGAGGTGCCGCTCGGCGAGAGTGACGCCGATTTCGAAGTAGGCGTCGTTGAGGAGGCCTAGTTCCCGGACGACCGTTCGGGCGCTTTGCCGCAGTTCATTGATCTGTTCGCTTGAAAGCATGGATGCCCAGATTGTTGTATTATGCAACTAATTTACCGGCAAAGACATTTTTCCGCAACCGGATTGAGTGAAGAATTTCCTTCCCTCAGGGTTCTCCCTTCCCTGTTTCCCAAAGCTCTTGTATAGTGTTGGGGATGAAATTGTCCCTTTTTTCACTGGTTTTATTGATCGTGGCTGGCATCGAGAGCATCCGGACTCTGCCTTCTACGGCTGTTTTCGGCTCTTCGCTCATTTTTTATTACCTGCTCTCGGCAGTGATTTTTTTAATCCCGGTCGCTTTCATATCGGCCGAGTTCGCCTCGCGCTATCCGGAAGAGGGGGGCGTTTTCCATTGGATCCGGAGAGCTTTTGGAGACCGGACGGGCGTTTTTGCCGTGTGGCTCCAGTGGATCAATACGATGGTCTGGTACCCGACGATGCTGGTGTTTTTGGCGGGGACTGCGGCCTATTTGATCGATCCGGCGCTCGCGCAGGATAAGGTCTACCTTTTGGGCGCATCCCTTTGCATTTTCTGGAGCATGACGTTTTTGAATCTCCGGGGGATCCAGGTCTCTGCGCGGATGAACTCGTTTTGCGGCTCCGCAGGGACGCTGGTTCCGATGTGCTTTTTGATCGGCCTCGGCGCCTGGTGGGTTTTCTCGGGCAAGCCTCTGGCCGGTTCGTTCGCGTGGAGCGAAATCGTCCCTTCGTCGAACTGGCTCGACGGCAGCTCGGCCCTTGTCACGATCATGGCCTCGTTTTTGGGGATGGAGCTGGCCGGAGTCTATGTAGGCGATATCCAAAACCCGCAGAAGAACTTTCCGAAGGCGATCGGATCTTCCGTTGCGATCCTGATGGGGACGATGGTGCTTGGAGCGTTGGCGATCGCGCTGGTGATCCCGAGAGAAGGGATCAATTTCGCCGACGGCGTGATGCAGACGTTCACGGCTTTCTTCGAGGCGTTCCAGGTTCCGTTCCTCGTCCCTGTGCTTGCGGTATTGATCATCGTCGGAGGCGCTGGCGGCTCGGTCAATTGGCTTCTCTCTCCGGCAAAAGGGCTTGAACAGGCTGCCGAACAGGGCTTTCTGCCCAGCTATTTCCTGAAGAAGAACCGGTTCGGGGTCGCGTCGAGAATTCTGATTCTCCAGGCGATGGTCGTTTCGACGTTCTGCTTTGCGATCCAGTTCATCCCGAACGTCAATTCCTACTACTGGTTCCTCATGGCTCTCAGCACCGGGCTTTACATGGTGATGTACATTTTGCTCTTTTTAGCTGCATTGAAGCTGAAGAGGGCGAAAGAGGGCTACCAGATACCGCGCGGAATCAGAACGGCTTCGTGCCTTGCGGGGCTTGTCGCCTGCGCGCTGACGATCCTCGTCGGTTTCCTTCCGCCGCCAGGCGCTGAATTGGGAAGCCAGTGGAAATATGGACTGATGATCGGGTCGGGCTTCTGTCTGATGGCGGCGCCCGTCCTGTGGCTCTGGTCCTACCGTAAAAAAGCTCTCGCGAAAGCATGAAAATCCAAGAAATCCATTCCATGAGCGAAGTGCTCAGGTTTCTCGAAGAGGGGACGGCTCTTTTCTTCGATCTCGATTATACGATCCTGCGCCCTGTTTTCGAATTCGGAAGCGATGGATGGGAGAGCTATCTTGCGGCGGAATTGAAGAAGTCGGGCGTGCCGGAAAGGGTCGCGGTGCAGCGCGCGTGCGAGCTTTGGAAAGCGGTTCAGGCGGTGAGCGAGATCGATTGGGTGGAAAAAGAAACCGCAGCCGTGATTCGCAAAGCCAGAGAGAGAAAGGTTCCTATTTTTGCAATCACCGCCCGATCCTTCGATATGAAGCCTGTGACGGAGGCGCAGCTTGCATCTCTCGGCATGCGGTTCGACGCCGAACATCCGTACCGAAGAGAGGGTGTTTTCGCCGATGGCGTTTTCTACTGCGGGGATTTGGCTAAAGGGGGCGTGCTGAAGGAATTCACCGCTCTCCACCCTTGCTCGAAGATCGTCCTCGTCGACGACACGGCTGCCCATCTCCACATCGCAGCCGATACGCTCGAAATTCCCTTTGTGGGGCTTCGCTATGGCAAACTCGATGCGCACCGCAAACAATACGCCCCCGATATCGGCACCGAAATTTTCGGGAAAATTCTCCGCCATCCCCTCGCTCTTCAGTTCCTGAAGAACGGCCTCTCATCATAAAAATCCTGTTTCTGATATATTAAGCTATTGTAAATTTTTTTGAGGTAGATATGCTTGCTTTGGGGACATGGGCGCTCGGAGGATTTTTCAACGGAGGAATCGATGAAAAAGAGGCGGTCGAAACGATTCATGCCGCGCTCGATCAGGGCGTAAAGATCGTCGACACGGCGCCTCTGTATGGGTTTGGACGAACTGAGCAGCTCGTCGGAAAGGCTCTTAAGGGGCGTCATGCTTTCACAGCGACGAAATTCGGTTTAAGCTGGAAAGGGAAGGAACTGTTCCGCGATGCGAGAAAAGAAACCATTCGCCGCGAAATCGAGGGGTCTTTGCGCCGGCTTCAGGCCGATGCGGTCGATCTCTACCAGCTCCATTGGCCCGATCCGCTCACACCGATCGAAGACACGGCGGAAGCGCTGCGGGAACTGTTGAAAGAAGGAAAGATCGGCTCGTTTGGAATGAGCAACTGCACGCTCGAAGAGTTGAAAGAGTTTCAGAAGCATATTCCTGTTTCGTTTGTGCAGCCGGCTTACAATCTCTTCGAACGGGAGATTGAAAAGGATCTTCTCCCTTACTGCAAACAGCAGGGGATCCAGGTGCTTGGCTTCAGCGCTCTTTGCCGCGGGCTTCTCGGCGGAAAGCTGAAAAAAGGAGGCGCGTTCCGTTCCGACGACTTGCGCGCTTTCGATCCGAAATTTCAAGAGCCGCATTACAGCCAATACCTTCTCTCCGTTGAAAAGCTGAAGCATTGGGCTGAAAAGCGGGCCTCCCGCCCGTTGCCCGAAGTAGCCATCCGCTGGATTTTGGATCGCGGAGTCGTTCCCATCTGGGGGCCTGAGAACCGGAGCCAGCTCTTGGATCCGAAGGCGTTCGAGGGATGGAGTATTAAGCCGCAGGAGGCGCGCGAGATCGACAGGCTGATCGAATCAACCGTTCTCGATCCTGTGGGATTGGAGTTTTTAGCCCCTCCCTTGAGAGAATTAGAATCGCGGCTTTAACTGGTCGAGCTGTTCAATGGAGAGATGGTCGAAAATCCCGAAGGCCAGTTCCTGGTTGATTATTTTGCGGTAGAGTCGGGACGCCTGGTGCTGAACGATGTATTTGAGAGGAAGCTCTTCATCGAAGAGGGCGGCGAATGCGGAGGGGAGCGGTTTGAACCGCGCGCTGGAAGCTCCAATCAACGAGTTTAAAACGGCCTGATCCGATACTTCCAATTCCGGCTCCGCCAGCATTTTCTGCTGGCATGCTTCCGCCCACGCTTCTATAAGGGAGAGGCTTTCAGGAGTGTAGTCGATGAAGATCGTTGCGGTTAAAAGGTGGCTCGGGTGGTCTTTCGGAAAGTGGGTGAATGTTCGGATCGAGAGGTCGCAATCAAAGGGCTGAAGGGGTAATTTTTCGACGACTTCTCCGTCCGCGTCGATCCACAGAAGGGGCTGTTTTAGCTCTTTGAGTTTTTTCAGAATAAAAATCGGCTTGTAGCAGATGTGCTCGTGCCATTTTCCAAACGGTTCGATTCCTTCGATCTGGAAGGGGAGTCCAAACTGTTCGCAGGAGCGGCGCAGGCGCGCGGCGTCTTTCTCGTAGAGAGTATTCTTGGTGAAATAGCTGACGATCAAAGGGTTCATTTATGACTCTTCCCAGGAGAGAGGTAGAACGTCGCGGATTGCGGTTCTCTTGTTCCGAAGCATGAGGGCCCGGTCGATTCCGACAGAGACGCCGCAGCATTCGGGAAGATGGGTGAGCGACGCCAGGAATTTCTCATCGAGGGCGTAAGTTTCTTTTCCGGCAGCTTTCCGTTCTCTGTTTTTTTCGTGGAAACGGAGCCGCTGCTCGGCAGGGTTGCGCAGTTCGTGGTAGCCGTTTGTCAGCTCAACGCCCTGATAGTAGATTTCGAACCGTTCGGCGACTTGTTCTCCATTCTTTTCGACGAGGCAGGCCAGGGCGGCTTCGTTGGGCGGATAATCGGTCAGGACAGTCAGTTCGTTTTTGCCCAGGTTCGGTTCGATGACGTGCGTGAGGTAAAGGTGGAGGAAAACGTCGCTTGTCCAGGACGGTGCGTCAGCCGGGAGGACGATGCCGAAGCGGGGGGCCAGGGCTGCGAGTTCCGCAGAGGAGGCGCGGGAATAGTCTATGCCCAGGAAGGAGGAAAAGGCGTCCCTGTAGCTAAGCTTGCGGGCGGGAAGGGGCCCGAGAAAGAGAGAGAGGAATTCGCAAGTCTCCTCGATCATTTGGTCGAAAGAGAGGCCGGTCCGGTACCACTCGGCCATCGTGAATTCGGGATTATGGAGCCTTCCTGCTTCTTCTTTGCGGTAAACGCTGCCGAGGTAGTAGATGTCGCCGATGCCGGCAGCCAAGAGCCGCTTCATCGCGTATTCGGGCGAGGTGTGGAGATATCCTTTTTCGGAAGAAGAGACTTGCGCTTCGATCACATCGATGTAGGCGTCGACAGGAGCGGAGCGGCAGAGCGCGCCGCAATCGACCTCGAGGACGTTCCTCTCGGCGAAAAATGCGCGGGCCCTGGCAAGCATCGAGGCCCGGTCTTTGAGAAAAGGAATTTTATGAGCTAGCTCGGGAGACGTATTCACCGGTGCGCGTATCCACTTTAATTTTCTCGCCCTGTTCGACGAAGATCGGGATCTGTATTTTTGCGCCCGTTTCCGTGACGGCGGGTTTCAGGACTCTGCCTGAAGTGTCTCCGCGGACGCCAGGAGAGGTGTCGGTGATGACCATTTCCATGAAGGTGGGAGGAACGAGTTCGATCGGCGCGCCTTTATAGAAGACCACATCGTAGACGACTTCTTCCATCAGCCACTGCTGGTTATTGCCGATCAGCTCGTTCGAAATCGAAATCTGGTCGAATGTTTTTTCATCCATGAAAACCGACCCGTCGCTTTCCTTGTAGAGGAAGCGCATTTTCGCTTCTTCGATGTCGGCAAGGTCGATTTTTTCGCCCGATTTGTAGGTGCGCTCTACAACTCGGCCGTTGATCATATTTTTCATTTTAATGCGGTTGAAGGCCTGTCCTTTCCCCGGCTTAACGAACTCATTTCCAATGATTAAATAGGGTTCTTTATCGACCTCTACTTTCATGCCGACGCGAATTTCGTTTGTGCTGACAGAAGACATAATCCTTAACCAGTTGAATTTAAAGGCTTGATTATGGACATTATTGTCTTTAAAGGCAATCGCCGATTGTGTAAAATGAGTCCATGATGGAAAGAAATCCCCAAGAAGCAGAAATCGCCCGCCAGACCCTGGAAAGATACTCGGGGTGCGAGGCAAGCCAGTTCCACACAAACCTGATCCTGACCAACTTTCCGAAATACGTGGACTATTTTGCGAAGTCGAGGAACATCCCGATCCACGAGGGATCGATGTTCAAAGTGGCCCACAGCCCCCAGGACGAGGTGAGCATCCTCGATTTTAAAATCGGCTCTCCGGCGGCGGCCCTCGTCGTCGACGTCTGCTCCTTCCTTCCGATCCGCGCGAGCATCCTTCTCGGGATGTGCGGCGGCCTGAGACGCCGCTACCAAGTGGGCGATTATCTCGTCCCGGTCGCGTCGATCCGCGGCGAAGGAACCTCGGACTTCTATTTCCCGATCGAAGTGCCGGCGCTCGCCAACTTTCTGATGCAGAGAGCGGTGACTGAAGTGATGGACCGCGAGAAGGCGGCCTACCATATCGGGATCACCTACACGACGAACATGCGCTTCTGGGAATTCAATGAAGAGTTCAAGAACCGCCTCAAGGCGACCAAAGCGCAGGGGATCGAGATGGAATGCGCGACGCTCTTCGCAGCCAGCTACAAACGAAAATTCACTCTCGGAGCGCTTCTCCTCGTCTCCGATTTGCCGCTCAACCACGATGGCGTCAAGACCAAGCAGAGCTCGCAGTGGGTTTATGACAATTTCATGGCCGACCATGTCGAAAAAGGCGTTCGGATCCTGAAAGTCGCCCGCGAGATGCAGTCGAAGCACGTCAAAGGCGCTTACCACAGAAATCTCAACAGCGAATCGGCCTCCGCCGAATCGAAGCCCACATGAAAATCGAGAAAATCCTCCTTTCCGCCTGCCAGCATGCGGAGGGGCTTCTTGTCGTGATCGACGTTTTGCGCGCATTCACTACGGCAGCGTTTGCTTTTTCCCGCGGAGCGCGCGAGATCGAGCTGGTCGGCACGGTCGAGGAAGCTTTTCTCAGAAAAGAGCGGGATCCCTCGGTTCTCCTGATTGGAGAAGTGGGCGGGCAGCCGATCCGCGGTTTCGATTTCGGCAATTCTCCCACGGAAATCTCCCGGGCGTCTCTCTCCGGAAAGCGGTGCGTTCAGCGCACATCAGCGGGAACCCAAGGCGTCGTTCTCGCAAAGAAAGCAGCCCTGATCCTCACTTCGAGTTTCCCCGTCGCGGAAGCGACAGTCGGCCGCATCCAGCAATTGAATCCTTCCCGGACGACGTTTGTCATTACAGGAGACGGGGGAGAGGAAGATCTCGCTCTCGCCGACTATCTCGAAGAGCGCCTTAGGGGAAAAACCCCCGACCCGGCTCCCTACTTGCTGAGAGTCGAACAGGCTCCTGAAGGCGTACATCTCCTTGCCCATCCAGCCTGTCCGCCCCACTATGCGGAAGACATCCAGCTCGCCGTCGCCATCGATAAATTCCCTTTCGCGATGCAAGTCTTCGAAGGGAACATCCTCCGCCCCGTTTGATTTTTCTAAGATCCAACGCGGATAAGATCCACCACAGAGACACAGAGTACACAGAGAAAACGAAGATTAACTCTGTCTAGAGCCACCACTTCTCTATCCTGCCGGTTCGCTATGCGAACCGATGATCCTGTAATCCTGTAATTATTTTCTTTGCAAAACAGTCTAGTCGTTGACTTGGAGGATGGTAAAGAGCGGACAGGGGAGTTTTTCCCTCGCTTTCAGGAACGGCAGCTCGATGAGGCAAGCGACCTCCAAAACGCGGGCTCCGCTCTTCTCTACAAGCTCGCAGGCGGCCAGCGCCGTGCCGCCGGTTGCGATCAGGTCGTCGACGATGACTACCTGGGCTCCAGGGGCAAGAGCTCCGATTTCGATTTCGAGGCAGTCGGGGCCGTATTCTTTTTCATAACACGCTTTCAGAGAGGGGACGGGCAGTTTGCCTGCTTTGCGCACCGGGATGAATGGGACTTTCAGCCATTGCGCCACAGCCGCGCCAAAGATGAATCCCCTCGCTTCGAGGCCGAGGATGGCGTCTACCTGCAGGTCTCTATAGCGAAAGACGAATTCGCGGACTGCTCGGTCGAAAGCGTCCGGATTTCGGAGCAGAGGGCCGATCCACTGGAACTGGATGCCGGGTTTCGGGTAATCGGGAATCACCTGGATGTGTTCTTTGAGCCAGGACGAGTCGGCAAAACCGAAGAGGGGCAGCAGAAACAGAAGGAACTTCATTTGTAAACTCCTTGTTTTAAGGGCGCGACGATACAAGAAGGGCGGGAGAATTGTCAATCGGTTCCGGAAAAGCTCTTGCGGAGGATTTCGGAATCTGCCATCAAGCAGACAAGAGAAGGGGTATGCGATTTATGTTGAAGAAGCTGTTTTTGCGCAAGCCGATGCGGGCCGATTTTGTCGAAATGGACGAAGAGCATCACGGCTTGAAGAGACATTTAGGGTGGGTCCAGCTCACGGCGATCGGGATCGGAGCGATCATCGGGGCGGGGATTTTCGTCATCACCGGACAGGCGGCGGCCAGCTACGCAGGACCTGCGGTCGTTCTCTCCTTCATCATTGCAGCGATCATTTGCGTATTTGCCGGGCTTTGCTACGCAGAACTTTCGTCGCTGATCCCCGTCGCCGGAGGTTCTTATTCCTACTCGTATGTCGCGCTCGGGGAATTTCCCGCCTGGATCGTCGGCTGGTCGGTGACGGCGCAGTATCTGGTTTCGGCTTCTACGGTCGCAGTGGGATGGTCTGGCTATCTGGTCAGCTTTTTGAAAGATAGGGGGATCTCGCTCCCGGAAATCTGGACCCAGGGCCCATTTACCTACACGATGGATCATGGCTGGCATTTAACCGGTGCTGTTTTGAATGTGCCGGCGATTTTCCTCGGGGTGCTGATCGGATGCATGATTTCGATCGGCATCAAAGCGGCAGCCCACTTCACGAATGCAATGGTAGTGATTAAGCTCAGCACGATCGTCTTATTTGTCATCGTCGGAATTTTTCATATCAAAGCGAAAAACTGGGTTCCCTTTATTCCGGAAAACACAGGGATGTTTGGAGAATTCGGGGTGAGCGGCATTTTGAGAGCCGCGGGCCTTGTCTTTTTTGCCTATGTCGGGTTCGACACGGTGGCGACGCTGGCGCAGGATGCGAAAAACCCGCAGAGAGATCTTCCGCGGGGCATTTTGGGATCTCTTGGAATTTGCACCCTCGCCTATATCATTACTTCGCTGGTCCTAACGGGAATCGTGACGTATAAAGTGCTGGGAGTTCCCGATCCGATGGCAGTCGCCCTCAATGCAATGGGGCCCAATTTTTTCTGGGTCGCCTCGATTGTGAAGCTGGCGATTCTGGCAGGACTTGCATCGGTTGTCCTCGTCCAGCTTTTGGGCCAAACGCGCGTGTTTCTCGCGATCAGCAGAGACGGGCTTCTTCCGCACCGGCTGTCGACGATCCACAGGAAAACCCGCACGCCGGTATTCGCTTCATTCGTGACCACGCTGATTGCGATTTTCCTCTCCGGTTTGTTTTCGGTCGATATTTTGGGGCAGCTCGTTTCGATGACGACTCTCTTTATTTTCGCGATCGTCTGTCTCGGGGTTTGGATTTTAAGAAAAACGCATCCTGAATTTAAACGCCCCTTCAAAGTTCCGTTCGTCCCCTGGGTTCCTCTCTTGGGAATCGTCGCTTGCATCGCCCAAATGCTCTGCCTGCCGCTCGTCACGTGGGTACAGCTTGTGGTTTGGCTCGCTCTCGGAGTTGGAATTTATTTTGCTTATAGCATCCGAAATAGTAAAATCCGAAAGGAACATTCGGCCGCTAAAGACTGAGGACAGTTATGCCTAAGATCAGATCGAACGGACGCCATTTTTACTATGAGACGGAAGGGAAAGGCCATCCGCTGGTCCTGATCGCAGGCTACACGGGAGACATCCATCGCTGGGATCTCATGCGCGGCCTCTTCACGAATCATTTCCAGCTCTTCCTGATCGACAACCGCGGCAGCGGAAGAAGCGATCCAGCAGACGGCCCTTATTCAGTTGAAGATATGGCGGCCGATACGATGGGGGTCATCCGCGAGCTGGGGCTGAAAAATCCTCACATTATGGGCTCTTCGCTCGGAAGCGCCGTGGCGCAAGTCATCGCGTTGAATCATGCCAGCCAAATCGGGAAGGCGGTTCTCGCCTACACGTTTTTGAAAATCCCGGCCTATTGCGCCGCCGCTTTTAAGTTCTTTTTCCATTTGCGGATGGACAAAGCTCATACGGCCAGGCAGGTAGAAGGGGTGCTTCCGTGGATTTTTTCGAGCGCCTTTTTCAAGAATGAAAAAGCTGTCTCCGAGGCGATCGATTTGATGATCCATCAGCCTTTTCCCCAATCGGAAACAGATCAAAAATTCCAGCTCGACGCCTGCCTCGCTTTCGATTCGACCAAATGGTTCGAGAAGATCGGCGCTCCGCTCCTTCTGATTTTAGGAGAGGAAGACATCATCGCTCCGCCCCGCGATGTCGCAGCCCAGGCCAAAGAAATGGCGAACGCCCATGTGCACATCATCCCGAAGATGGGGCATGCGGTCGATCTCGAGGCGCCGGAAGAATATTTCCGCCTCGTCCTCAACTTCTTAAAGGCTTAAAGATGGCCGATGCCAGGAGGTGGTGGGGGCTTTTCTCCCTCATCCCCGCAATCGCGATGTTTTTTCTCGACCAGAGCGTGCTGCCGGTCGCCCTCCCAACGATCCAGAAAGAGTTCGGCGCCGGGGACATCGCCCTTCAATGGACGGTGAACGCCTATCTTCTTGCGACGACGGTTCTGGTTTTAGTCGGAGGAAAGGTGGGGGACAGAATCGGCTATAAAAGGGCTTATATGCTCGGGATGGCCGTATTCGGAGCGGCGTCGCTTTTCTGCGGCTCCAGTCCGGATGTATATAGTCTGATCGCAGCGCGCGCCCTGCAGGGGGCGGGCGTCGCTCTTGTGTTCCCCGCTAGCTCGGTTCTTCTCATGAACCTTTTTCCTGCGAGCGAAAGGGGAAAGGCGATGGGGATCAACGTGAGCGTAGGCTCCCTTTTCCTGATCCTCGGCCCGCTTGTCGGCGGCTATATCGCCCAGGAGTTTTCCTGGAGATGGATTTTTTGGGTCAACATTCCAATCACCCTCGCGGGGCTGTTCATGACGCTCCGTTTCGTCCCCCGGCTGCCTCCGGGAGAGGGGAAGATCGATCTGCCCGGGTTTTGTTTTTTTACCGCCGCTTCGGCGTTTCTCGTCGTCCCCATCATGCAGGGGAGGGAATGGGGCTGGAGCTCCCCTCTTACATTGGGATGTTTTGCGCTTGCAATCCTCTTTGCTGCATCCCTGGTCTGGAGGGAGAAAAAAGCGGCCCACCCCTTCCTCGATCTTTCCCTCTTCCGCCATCCGGTTTATAAAGCGGTGAATATCACCGTATTCTGCCTTCAATTCATCATGATGATCTTTGTTTTCCGAGCCATCTTTTTTCAGCAGTTCCTCGGATGGACGCCGCTCAAGACCGGATTCATCACGTTCCTCTCTTCGGTCCCGGTTCTTTTTGTCTCTCCCTTAGGCGGTCTTCTTTCGGATCGGTTCGGCCCTAAACTTCCCATTTCGATCGGCTTCCTCCTCACGATCGCCTCGTTTATCTGGGTTCCTGTTTTCGTCCAGAGTCCTCTCGGAGTTCTGTTCTTCGGCCTTTTAGCGATCAATATCGGCCTGCCGCTCGTTTTTACCCCTTCGTATGCCTCCGCCATGACTTCGGTCCCTCCAAAAAAAGCAGGCGTTGCGTTCGGCACCATCACCTGCCTCCGGTATTTGGGCGGAAGCGTGGGCGTCGCCGCCATAGGCTCGTGCATCGAAAACATCGAAGCCTTTTCTTTTCATCGCCTTGCGCCGGATGCAAGCTTTGAAGCGATTGTTTCAGGCGGTCCTGAGGCGCTTGCCGCAATCCCGGAAGCGATCCGGCCTGAAGTCTCTTCGGCCCTCTCCCAGGCGCTGCTCGACGGATTTTTCTATACCCATCTCGCGATCGCCTGTCTGGTCCTCCTCATCTTCTCTGCGGTCTTTGTCCTTTATAACCGGAAGTCGGCCCACCGCCTTCCCGACGCGCCAGCCGAAGGCTGGGATTAAAATATTGTCTGCGATACATTTATTAAGATAGCGTTGTTATAATGTTGCTGGGTAAAGGTGATTTAATTATGGCCGTTGATATTTCAATTATAAAAAATCCTGCACAGCAGCCTGGATTTGTTTTTCACGACAACCAAGTGATTCAGTCTAAACGGGGCCGCTACAGCCATCTGGCTGGTCAATTCGGGCTGTTTCCTGAGCGAAGGGCGCAAAGAAAGGGATTTTTTGACGAAATCCAGTCTATTTTCCAAAATCGGCTCGGCATCCAAAACCCGCGCATCTTTTCCAAGCTCTGGGATCAGGCGGCAAACGCCGGGCGTTTTTCCTGGACTTCGGGCAACCCTCTCACGGTCGGGGAGTTCAACCGGATCGACCGGGCTTTAAGAGAAACTCTGGTTTATGAAGGGCAGGGGATGCAACCCGAGGGACGCGGCGGCGATCCCCAGGTCCACGAAATCATCGAATTTCTTCTCGGTAGAGGAATGCCTTCTAAATCCTGGGTCAATAAGCGGAATGTCAAAGGGATCCTTCTGAAAAAAGATCCTCAGCTTCTTCGGGCGATGCGGGAAGAGCTTCGGATTGTCCTGGAGTCTTGCTGCGCTCAAATGCCGGCGCCGGGAGATCGGCAAGAGCCGATGTTCCAGGCTTTTGTAGGCAATGTCGTCGCCTTGCTTCCTTATGCCTATCCGGAAGCCGGCGAGACGTTCTGCATCCCGCAGAAGATCGACGGAGAGTGGCGCGCCGTTTCCTATACGGTCGACCGGAAGTTCGCTCTCAGTCCGAAGTGGTTTTCCTCGCCGATCGCTGCCTTCGGGCTCGTTTCTGAAGAAGGGCCGCCTCTCATCACTTTCCTCGGGACGACCTTCCCTGCGGGAGAAGGCTATGTCGCAACCCTTCTTTCGGACTTCACTCCGGGGATGTCGGTGGGGCACGCCCCTTATCTTTATGGGAGAAAGCAGATCCGGGAGTGGCTGGAGGATAAACAGGATGTCCGTTTATACGGCGCCAGCCTCGGCGGTTCCCTCACAATGCAGCTGGCCCGCGACCAGAAAGAGAAGATCGGCCAGGTCAACGCCTACAACCCGGCGGGACTCTATCCCTGGAATTTCAGCAGCTATACGCCGCCTTCGGAAGTGAACATCTACTATCAGGAAAATGACCTGGTGGCGACGATGGGCGTTTTCCCTGAAGGAGATAACGTCAACGTCTACCGCGTTATTCCAGGCAGCAGAGAAAACACCATGAAGGCGCACGCCCGGGTCTTTGCCGGCGCGGAAGAAGTGGCGCTGCTCAAGAGCGATTCTCAGTATGAGAACGGACGGATCCCCAGAAAACTCCTGACGGCGCTCCATATGCTTTTGGGTCTGGCTCTTGCGTTCCTGCCGGTTCTTTTGGCTTATCTTCTCTATCTTTTCTTCGCAGCTCTTGCGAGGCCTGCCCTTTTTTTAGCGGCTAAGATTTAAGGACGCGCTCTACTTGCCTGAGTGTTGATTTTCCCTCGGGATGAACTATTTTTTCTATTGCTTCAGAAAGAGTAAACCATTGACCGTTAGAAATTTCTTCTTTTTGGAGAGCGATTTTCCCTTCGACTTCTGCTAGGAAATAGAGAACCTGCTTTAGGCACCGCTCCCCTTTTTTATACCAATAGAATTCTTCTAGGATCGGCTCGTGGTCGAAAAATTGGGCAATCTGAAGGCCTGTCTCTTCGGAAAGCTCCCGGATAGCAGCTTCCCGGCTTGTTTCGTTTTTCTCTCTATGTCCTTTAGGGCATCCCCAGTATTGTTCATATCCGCGGTATTGGATCAAAAAGACGAGCCATCCGCCGTTTTCTTTTCGCAAGGGGACAATCCCTGCCGAGTCGATTAAAGGTTTATTTTGCATATGGGTCTGGTTGTTGGCGGCGAACATCATACACTTCTTATCATGAGGAGGCAAGTCGCTAATTTATTTAAATTAAATCTATGGTTATAGTTTTGTTCTGTTGCGAATATTAAATAATTAGTTGACTTAATTATTTGGTTTGTTAAACTAAGCCTAGGGGCGCGATGGGTCTGTCCAATTGCGCTGCTGAACACAACCCGGGCGTAGTTTAAGGAGGAAAAACCCAATGTCTGACATGCAAGATTTAGACAGTACAAACGAGGGTCACTTCGACCCAATGGCTGTTCTCCCTGCACAAGAGGAGAAAGCTGAAACAAGAAGCTACAATCTGAAAGATCTCGACACCAATATGGACGGCCAGAGCTATTTTCTTGGCGAAGTCCCTCAAGTCAACCTGGTCGACCCGCAGGCTTTCCTGCCATTGAATTCCGACAGACTGGTCGGTTCGGTGAATGTCGTTGAGAAGCTCCTCAGCGAAGTCGGGATCCTGATCCAGGAAGAAGTGAACGCGATCCAGAAGCACCAGAGAAAAATCAATTTCTGGGAAGAGCGCATCGAAAAGAACAAAGCTCTCATTCAGAAAAACCTGAACGAGATCAAACAGAACAACACCGATGCTCTCTATGACAAAAAGAACCGCGACTATTGGTTCGGACGCACTGAAGAAGTCGAAACCGATTATTCTCATGCCGAAGTTTCTGCCCGTGTACAAGACTGGCAGTGGCTCATCAAGAAATATGGCCTGAAGAATGCCGATGGAACTGAAATCGATGCGAAAAATTCCTGCGTCGAAGAGCTCTGCAACGGTGAAATTCAGAACCTCGCTGGAGAGTACCGCGCAGCCGCTAACCGCTACGAGCAAATGAGAAAAGAAAAAGAAAACGAAAACAGCCGCATGGTCCGCGAGAACGCGAAGTTCAAAAACGCGAATGAGACGCTGCAGAATTACATTGCATCGACTTACGCGAATGAGATCGAGCCTCTCCAAGACGGCGTGCTCCTTCTGAAAGAGCTCGGAGTTAAACTGAAAGCCTTAGGTCAGGAAGGTTCTTCTGCTACCTTTGGCGAAATGAGATCTTGGGCTGAACCGTTCCTCAGCGAGTTCATTAAAGCAAACCCAAGAGTGCCTCAAGGAGTTGTCACTGAATTCAGAAAACTGACATCGATCCCGCTTCCAGCTGACCACTGCTAAGGCATCTTTCCCTTTTCGCCAATCGAAGGCGCAGTCCTCCAAAGACTGCGCCTTTTTCATTTATATGGGAAGAACCTCTGGTTCCATAAATGTCCAATCAGCCTATTCTCATTTTCTTAACAAGAACTGCATGTTAAGGTTTTTGGAAGGCATATAATGTTATTCCACTCTTCAAAAAGGAACAGGATATGCAAGATCGCACCCCCCCCCTGAAAAGATGCTTTTCAGGGGCCCCGGGCGGCATGATGGGCAAGATAAGTTTAGTGAAATGATAAAGGCGATTTTCGGCTGAGAGGGTTTGAGGTAATTTTCCGAAGACGGAAGATCGGGATATTCATTGTGATGCGAGAAAAAACAGGATGAAACGATCTATCTTGCCTATCATGCCGCTTGCGATCTTGCCTATCCTGTCCCTTCTTTTTCGAAATAAATTTTCTTTCTGTTTTTATCCTGCGCATCCTGTCGATCCTGTTATTCTTCTCTTCCTCGTCAATTGTTAGAGTCGTATCCGATTTGTCCGATACGGCCTCTTGAAGTTCTTTTTCTTTTTTTGACATTCCAGTAACCTTTCACGCTATGCAGAAATCCGAGTTGGAAGAAATCTACCGGGCTCACCATGAGCGGGGAAAACGGTACGGCTACCTGTTTTGCCAAGGGGGCAGAGCTCCCTATTTGAAAGAGTGGATCGGAAAGGGCAAAAGGGTGCTCGATCTCGGGTGCCGCGACGGGCTGCTGACCCAGTCGTGTGGGGTGGGCCATGAAATCGTCGGCGCCGACCTCGGCCAGAAAGCGCTC
>CAYPZU010000012.1:0-20132 GCA_964415395.1 uncultured bacterium
GGAGTGGCCTTCTACTTCCTGCGCCTTCCTCTGCCTTTCTCTTCATGAACAAGGGATCGATGTTCCGGAATCTATTAGCTATAAAGCATTTTCGTTTTTTGCCGCCTCCAGGCACTGGCAAATCGAACTCGAAGCGCTGTTCAGGAAGTGTAAAAAGAAGCTCTCTGTGGAAGAACGGCGTAAGTGGATCGAATGCCTCTGGAATCATAACTCCTCAGGATTGCCCTTTATAGTGGAAGAAATAGATGCCGAGTGGCTCTTTTCCCGGCTTATGGAAAAAGGGAGTTACGAGACGTTCCATGTATTTTCCAGAATGGCCTCATTTCTCGCTGCGCTGAGCCCGAAGCTGGCTGAACGGGCGTTCCTGTACGCCTCTGAATATTGTTTGCCCCTCGGGGTTGCCTGTTTCCTGGAGAGGGATCCCCCGCTTAGCGACCGGGTTGTTTTGGATGCCTTTTTACACTATCCTCAAGCATTTCTTTACTCGCTGCCTGTCCTGATCTCCAGGAGGGCGGAGCTGGTTCAGGAGAATGGCCAAGAGATGGTTGAAGTTTTGCCTGCCGACGATCGGAAGATATTCTTTCAAGAACTGGCGGAAGAAAAAATGGTTCCCGCCTCCTTGGCGAACGAAGCTTTTTCGGCCTTAATCGATTGCCGGAGATTCGAATTGGCCTACGATGTCTACATGATGCATCATGAGCTATTTACCGATCAGGAGATCATCCGAATCCTCGCTCCGTTTCCCGATTCCAGTCTCATTCCGGGCTTGCAGGTGATCTATAGTGGGGCCCTCTTGAGAGACAATGCTGCAGCGCAGCCGAATTTTTGAAATAATTCTTGATCCATTCTTTGGCTCCGTCCTATTCGTTCTTTAAAAAGAGAGGTCTAGTATGTCAGCAGTCCCGCCCACTCCGCGCAGCACGAGTCCTTTTGCCGAAGACGTCTATCTGGCGCCGATTTTTGAAGTGCGCGTCAACAGTCTCTTTTCTCTCGCAGATCTCAAAGACGTTCTGGAAAAGTACCTGTCCCAAGCCGAGGAAGTCCTGAAAGCCGTGAAAGAGTCTGATGAAGCGCTTCCCTATTTCAGCAAGGTCTGCGAGGAGCTCCGCGAGACCATCGCCCAAATCGGGAAAGAGCTGGCAGATCCCAAGCTGAAAAGGCGGGACCCCCAGGCCGAACTGCAGATCTGGAAAGAGAAGACGAAGGCCGCCCACGAAAACGACGCCGGAGCGCTGAGCCTCGACATCCCCCTGATCACAGTCCGCCGCGTCTAATATTCTTCGTGCAAAAAGGGGGGCGCCTCTCCTATTATTAGGAGAGGAGGAAGAGATGGAAGACAGGGTCATCGAGCCTTCCGAGATCATCGTCGAGCAGAAAAGCGCTCCCCGCCAAGAGGTGGCCCGGGTAAACCCGTGGATCCGCTTCCTCGCGCGCTTTTTCGACTACTCCCTCTTTTTCCTCCTTCTCTGGGGATTGCGCCAATGGCTCGGCGGGCAGTTCCCGTTTGCGCAATATGAGCATTTCATCCCATATGAATTCTTCGTCTGGATCCCCTTCGAGGCTCTTCTGCTCTCGACCTGGGGGACCACGCCCGGCAAGTTTCTTTTGAGAACCCAGCTGAAGGCGAAAAAGAAACTCGACTTCACGGGTGCGCTGAGACGAAGCTTTTCGGTCTGGTTCCGGGGCCTCGGGATGGGCATCCCGATTCTAAATGTGTTCTGCCTTCTGATCGCCTATCAAAAGCTCAAAGTTTTTAAAATTACGAGCTGGGATCGGGACGACGGGATCTCTGTAACCCATTTGCCGATCAGCCGGATTCGGCTGGTCTTCGCAGCAGTTGTTGCCATTTTTGGACTTCTCTTCTATTACTCGGATAAGAATGAGACCTTGAGTCAATCGCTTCGCAGCGCAAATTCGATGGTTTCAAAGCCGGTTTGATTTACTGTAAATCGGACATATACCTCCTAGTATAGGCGATTTGCAGAAAATTCGAATCCGGCAAAGAAAACGCGGATTTGAGCCCGAATGGATTGATTCAACGGTCTCATAGATGAGGTCCTTAAAAATGTCCCGACAGGAAGAGTTCTTTGATCCTTCGATGAATGTATTGTTCCGGCGCCACCTGCAGCTGGATACCATTTTCAAGCCGAAAACCGTCGCTGTCATCGGAGCGACCGACAAGCCGGGGAGCGTCGGCAGAACCCTTCTGCAGAATTTGACCGCCACTTCGTTCGGGGGGGAGACGATCCCCGTCAATCCGAAACGCGATGAGGTGATGGGGCTGAAAGCGTATCCGGATGTCAAAAGCATTCCGAAAAAAGTCGATCTCGCTGTCGTCGTAACGCCTGCCAAAACAGTTCCCGGAATCATCAAAGAGTGCGCGGACGCGGGCATTCCCTCGGCGATTATTATTTCGGCAGGCTTCAAAGAGATGGGCTCTCCCGGGATTGCCCTCGAACAGGAAATTTTAGGTTACGCCCGCAAGGCGAAGATGCGGATCGTAGGCCCGAACTGCCTCGGCGTCATGAATCCAATCACGGGGCTCAATGCCACATTTGCGGCCGGCATGGCATTAAAGGGGAACCTCGCCTTTATCTCCCAATCGGGAGCGCTCTGCACGGCTGTTCTCGACTGGAGCTTAAGAGAAAAAGTGGGATTCAGCTCGTTCGTTTCGATCGGCTCGATGGTCGACGTCAACTGGGGAGATCTGATCAACTATTTCGGCAACGACCCAAACACGGAAAGCATCCTGATTTACATGGAGAGCATCGGCGATTCCCGTTCGTTTTTATCGGCGGCGAGGGAAGTCGCCTTGACGAAACCGATTATTTTGATCAAAGCCGGCAGGTCCGCCGAGTCGGCGAAAGCGGCGGCGTCTCATACCGGATCGCTTGCGGGAAGCGATGAGGCTCTCACGGCAGCGCTAAGAAGAGTCGGCGTTTTAAGAGTCGACTCGATCTCGGAGCTTTTCAGCATGGCCGAGACGCTCGCCAAACAGCCCAGACCTAAGGGGCCTCATCTGACGATCGTGACGAACGCAGGCGGCCCAGGCGTGATCGCCACCGACGCGCTGATTGCGAACGGAGGAAAGCTCGCCCAGCTCACTCCGCAGACGATGGAGGCGCTCAATCAGCTTCTCCCGGCTCCATGGAGCCGAAACAACCCGGTTGATATTTTAGGCGACGCCAGCGCGGATGTTTACGCCAAAACGATCGAGATCGTCGAGAAAGATCCAAATACGGAAGGGGTGTTGGTGATTTTGACCCCGCAGGACATGACCGACCCGACCGGAACGGCTGAGAAAATGGAGCCGTTCGCTCATTCTTCCATTCCGATTCTCGCAAGCTGGATGGGGGCCGATTCAGTCCGGAAAGGAGATGAGATCCTGACACGCTTTGGCATCCCGAACTTCGAGTTTCCAGACATGGCCTGCAAGACGTTCGGGGCGATGTGGAGCTCGGCCTACAACCTGAAAGGAATTTACGAGGTTCCCGCTCTGACCGATCTTTTGAAAGATGAGTCCGCTTACGCGAAAAAACAGGCCGCTGTCGAGAAAATTTTCGAACAGGCGAGAAAGGAGAACCGGACGATTCTCGACGAGTTCGAGTCTAAAGAGGTTCTCATCGCCTACGGGATCCCGACTGTTCCAACGAAAGTCGCCCGGTCTGCGGATGAGGCTGCCGCGATTGCAGAACAGATGGGGTTCCCGATCGTGGTGAAGCTCTTTTCTCGGACGATCACGCACAAGACCGAGGTCGGCGGCGTGAAACTCAATCTGAAAACTGCTGATGAAGTGAAGAAGGCGTATCATCAAATTTCGGCGTCGGTGAAAGAAATCGTAGGCGAACAGCATTTCGAAGGGGTTACTGTCCAGCCGATGATCAAGCTCGAGGGGTATGAGCTGATTTTGGGTAGTACGGTCGACGAACAGTTCGGGCCTGTGCTCTTGTTCGGTTCAGGAGGCCAGCTCGTCGAAGTGTATAAGGACCGTTCTCTCGCAATTCCGCCGCTCACGACGACGCTCGCGCGCCGGATGATGGAGCAGACGAAGATCTATACCGCTCTGCAGGGCGTACGCGGCCGTAAGTCGATTGATTTAGGCCAGCTCGAGCAGCTCCTGGTCCAGTTCAGCAGCCTTGTCGTCGACCAGCCGTGGATCAAAGAGTGCGACATCAATCCACTTTTAGCTTCCCCCGAACAATTGATCGCTTTGGACGCGCGGATCATCCTCCATGATCCGGATCTGAAGCATGAAAATCTGCCGCGCTCGGCGATCCGGCCTTATCCGATCGAATATGTGGAAGAATGGACGCTTAAAGACCAGACTCCTGTCGTCATCCGGCCGATCCGCCCCGAAGACGAACCGCTCCTCGTCCAGTTCCATAAAGACCTTTCGCAAGAAACCGTGCGCCAGAGATATCTGAAAATCCTCCACTACGACGAACGGGTGGCTCACAGCCGCCTCGTCCGGATCTGCTTCAACGACTATGATCGGGAAATCGCGCTTGTTGCACAGAGAAAAGGAACCCAGGAAATTCTTGGAGTGATGCGCCTTTCGAAAGTGCCGGGAACCTACGACGCCACGTTTGCCGTCGTCATCAAGGACGAGTGGCAGAACAAAGGGCTCGGATCGAAGTTTTTGGGGAAGATTCTGTCAGTTGCGAAAAAAGAGAAGATCGAACGGATCGGCATCCAGATGCTCGAAGAGAACTTCCAGATGCAGAAGCTCTGCAAACGGCATGGATTCCGCCTCGAGCCGAAAGATGGCTTCCTTTTTGGGGAAATCACTCTGTCGAGATGAGCCTTGCTGTCCCGTCCCAGTTTTCTGGAGGCGGGGTTTTCTGAAAGGCGCGCGATTTGGCAGCTAAGATTTTCGACGGGAGATCGGAGCCTCCGAAAAGCAGGTTCGCCTGTTCAAAAAGGGAGGCCGATTCCCCGAACTTCCGCAGCCGGTACGAGGCGAGCGCCTGCGTATAGACGCCTACCGCTTCAACGAGCTCCTTCGGAGCCGCTTCTCTTGGGCAGAGAAGCTCGAAAATGAGGAGCGGCTGCGTTTTGCCCGCCGGCATCGCCCAGTCGACGGGACGGGCGAGGAGCGTTTTTTCGATCAGCTGAGCGGTCGCGGGGCCGATCAGGATCTGAGTGCCGTACTCCTTATTGATCTTCTCCATGCGCGAGGCGATATTCACCATGTCGCCGATCGCTGTGTAATCCATCCGCTCGCGCGAGCCGAAATTGCCCACCATCGCAGGTCCGGAGTTGATCCCGATCCGGAACTTCATCCGCGGATCTTTCGACGAGAGATTTTTCATCGCCAACGCAGCGCGGCAGGCGGCTGAAGCGTGGCCGGGGAGGGGATCGGGCGCGCCGAAGAGGCCCATCACAGCGTCTCCCATGAACTTGTCGATCGTCCCTTTTTCCTGGTGGACTTCTTTCGTAACGGAATCGAGGAAGATCGAGAGAAAGGAGACGATTTCATCCGGGCTGAGTTTTTCCGCCAGCGTTGTAAATTGGACGAGATCGGCAAAAAGAACCGAGATCTCCCGTTTCTCTCCGCCAAGCTCGGGAAAGGCGCCGGAGCGAATCACTTTTTTCACCAGATCGAAAGGAACGTATTTTGAAAACGACTGCAGCCCGATTTTCATTTTCCGGAGCGCGACGTTCATTTCATTCACTTCTTTGATCCGCGAAAGAGCGCTTGGCTCGTCGCGGATTTCGAATACGAGGTTCCCCGCGTCGTCCATTTCGCTGGCGACTTCTTTCAGACGGCGCGAAATCCTGCCGAAGTAGAGCGCAGTTCCTGCGAGGAAGATCAGGCAGGGGATGAGGCCGACCGCGAGCGCGCGGAGCGCGTGGCGGCGGATGGGCCCCAGCACATCGTCTTCGTGGATGATCGTTACGAGATTCCACGGGATCTGGCTCTCTTCCGGAAAGCGGTTGACGTACAGGATTCTTCCCTTGATATTGAGGTATCCGGTTTTTCCTCCGGACTTGACGAACTGCTCCCAGACTTTCCCGATTTCCTCGTCCATCGCCGGATCGCGGCGGGGAGTGGAGCGGGAGATGATCGTTCCATTGTGGTCGAGGAGGGAGACCACGCCCCTTTGCCCCACTTCGAGCGACCGGAGGAATTTGGAGAGCTGGTCGATCTGGAAGTCGACGACCCAGAAGCCTTCCACTTCGGTCTTGGGCTTATGGCCTAAAACGTAGGAATAACCGGTTCCTTCAAGGGTTACGAAAGGATACGGATCTGTCCAGGCCCCTTCCGGATGCAGGAGTCCCGTTGCCCAAAAGGGGCGCTTCCTCGGGTCGTAGTCCCCGAGTTCCTCGCCAGCAAGAACCCATTTTGAATCGGGTCCGATCCGGTAGTTTTCGATCTTTGTTTTGCCGCTCTCCTGGAGAGTCCGGCGCGTCCCCGTGAAACCGCTCTTCTCTTTGTAGACGGCATAGAAGAGGCCGTTTTTCCCCGCATAATAGACCGCGGCGAAATCGGGGTTTTCCTTCATCGCCCGATAGCAGATGTCGAGGACGAACTCTACGTTTTCAACGTTCAGGCTCTGCTCGAAAGCCATCCCTTCGATGAAGCGGAGCGTCGTCGGAGCGCTGTCGAAAAAACTGACGATCTCCTCGGTCGATGTCTGGGCGACCTGCTTGGCCAGCTCGGCCCAAAGGCCCCTGATCGAATGGGTCGCCTTCCTGTAGGCCGGATAGCCGATCGCGCCGACCGTGATCGCAATCGAAATGCCAGCCGATGCGACAACGGAGCCGACGAGAGTCGCTCGGAGAGGGAAGGTGAGGTTCTTGATCCAGCCGAAAGCCATGTCTCTTCTCTGTTAAAAATGAGGGGTTGTCGTTTTCGGGGCCGTCCAGTTCAGGAACAGGCCGAGAACCCCTGTAATCGAAATATAGAGAATTCCCAGGTGGAAGTAGGCGGGATCCCACGGAACATCCCCCAGTTTTACGACCCAAAGGTCGATCGTCCCTACGCCGATGAAGTAGCCGGCCATCATGATCGAGGTCGCCATCTCTATGTGGGGGAGCATCCGGCTTCCCTTCGCAAAAGGCTGCAGCTCCCCCTCCATCATCGAGAGGAGGATCGGGAAGATCGCCGAGCAGCCGAAGCCGCCGACCGACACGGCGATGATGAATCCTGTAATGCTGTCCTGCTTGGTAAAGAAAAACAGCGCCCCGGCCACAACCGCGATCAGGAGGTAAAAGACCCGTTTTGCCGGATAGAGATAGAGAGGGAGGAGAAGGAAGATCTGCCCAACGATCATAAAAAGCCAGAAAAGGGAGATCGTCTCGTCGGCGAGATCGAGTCCCAGAAGGTCGCGCATCTGCACGACGCCCCATAAATTGAAAGTTGTCTCCGTCATCGAATAGGCGATGATCGCGAGGACGAATAGGGCGAGCCTGTAATGGAGCTGCTTCCACAGCTTCGAACCTTTCCGCAAATGCTCGAGATGGGCCGGATAGGGAGGATCGAAAAAAAAGCGGTGGATGAACCAGAGCGAGAGAAGGAGCAGGAACAGGATGAAAGGATAGAGCGCGTAGGAGAAATCGCTAAAAAAGTCGAGAAGCAGGGGGGCGAGCATGACGCCCAGATTGAATACGGCGAAAAGGGCGGTGATCCCGGCTCCCACGCGCTTGGGAAACTCGAGGACAATGTAAGTGATCAGGGGGTTGATTACCGATGTGAGCGCCAGACCGAAAAAGATCATGTCCAATAGGATCAGAGGCAAATGACCCCTCTGGACATTCTGGCTGATCCAGAGAATCGACATCCCCAAAACGTTGAAGATCATTCCCAGGTAGAGCGCTTTTCTCAAGCCCAGCCGTTTGCAGATCGGCTGATGGCTCAAAGATACTCCGACTGCGCAGACATAAAGAATCAGCTTGCAGTAGAACATCAGCTCAGGCGAATCGGAACCGAGAAGAAAATTCCCCGGGATCTGGAAGATCGCAAAGATCAGCGTGTGGAGCGCGCCAATCAAGAAGAGTCCGATCGTCAGAAGGAACCGATGGGACATCATTTTTTGGGTCCAGAACACGCAAAACACTCTTGGCTGCACTGCACCGCACCATATCCTGCTGTTCTAAAAAACACAATCTGATAGAAAGAGGCAAACGGGGTGTATTTGGAAAACCCAGGCCTGCAGCGCGGCCTCCAATCGAGGCACGTCAATCTCATCGCTCTCGGCGGGATCATCGGATCCGCCTACTTTCTTGGAACGGGATACCTCCTCAACCAGCTCGGCCCCGGGGCCTTCCTCGCCTATGTCTTCGGCGGACTCATCACCTACATGACTCTTGCCTGTTTAGCTGAACTTGAAGTCGCCTCGCCTTCCCACGGCTCTTTCATCGGCTATGCCACCGAATATGTCTCTCCTTCGTGGGCTTGCGGCGTTGGCTGGTCCTACTGGGTCACCTGGGTCATCTATATTCCATCCGAGTGCCTTGCCGGCGGAATCGTCCTGAACCACTATTTTCCTGAAATCCCCGTCTATTTTTTCGCGTTCGGCATCGGTCTGGGGATCACGCTGCTCAATTTATCCCACGTGAAATACTTCGGAGAAATCGAATTTTGGCTCTCCGTCCTGAAAATCATCGCCCTTGTCGGCTTTTCGGCCGCCGCTATTCTGATCTATTTCGGCGTCATCGGAACCGGCGCTCCGCTAAAGTCTGAATACATCTTCGACAACGGAGGCCTTTTTCCCAACGGAATGGCGGTGCTCCTCATCAATATGGTGATCCTTCTCGTCAATTACCAGGGCTCTGAAATCATTGGACTCAGCGCCTCGGAAGCGGAAGATCCAAAAACAGCGGTCCCTTCGGCGCTCAAGAAAATCACCTACCGGATCATCGGCCTTTACCTGATTCCGATCTTCCTCCTCGCCCTCATTTTTCCGTGGCAGGAAGCGAACCTGCAGGGAAGCGTTTTCGGCAAAGCCTTAGGCAAATACGGAATCGTCCCGGCTGATATGATCTTCAATTTGATCATCGTGATTGCAGCCGTTTCCTGTTCGAACAGCGGTTTTTACGCCACTGTGCGCGCTCTCTACGGGCTGGGGCGGAACGGGATGGCTCCGAAAAAATTCACGCGCCTCAATTCCGGCGGGATGCCCACCTGGGCGATCTGGGCCAGCATCGCGGCCATCTGGATCATGCTGATCCTTTCCTATTTCTTTTCCGCAAAAAAGCTCTACACCAATTTACTCGCTATTTCGGGATTTACCGGAGCGATCTGCTGGATTTCGATCTGCTGGTCGCAGCTCCGCTACAGAAGGCAGATTGAAAAAATCAGCCCTCCGCCCCGCAATCTATACAGGGCTCCCTGGTTTCCCTATTTACCCCATCTCGGCATTTGGCTTCAGGTGATCTGCCTGCTCGTCGTCGCTCTGAATCCCCATCTCCGCTCCTCGTTTTACTTCGGAGTTCCCGTTCTTCTCATCCCGATTCTCATCTATAAACTGAAGCACAGGCGGCCGGCTGCATAGCGTTTTATGGGCGAGAAATGGGCGACAGACGAAGGCACTGCGAAATATTTCCAATGGGTCTCCGTCCCTGAAAGCAAAAAGCGGAAGTTCGACGGACTCACTGTTTCGGCGCTGGGCGCCGGCACCTACCTGGGGCCGCCGGACGACGCGACCGACCGGCTCTATGAGCAAACGCTCGTCCAGGCGGGCCTTTCCGGCGTCAATTTTTTCGATACGGCGATCCACTACCGATGCCAGAGAAGCGAGCGGACCTTAAAGAAAGTTCTCAAAGAGCTTTCGATCCGCGGCGTGCAGCGGGAACAACTCGCGATCGCCACGAAGGGAGGCTATCTTCCATCGGACGGATCTCCTGAAAAGTTAGAAGACACCGTCCGCTCCCAGTATCTCGACACAGGCGTCATCGAGGCGAAGGAGATCGCCGGCGGCGTCTATTGCATGAGCCCGGCCTTTCTCGAAAACCAGATCGCTTCGAGCCTGAAAAATCTGGGATTGGAATGCATCGACCTCTATTATCTGCACAATCCGGAATTGCAGCTCATGGAAAGCGGAGAAGAGGAATTTTATAAAAAGCTGCAGGCCGCATTTTTCCTTTTCGAAAAAAAAGTGCAGGAAAAAAAGATTCGCCGCTACGGGATCGCCAGCTGGAACGGTTTTAGGCAGAAAGCGTCTCTAAAGGGAACGCTGCAGCTCGGGAAAATCATCGAATGCGCAAAACAGGCGGGGGGAGAGGGGCACCATTTTAAAGCCGTGCAGCTTCCCTTCAATCTCGTGATGCTCGAAGCGATCAAAATGAAAAACCAGATTTTCGGCTCTGCCAAAAAGACCATTGCGCAGGCCGCTGCCGAAAACAAAATTTCTCTGATGGCTTCTTCTCCCCTCATGCAGTCGCAGGTGGGGCAGCTTTGCCGGAAAGTCTTTGAAGAGCTTCCTTCCGACGGCTCGAAAATGCTTCAGTCGCTCGGGTTCGTCCTTTCAACGCCGCCCTTCTGCGCCGCTTTTTGCGGGATGAAGAAAAAGGAACATTGGGAAGAAAACAGCAAAGCGCTTCTCAAGCCTGCCTGGACGCCTGACGTCTGGAAGCAGGCCTGCAAATCACTTGGAGTTGCGCCAGAATAACTCGCGGGCGTATGTGTCGAGCAGCAGAGCCGCCGATGGCGAGCCTTTGACTGCGGGACCGATCGAGTCTCCCTCAAATCCCTCTTTCAGGAAATAGCGCGCGATTGCATCGTGATAGGAAACGTACGGTTGGCTCGACAGGAGAAGGAAGGAGCCGGGTTGCGGTTTCCCTTCGAGCCAGAGAGTGATTGTCTCGGCCAAGCCGGGGCGCTTGATTCCCTTCATCGGCGCATCGATAAAGCGGACGGGAATCGATCTGGGCAAAAGCGAACGCTCATAAACCCACTCGGCCATTTGCCGTTCCGTTTCGACGCCGGTTTTTTCCCGTTCGGAGGGAAGAAGAGGGCGCTCTCCTGTCAAAAACACAATTTCCCGCACTTCGATTCCCTGAGCGATCAGATCTTCCAGCTAGCGGATCCGCGATTCGACTGTTCCAGCGAGGGCGCCGACGACCAGCGCGTAGTCGTAGGACGATCTTGCCGGCTCGGCTTTCTGCAGCATCCCCATCCGGTCGAAGAGGGGCATCAGCTCCGCTTTCATCGGCTCGAACCGCTGGTCGAATTCCCACCGTTCCCGATCCCGCTGCAGCCACAATCTCTGGGCTTCGAGAACAATTTCAGCTTTCGATGCGTGAGGGGAGATCCCGAATTTTTCCAAAAGCTGCGCGCAGGGGCAGTTCTGGACGGCCTCTACCTGTTCCGCTGAAGGAAGCGCGTAGAGCATGGGCTGCGAGAGCAGGCTGAGTGCGATCAAGGCGTTTTTCATGGCCGGCATCATATCAAACAAAAGAATTTTCCAGATATCCAAAAATTTGTTGATTCCTTATATTCGCTCCTTTTTGGAGTCACTCATGAAACTCGACAAGAAAACCATTTCTCTCGGAGCTTCGATTTTGATCGGACTCGTTCTGTGGCAATCGCCAGGGCCGGAAGGACTCGATCCCAAGGGCTGGCAGCTTTTCTCCATTTTCGTCGCCGCCATGCTCGCCATCATCCTGAAACCGCTTCCGATGGGAACCGTCGCTCTTTTGGCCCTGCTTTTGACAGTCATCACCGGCACGCTCTCTTTCAATGATGCGTTCAGCGGATTTTCCAACGAAATCGTCTGGCTCGTGATCCTCGCATTCTTCGTCGCCAGAGGATTCATCATGACAGGCCTCGGCAATCGGCTCGCCTATAAAATCATGAGCGTGCTCGGAAAAAACAGCCTCGGCCTCGGCTACGGGCTTGTCGCGACCGACCTGATTCTCGCTCCCTCGATTCCGAGCGTGACCGCCCGCGTCGGCGGGATTGTCTACCCGATGGTCAAAGCGCTAGCCGACGTCTTCACCGGCAAATCGCACGACCCGCGTATGGGCGCCTTTCTCGCCGTCTGCGCCTTCCAGGGATCGGCGATCACCAGCGCGATGTTCCTCACATCGATGGCCGGCAATCCGCTGATCGCCGAACTGGCCCGAGCGCAAGGGATCCAGATCACCTGGGGCAGCTGGGCCGTCGCCGCGATCGTTCCCGGCCTCCTCAGCCTGATCGCCATCCCGTACCTGATGTACCGGATCGCGCCGCCGACCATCCGCCAGACGCCCCACGCGAAAGAAATGGCAGCTGAACGCCTCCGCAGCATGGGACCCATGAGCCGCAACGAATGGATCATGCTCCTCACTTTCATCCTCATGATCGCCCTTTGGATTCTTGGGCCGAAAATCAATCTGAAAGCGACCATCACGGCGCTTCTCGGACTCTCGATCCTTCTCCTTTCTGGAATCATGAAATGGAAAGACGTGATCGAAGAGACGGGAGCCTGGGACACCTTTATCTGGTTCGCAACGCTCGTCACCCTCTCCGGATTTCTCAACAAGTTCGGTCTGACCGGCTGGTTCAGCACCTACGTCGTCGAAAACGTAAGCGGCTTCCATTGGGTCGCTGGATTTGTGATTGTCGCGCTCATCTATTTCTATACCCACTATTTCTTCGCGAGCAACGTCGCCCACATAGGCGCCATGTACGCGCCGCTGCTCATTGTCAGCGTCGCGCTCGGCACGCCGCCCGAGCTGGCGGCTCTGACCCTCGCGTTTTTCAGCAGCCTCTACGGCGGACTCACCCATTACGGTTCCGGCCCGGCGCCGATCCTTTTCGGCATGGGCTATCTAACCGTCGCCGAATGGTGGAAGCTTGCGTTCTATTGCAGCGTCGGCAACGTCGTCATCTGGATGCTGGCCGGCGGCCTCTGGTGGAAAATCCTCGGCCTCTGGTAGCTCAGGACTTCAGCAAGCGGGGAGGGGGGCGGACGATTTTTTCCCGCCCATAGTCGAAAAAGACCATCCCCGTTTTCGCCCGGGCGATCTCCTTTCCCGATTCAAGATCGGTGATGAGGAATGTGAAATACCAGGTATTCCCTTCAAAAGCCGATTGCGCCCGAACCCTTAGTTTCTGTCCCCAGACGCCCCTTCCCTTATAGTTCAAAGCAGCATCCGACTGGATCAGGCCGATTCCCCCAGCGTTGTATTCCGATTCTCCAAGCGACGCCAGGTAGCGAAGCCGCGCCTCATGGACAAGTCCCAGCACCCGGTCGTTGCCCAGATGATTTCCGTAGTTCAGGTCGCTAACCCGGATTTCCAGGATAGTTTCAAATGCATAAGCGTCAGGCAGTTCTATAGAGATTCTTGGCATGGGGCCTCAACTATTTAGCGAATTATGGTATAATAATAGCCCAAACAGAGAATGCTATGGCATCAAAAATATTTTTAGCTTTTTCCCCCCTCCTCTCAGCCCTGGCTCCTCTCTGCTCTCATAATTTGCCTCTAGATCTCACGGTTTTCGCTTCTATGATGAACCAGAACAAGCCGTCCCAGGGCGGCGTGCAGGAAATCGAGTCCGATGAAAACCCGCCGGCCAAGTTCCTTTTGGATGAGTCGATCCGCGTCATGTCTTTCAATGTTCTTTCCGACGACAACGCCGAGCACTCTTGGACGGAAAGGAAGCAGAACGTGGCCAGCACGATCCGGTTCCACCGCGCCGATTTGATCGGGATGCAGGAGCCGTCGCTCGCCCAGATCGGCGATCTGATCCGGATTCTTCCCGAGTATCAGGCTGTTTCAGGTATTTCACTAGGAGAGAACGGGCAGGACCACGACCCCATTTTCTTTCGCAAAGGGCGCTTTGAGCTTCTGGATACGGGCCATTTTTTTCTTTCTCCAACCCCTGAAGTCCCGAGCAAAGGATGGGATGCGAAATTTCCCCGCGCCACTGTCTGGGTCCATCTCCGCGATCTGAAAACGCAAAAATCCTTATTCTTTTTCAATACCCATTTCGACTATCACGGCAGAGAATCGCGCGATGAAGGCGCGAGGCTCCTCAGGAAAAGGATCGGCGAAATCGCCGGTTCCGCTCCGTTTGCCGTAACAGGCGATTTCAATCTCTTCCCCACTCTCGGCGGCCCCGAAACGCTCAAGATTCTGACCGACGATTCGCTCCCTAACCCCCTCGTGGACGCCCAAACGGTAACCTTTCATCCCCACCACGGGCCGACCGGAACCTGGAGTGGATTCAAAGAACCCGGCCAGCCCGGCGTTAAGCCGGATTGTATCTTCGTCAGCTCTACCGTATCTGTATATCTGCATGGAATTCTGGCAGATACCTTCGATGGAGGCTTTCCCTCCGACCACCTTCCCGTCATCGCCGAAATCGCCCTTCCCTAAATCTCTTGTAGAAATCTGCCCTCTTTCATAAGGTGCGCCTTAGATAGGCAATTTGTTCGAGGGCATTCTATGCGCAAACTCATCTTTATGATCGGCATCATCGCCACCTCCTCTCTTTCAGCAATGGCGGGCGGCGGCGTTTCCGTTGAAGTCGGCGGGGGCGGGGGAGAACCAGCAGTCTGGGTCGGACCAGGCTGGTACTACGGCGTCTATTTCTATGACGAGCCTACGTTCATCTACTGGCAGACCAGCTATCCCTACTGGTGGCAATACCACAATGGCTGGGGCTGGCACGGCAACGGCTATTGGGATGGCGGCTACTACCGGCACGGCCATCACGGGGGCGGACATCATGGAGGAGGCCATCATCGCCACGGCGGACATCACGGGGGCGGACACCATGGCGGCCATCATGGAGGCGGGCATCATGGCGGCGGCGGACGCCACCATGGCGGCGGACATCACGGCGGACATCATTAACTGAGGAAGCGTCATGCGTAAACTTGCACTCTTCTCTATCCTGTTTTCATCTCTTGCCTACGCGCAAGTCGTCGTGCAGGTCGGCGGCGATGCGGACAATGACCAGGACACCTATCAGGTCGATACCTGGTACGGTCCCGGCTGGTACTACGGTTTCTACTTCGGAAGCGACTACGAGTATTGGAACTGGCGCCATAACAATCCCAACTGGTGGGACTATCATCATCAGAATTACCACGGCCACCAGGACCACTATCATCAGGATCGTTCGCGGGGAGCCAATCCTTCGCCCCAGCAGCATGATGACGAATTTCGCGGCGGGGGCGGACGCGGCGGCGGCGGCCATGGCGGCGGACACGGGAGATAGGGGATGATTCCGGCTCTCCTCGGATGGATCGCTCTATTCGGCTCCGCGTCTGAAATCGCAGACCGGGAACCTACAATCTATATCTACAACGGAAAAGCGTATGCCGACCGGGACTATTGGTATGGTCCCGGCTGGTATTACGGCCGCTGGTATGGAAGCGAAGAGGCGTACTGGATCTGGCGCCGGCGCTACCCGTACTGGTGGGACCGCTACCACAGCAAGCAGAATTATCATCTAAATCAGAGTCAGGGGCGTTGAGAAAACCGGTCGAGCGTCCGGTTCAGATCGGCGGCATCGACCCAGCGATTCCCGAGCAAAGTCAGCGTCGGAAATTCTATCCTGGAAAGAACGGCCTTTTCAATCGCATCGAGAGGCAGTCCTCTCGCTGCAGCGATCCGGGGAGCCTGCTCGAGCGCATCCCGAAGCGAGATTTTCCCTTTCGCGGTTTCCTTAAAATAGATTCCTGCCGAAAGGGCGTCTGTGATTTTCATTCCGATATCTTGGTGTTTAAACACCGTCTGCCCTGCGAGAAAAACATACGAGGGATAAAATCCGGCAAGCCCGACAGTCAGCGCTGCAACAGCAATCCAAGATTTGTTTTTATTCATGCTTCACACTCTCGCTTTTTTGAAATATTTCGTCAACCGTTGAAGAAATTTCAGCCGAGGAATAACATCCCTTTCCATGAACGCAGCGCACGAATTCCTCCCGAAATCTTTTACGATGCTCCGGAATTATTCCCTCGCGCTGTTTAAGAAAGATCTGATCGCAGGCGTGACTGTCGGCATCATCGCTCTTCCATTGGCAATGGCTTTTGCCATTTCGTCTGGCGTTTCGCCGGAGCGGGGACTCTTCACCGCCATCGTCGCCGGATTTTTGATCTCCGCGTTCGGCGGCAGCCGCGTACAGATCGGCGGTCCAACGGGCGCGTTCGTCGTGATCGTTTACGATATCATCCAAAGGACGGGATACGAAGGACTCGCCCTTTCGACGCTGATCGCCGCCATCCTGCTGATTTTTCTTGGAGTGTTCCGCCTCGGCACCTGGATCAAATATGTGCCGCATCCTCTCGTCGTCGGATTTACGACGGGCATCGCCGTCATCATTTTTTCCTCCCAGATCAAAGACTTTTTCGGCCTCGGCATGGGAGTGCCGCCTGCGGATTTTACAGCTAAATGGATCGCCTATTTCCACGCCCTGCCCTCGTTCGATCCCTCCACTCTCGCCGTCGGGGCCGGAACTTTGGCTGTCATCCTCCTCATCCGGAAATTCATTCCCGCCATTCCCTGGGGGATCGGCTCGATCGTGCTCGCCACCCTCTGCGTCTATCTTTTCCATCTGCCGGTGGCAACGATCCATTCGAAATTCGGACAGATCCCAAGCAGCCTTCCTCTTCCGTCGTTTTCCTTTTTCAACGTTCCCTGGGAGAAGCTTTCCGAAGTATTCATGGACGCGATTACGATCGCCTTCCTCGGCGCAATCGAATCTCTTCTCTCGTGCGTAATCGCAGACGGCATGATCGGCTCGAAGCATAAATCGAACTGCGAACTGGTCGGACAGGGGATCGCAAACTTCTTTTCGATCGTCTTCGGCGGCATCCCCGCTACCGGAGCCATCGCCCGCACCGCCGCAAACGTAAAGACTGGCGCCCAAACGCCCGCCGCCGGCATGATCCACGCTCTGGTTCTCTTCGGAATCATCCTATTCCTGGCTCCAGTCGTCAGCCAAATCCCTCTCGCCGCGCTCGCCGCCGTTCTGATCATGGTGGCTTGGAATATGAGCGAGGCGTCCCACTTCGCCCAGCTTTTAAAAGCTCCTTTCGGCGACGTGGCGATTCTCCTCGCCGCATTCCTCCTGACTGTTTTCGTCGATATCACGGTCGCTATTTCGCTCGGGATGATCCTCGCCTCGCTTCTTTTTATGAAGAGGATGAGCCAGTTTTCCAAAACGGTGCAGCTCACCCATCTGTTTCATGAATCCGGTCCCGAAAAAGAAGATCCCGACGCGATTGCGAAAAAATCGGTTCCCGAGGGAGTCGAAGTCTACGAGATTCAGGGACCGTTCTTTTTCGGAGCCGCAGACGTGCTGAAAGACGTGATCAACAATCTGCAAAAACCGCCGAAGGTGTTTATCCTCCGGATGCGGCAGGTGCCGATGATCGACGCCTCAGGGATGAATGGACTGAAAGAGTTCTTTGTGAAATGCCGGAATGCCCGAACGACGCTTCTGCTCTCGGGAGTCCACGGCCATACAGAAAAAGATCTGAAGAAATTCGGCCTTTCCCGCCTCATCGGGGAGGAGCATATTTTTCCTCACATCGACGCCGCGCTCATGAAAGCGAGAGAGCTGCTCAAAGAATCTTCCTGATATACTCGGGCAGCTGATGCGGAGGGATCGACTCTGCTGTTTTGGGTGAGCAGTAGAGTTTTTCAATCGGGAAATACTCGAGAAGAAGCTGAACCTGTCCGGCAGCCTCGATTCCGCCTAACTCTTCGATGCAGGCGAGCGCCAAATCGATGCCGCTCGTGATTCCGCCCGAAGTCCAGACTTTGCCGCTTTTGACGATCCGCTCTTCTTTCACTTTTACATTCGTTAGCTTCTTGAGTTCGGGGATCGCGCGCCAGTAGGTGGCCGCCTCTTTTCCATCCAAAAGACCCGCTTTGGCAAGGAGAAACATCCCTGTGCAAACGGAGAGAATCAACTCGCAGCGCTCTGCCTGTTTCCTGATGAAGCCGATCAGATTCGGATTTTCCATCTGCGCGATCCTTCCCACGCCGCCTGGAACCAGCATATAATCAAGAGGCGGGCAATGGTCAAAATCGACTTCGGCGTTCAGCGCGATTCTATTATCGAGAGCAACGGTTCCGGCAGTCTCTCCGATCAGGTAGAGATGGATCGGGGCTTTGAGGATGTTTTTCCACGTGGCAAGAACTTCCCATGGGCCGATGACGTCCATCGGCTGCGCTTTCTCGTAGATGAGGATACCGAACTTCCGTTCCATGAAGCTATCCGCAAAGTAGAGGGTTTAGGGATTCGAGAAACTTTTTGCGGCCCAGTGCAGCATGGAGTCTCGATGCCAACTTGAGAAAGTTGGCGAGAGCGAATGCTGAGGGGCCACGTTTCGGGGCGCTGGGACCAAAAAGCTTCCGAAGACCGACGTTATAATTTGCGGATAGGTTCATATCCCCACCATACAGGGGAGTTGATTACTTGGCGAGAGCAGGCGTAGGGACTGCGTCGAGCACGTCATGGAAGACCTGCTCTTTCCGCTGATCGCTGTCGATCTCTTTCAGCACCCCTTTCTGTTTCGCGTAGTAATCGATCAGAGGCTGGGTCTGGGCGCGGTAGACTTCAAGACGTTTCCGGATGATCTCTTCCTTGTCGTCGTCCCGCTGGAAAAGAGGGCCGCTGCAGACGTCGCATACGTTCTGCTGCTTCGGAGGATCGAATTTCAGATGGTACGGGCGTCCGCACTGTTTGCAGGCGATGCGTCCCGCGACCCGCTCGATGATTTTTCCGTCGGCGACGTTGAAATTGAGCGCGATTGTGCGCACATGGGAATTCAATCTCTGGTCGAGCGATTTCGCTTGAGCGATGGTGCGGGGGAATCCGTCGAGGATGTAGCCGTTTTTGCAGTCTTCTTTCGAGACGCGATCAAAAAGCATGTCGATGACGAGTTCGTCGGGGACGAGCTGGCCCTGGTCGATATACGCTTTCGCTTTTTTGCCGAGTTCAGTTTGGGCGCGCATGTTCTCGCGGAACAGATCGCCGGTAGATATGTGGGGCAGGCTGAGCGTTTCGCTGAGCGGGCCGGCGTGCGTCCCTTTGCCGGCGCCCGGCGGGCCCATCAGGATGACTACAAGAGGTTTATTTTCGGGGCGGCTCATGGCGAAAACTTCCCCGGCAAGGAGCGTACCAACCATACAGATTAAACCAAGTATTCGTTTCATCCTACACACGTACAGTGAATTCTGTACCGATACAGTTTACAGAAGCGGGATCTGAAAATCAAGTCTGCCGTGCTGAATCTGCGGACAGGAAAATATTTAGGAGATGTTGATGTGGAAAGTTTTGCCCGTCTTCATCGAATTGCTCACCGCGCAATCTTTGATCGCCGAGTCGAGCACCTTGCGCAGCTTCTCCGGATCGGTAGAGCCGGCGATGTCGAAAAATATTTCGGCGTGGGTCATTGCAAACCCCTGCGGGAGCACTTTGTCGACCGTCAGAACGACTTTCCCTTTGATCTCTTTGAATTCCGCTTTTGATTTTTCCGCATAGACTTTGAAGGTGGCGATCAGGCAGTTGAGCAAAGCCAGGGCAAACAGATCTTCGGGCGAGTATCCTCCTCCCGGCCCCATGAATTCAGGCGGGATCGCGCTGGGGATCGGAGGGAGTTGGTCGCTTTGGCCCGTCCAGTTGGCCTGAATGCCGGCTGATGCAGCCGCCTGGACTTCGAATTTCATCGGAAATTTGATCATATGGGGAAGGTATATCAGGTAAGGGATTATTTGGAAAGGCGGAGGGGGAAATCGAGGCGAGGCGGCCCTCTTCGTCGAAGAGGAGGTGCAGGGACTGGGGGCTCGACGGGCGGGGAAAGAGGTAGATCCCGGGGCCGCGGGTGTTGCAGTAGGTGATCTGGCAATCTGCGAGGGAATAGACCCAGCTTTCGCGCTCGAACGGGGATACGGAGCGGGCCGAAGGGGGGCCAAGAAGCTCTATAACCTGGGTCTGGGTCAGCCCTTCAGCCAGGAACAGGGGAGAAAACGGGGGCGCGGCAGCCTCCTGGAGAGGGCCGCGGCACCCTGCTAAACCGATTAAAACCAGCGAAATCCATCTCATAGAGGAGATATTTTAATGAGGCGGCCCCATTTGGGATAGCGCAGACTTTATTTGAGTTGAAAAAGGGCTAAAAATCGGTTATAATTAGGAAGCCCGAAAGGGTTTAACATGGAGTAAAATAATGAACCACCCGTCAACG
>CAYPZU010000012.1:20142-39959 GCA_964415395.1 uncultured bacterium
CGGCGGGTCTTGGCTATGGACTGTTTTATCAGCCCATTCTTGGCTCGAATACCCAGCCGGAAACTCTCTTCTCGATGCAATTTTCTGCCATGCATCGGCGACTCCACCGTCAATTCTATGATAAGCGTCGCTAACAGCGCGCTCGACAATAACGTTTTTGTAGCTTTTTTAATCGAAGAATGGGGAATCCTCGAAGACGACGACGAGGACTAACTTAAGAGGTAGTTTGCTGCCGTGCGGTTGAACTCATGCAGCTGGCTCTCCACCCATTTTTTGTCCTTCCCCAGCTCATCCGCAAGGATTTGGGCGACGCGGGGGGCGATCTCGATGCTTGCGCGCGCGTCCAAAAAGAGGGCGCGCGTTCTTCTTGCGAGAACGTCCTCGACGGTCCGCGCCATTTCTTCGCGCGCGGCGAAGACCGCCTCAGCTGGAAGATAGGGGAGGCGGGGATGGAGCAGATGGCCCCAATCGGGCCTTTGCGCGATCATCTGTTCGAGTTTCGCGGCGTCCGTTCCGTAGCAAACCCAGGCGTCGACTGCGTGCCGTCCGGGCTTGTAGCCGTGCAAATGGAGCGTTTGCGTTACACAGGGAGACTCTTTCAGCCCGCCCACGACCGCCGCTTTATCCACGACGTCCTGCGCCATTCTCCTGTAGGTGGTCCATTTGCCGCCCGTGATCGTGATCAGCCCCGACTCAGAGATTAAAATCGTATGGTCGCGCGAAATCGCCGCCGTATTTTTTCCGCCGCCCGGTTTGACGAGAGGCCTTAAGCCGGCAAAGGCGCTCAGCACATCCTCTCTTTTCGGATGCCGGGTGAGATAGCGCGCCGCGTGCTTCAGGATAAATTCGACCTCCTCTTCAAGCGGCTTGGGCTCAAGAATCGCTTTCCGCACCGGAGTGTCGGTCGTACCTACAAGAAGGTGGCGGTGCCACGGAACGAAAAATAACACCCGCCCGTCGTCGGTCTGCGGAATCAGGATCGCCGTGTCGCTCGGCATAAAAGAGCGGTCGAGCACCAGATGGACGCCCTGGCTGGGGGCGATGATCGGAGAGGCTGCCGGCTCGTCCATTTTCCGGACGCCGTCGGAGAATACTCCCGTCGCGTTGATCACCGCTTTTCCGCGCAGCTCGAATTCTTCGCCCGATTCCAGATCGCGCGCTCTGACGCCAATCGTCAGCCCCTTTTCTTTGATCAGTCCGGAAACGGGCATGTAATTCACAACCGTTCCGCCCAGGTCGGCGCATGTTTTCGCGAGACACGCCGCGAGCCGCGCGTCGTCGAACTGCCCGTCGTAATAGACCACGCCGCCTCTCAAATCCTTCGGCTCGAGGGTCGGAATCCGAAAGAGCGTCTCTTCTCTGCTCAGGTGCTCCGATTTCTCCAGCCCCAGTTTCCCTGCGAGCAGATCGTAAATTTTGATCCCGATCCCGTAAAACGGCCCTTCCCACCAATGATAGTTCGGAACAAGGAAGGGGAGGTGGCTCACAAGATGGGGAGCATTCTGGCAGAGCAGCCCTCGCTCCTTCAGCGCTTCGACGACGAGGGCGATGTTGCCCTGTTTGAGATAGCGGAGCCCGCCGTGGACCAGCTTCGTGCTGCGGCTCGAAGTGCCCTTTGCAAAATCGCTCTGCTCCAAAAGGAGCGTCCGGTAGCCTCTCGACGCCGCGTCGACGGCAGCGCCAAGCCCTGTCGCTCCGCCGCCGATAATGATCAGATCCCAAAGATCGGGGGAACGCCGGCACGCTTCGATCATCGCATCGCGGTTCATCCGTTCTCCCACCCTTTTGAGCGCTCCACCGCTTTGTTCCAGCCTGCGACCATCGTTTTTTTGGCCGCCTCATCCATCGCCGGCTCGAATTTCCGCTCCAGCTTCCATAAAGCCGCCGTTTCTTTCGGACTCTTCCAGACGCCGACTGCAAGACCCGCCAGAAACGCCGCGCCGAGAGCTGTCAGTTCCCGGTTTTTCGGACGCAGCACCGCCGTTTCCATCAAATCGGCCTGGATCTGCATCAACAGATCGCTCGCCACCGCGCCGCCATCGACCCGCAGTTCTTTCAGCTGCATCTTCGCATCGCTCTCCATCGCATGGAGCACATCGGCCGCCTGAAACGCAATGCTTTCGAGCACCGCCCGCGCCAAATGGGCTGCGCTCGATCCGCGCGAAAGCCCAAAAATAGCCCCCCGCGCATGAGGATCCCAGTGGGGCGCTCCCAATCCCGTAAAGGCCGGCACGAAGTAGACGCCGCCGCTATTTTCCACTTTTGCCGCCAGTTCGTCGATTTCAGAGCTTTTCCGGATCAGTCCCAGATTGTCGCGGAACCACTGGATCGCAGTCCCCGCATTGAAGACGCTCCCTTCCAGCGCGTAGCGGACTTCGCTCCCCAATTTTAAAGCCACTGTCGTGATCAGCTTGTTTTTCGACTCGACGGCTTTCAATCCCGTGTTCATCAGAATGAATGCGCCCGTCCCATAGGTCGCCTTCGCCGTCCCGCTCTCGAAACAGCCCTGCCCGAAAAGGGCCGCCTGCTGATCGCCCGCAATCCCGGCGATCGGCACAGGCGCGCTGAACACATGCTCGCCTGTTTTTCCGACCACTTCCGAGCAGCTTTTCACCTCAGGCAGCATCTGCCGCGGAATCTGCAGCTCTTTTAAAATTTCATCGTCCCACTCGCCCGTGTGGATATTGTAGAGGAGCGTGCGGCTCGCATTCGTCGCATCGGTCGCATGCACTTTCCCGTTCGTCAGTTTCCATACGAGCCAGCTATCGACCGTCCCAAACGCCAGTTCGCCCTTCTCGGCCCTTTTGCGCGCATCCTTCACGTTGTCCAGAATCCACCGCACCTTCGTTCCCGAAAAGTACGGATCGAGCAGCAGCCCGGTCTTCGCGCGGAAGAGAGGTTCCAGCCCCCGAGCCCGCAGCTCTTCGCAAAGAGGAGTCGTCCTTCTGTCCTGCCAGACGATCGCGCGGAAAATCGGCGCTCCGGTTTTCCGGTCCCAGACTATCGTCGTTTCCCGTTGGTTCGTAATTCCGATGGCGGCGATCTCCGACGCTTTTTTCTTCGCCTTGGCGAGCGCTTCATTCGCCACGGCAAACTGGGAGCTCCAGATCTCTTCCGCGTCGTGTTCGACGTATCCCGACTGGGGGAAAAACTGTTTGAATTCTTTCTGCGCGATTGCGAGAACCGTTCCTGTTCGATCGACGATGAGCGCGCGCGATGACGTGGTCCCCTGGTCAAGGGCTAAAATGCAATCCATAAACCTACACATAAAGGGAGAGATCCATCGTGTCAACGATTTCTCCCTACGGGCATTAAAAAAAAGATTGTAGAAACTTCCGAAAAAGTGTAAGAGAATTTCTCTCTTCTTGAAATCGACCCAAGGTGGCTGTTTGGAACAGGTTTTAGAGTTGCTTCTTCCGAAAAAAACCCGCCCCTTATGCCCCGGCGAAATCGAATCGGACCCTGAAAAACGGGTCGAGCTTCTCTTTTGGCAGAATCAGCTCGATTTGCTGGCGTCTGGAAAATTGGCCTGGGAAGAGTTCGTGCAGAACCTGGAGGGAGGGCTCGTTTCCCACCCGGCGGTCCGCAGAGCGGCGGCAGAAGACGGCCAAACCTTCCTCCATTTAGCTGTGATTGCGGGACGAATCGACCTTGTCAAAGAACTTGCGGCCGATCCCTATCTGAAGCTGCGTCGCAATCGGTTCGGTTTGACGCCGGTCGAGACGGCCCAATTCCTGAACCGGAAAGATTGCGTCCGTCTTTTAAGTTCCATTCCCGAAAGAAACTTTGGAACCCTCTTTCCTGAAGTGGAGCAGCAGCTTCCCCATCTCGAGTATCTGACTCATCCGATCTTCGAAAGAGACGACATCCTGAAACGGATCTTGACCCGCACCCAGAAAGCGAAAGCGCAGGACGAAATCCCGCCGGAGAAAATCTGGATGGGGATCTATTTCGATAAGGAGATCCAGAAAGGGCTCCACCCTCCGGTCTCCATCCGCTTCCTCGATAACGAGGTGGGCTGGGGAGCCTTTGCCGAAAAGAGGATCCCTCCTTGCGCGTTTGTAGGCGAGTACACAGGAGTAGTCAAGGAGCGGAAGCGGAAACACCTGAAGGAAAAAGTCTACTGCGTCCGCTACACGACCTGGGACGGCGGAGTGAAAAAATATGTGATCGACGCCGAAGAAAAAGGAAACTTCACCCGCTTCATCAATCATAGCGCCAAGCCGAACCTGGGTCTCCAGTCGGTCTACTGGCGCGGCCTGCCCCGGATGATTTTCGTGGCCGTCAAGGAAATTCCGGAAGGGGCGCAGCTGACCTTCGATTACGGCTCTTTCTTTTGGAAAGAATGCTGTCAAACTCCTAAACTGTTCGAATGAGCTTCTTCTTTTCCAGAAAACTCCTCCCTCTGCCGATCCCGCCGAAACGAGCGGGCCAGCCTCCGCTCTTTGAAAAAGAGGGGAAGCGCCTCACCCTCGAAGAATTCGAAAAGGAAACAGGCGCGCCGTTTTTATCCCACCTCGACTTCGCTGACGCGAAGGTCTACACCGACCTGGTTGCAAGAGGGATCAGGCAGGCAAAGAAAGAGGCTGTCACCCGCGAGCAGCTCTGGATGGGAAGCTACTTCAAAAAGGAGATCGCGTCGGGGGCTCTTCCAGATGTGGAGATCCGCTGGATCGGCCCGGAAATCGGCTGGGGCGTTTTCGCGGCCCGCGATTTCAGGAAGATGGAATTCATCGCCGAATACTCGGGAAAAGTGAGGAAGCGGAGGCGCAGCGACGGAAAAAACGCCTACTGTTTCGAATACGTCGTCGTCCAGGGAGTCAAAACGCCCTACACGATCGACGCTTTGGAGCAGGGCGGGGTTGCCCGCTACATCAACCACAGTTCGAAACCCAACCTTTTAACGAGCCTGGCGACGTTTGATTTCTTGAGCCATGTCGTTTTATTTACAGCCCGCCCCGTAGCTAAGGGGGAGCAGCTTGGCTACGACTATGGCGACGACTACTGGGCGAAGCGGACACCCCCCTCTCAACTCTAATACACTCTTTTCTCTGTGTTCTCTGTGCCTCTGTGGTGGATCTCTCTACTTTTCGGGGATAATCATCCAGCCGATCAGATAGATCAGCACGAGAGGCAGCACTCCCGTCAAAAGGCAGAGGAATACAGCGATCAGGCGGATCGTCGTCGGATCGACATTGAGAAGGATGCCGAGCCCCCCGCAGATGCCGGCGATCTTCCGATTCGTTTTGGAGCGGAAAAGATGCTTGTACTCGGTTCGGGGCGCCCCGTTCGGCTCGAGGGGAATGATCAGCGCCGCAACGAGATAGACGGCCAGGAGGGGAAGAAAGCCCGTGAAGATCAGAAGGATGACGGCCAAAAAGCGAATGAAAGTCGGGTCGATCTCGAGATACTGGGCAAGCCCGCCGCAGATCCCCAGAAAAATTTTGTCAGAGCGGGAACGGGTGAGCTTTCTCATGAGAACCTTGTGAAAATCTACTCCACAGGTTACACTAACCGCCATTTAAACAGGCAATTCTTCTTTGAAAAGCTGGCCCCTCTTTTTGCTCCCTTTCGCCCTGTTCGCAACGGTCAACGAGCCGCTCCGCTGGGAACTCTCGTCCGGCTACCGGAACGACCGGATCCATTGGCACCTGCAGAACTCAGGGGATGACGCCGCCCAAACCTATAGCGAACTGAGCCGCGACGTCCAGTTCTGGGAAAACGCCCTCACCCTCAAAGTGATTCACCGCGACTTAAGCTTCTTCATGAGGGGAGCGTACGGCGCGTTCGGGAAAGGCAACGTCTTTCAGAAATTCTCCGACCTCCCGTTCACTTCCGAACAGCCCCAATTCGAGTACAACAGCGAAGGATGGAGCGCCGATGCAACCGGCTATTTCGGTTATGCGGTCAATCTGACGGCCGACAGGATCTACAAAGTGATCCTGACCCCGCTGATGGGCCTTTCCGGCCATTTCGAGCGGCTCGAAAGAAAAGGCGTCCGCCCCGACCCGTACGCGGGGGAGGGGTTTGCTATGTCTGCGGCGCTCCATCCGCTTCACATGACCTGGTGGGGCTTCTTCCTCGGCGGCGGGTTCACGATCGAGCCGGGCAACTGCCTCATTTTAAACGCTGGCTACACCTACCACTGGCTCCGGATGCGGCTCAACACAAAATGGGACACGCAGGTCGATCTCGGCCCTCCTTCGGAAACCACGATGCGCGCGACCGAAGGGGGCAACCTCGGCCACACAGGATGGGCGCAGATCGACGGGATGCTCGGACGCTTCTGGCGGATCGGCCTCGGCGGCCTGATCCACTACTTCTCCTCCAAAGTCACACCAGCCGACGTCTCCACTTCCGTCGACGGCGCGCCGCCCACGTCTACACCGCAGAAAATCAAACTCCGCTGGGCCACCATCTCCGGCTGGGCGCAAGTCTCTCGGGAATTCTGATGCGCTGGCCACCCAAAGAACAACTGGTGATCGGCCTCCACGCGATCCGCGAACTGCTGCTCCATGCTCCCGACCGCCTGATCCGCATCCTGACGGTTCCTCCGAAAGGCTCCCGCAAAAGCGAAGTCCTCGAACTCTGCGAGAAAAAAGGGATTCCGATCTCCTTCTGTTCCGAGAATGACCTGACGAAAATGTCCGACTCCGACTCCCACCAGAACATCGCGGCTCATGTAAAAGGGAGAAAATTCTACGACGCAAAGGAGTTTATCGAGGAGAGCGGGGAAACGAGTTTCGTTCTGATGCTCGACCAGATCTTCGACCCGCAGAATTTCGGAGCTATTTTGCGCTCGGCGGAAGCCTTCGGCGTCGACGGCGTCGCCTGGTCGAAAAACCGCGGCTCCGATCTCACCCCCACCGTCGCCAAAACAAGCTGCGGCGCGAGCGAGCTGATTCCGCTCATCCGGATTTCCAATCTCGCCGATGCGGTCCTTAAATTCCAGGAAGCGGGCTATGAGATCGTCGCCTCGCTGCTCGAACCTTCTTCGGAAAGCGCTTTCACCTTCCGCTACGCGCCGAAATCGGTTCTGATTCTAGGATCGGAAGGGGAGGGGATCCAGCCTCTCATCCGGAAAAAAGCGGACCGTTCGATTTACATCCCGATGAGCGGGAAAATCGAATCGCTCAATGTGGCGCAGGCCGCGAGCGTTCTCCTCGCCCTCAAAAACACCCGATGAATTCCATCCATCATTCCTATCGTTTACGAAGGGACAGGATAGGCAAGATCGCAATCCCACCCCAGAAAAGATGCTTTTCAGGGGCCCCGGGCGGCAGGATTTGCAAGATAGAAAATTTCATCCTGCGTATCATGCCGACGTTTCGGCGATCCTTTTCATCCTGTTAATTGATCGTCAGGGGCGTTGTTTTTAAAGTATTTTTCAGAGATTCGTATAAATCTTGAATTCTCTCGGTCAGTACAATTTCCGCCACAACCATAGAGGTTCCTAATACCGCCTTCCCAAACAATAAGTAGGCTTCGTTTGTATCGAGTTCCCCGGGTTCCGTGCACGCTAAGTGAATGGCGGCGCAAGATGCCGCATAGAAAGCCAATGCCCCGCCGGCTGCTCCAGTGATTTTTGCGAATTGAACTCTTGGCTCTTCGCGCAAAAAATCTTGCCCCGCGCTGATTATGCCCTGAAATGCTCTATTAACCAGATTCATAAAATTCCTTTTTTAAAGCATTAATTATACGTTAATATTTGGCAAAAAACAATCGGGCTGCATCCCGATATTGTTATTCTACGCTTGAAAAAGGAACAGGATAGGCAAGATCGCAAGCGGCATGATAGGCAAGATAAACTGAGTGAAATATCGTAGGTGGTTTTTGGCTGGCGGGGATAGAAAATTGGGATATTCGTTCCCATCCTAATGATCTATCTTGCCTATCATGCCGCCCGGGGCCCCTGAAAAGCATCTTTTCTGGGGTGGAATTGCGATCTTGCCTATCCTGTCCCTTCTTATTCGACCAACGCTGGCGGGTTATGCAACGGTTTCAACGATAGAAAATGGGGGGAGATTAGAGGAGGTTTTCTTTGGCGTAGGCCAGGATTTGCCGGACGTTTTTCCAGTTCGCGGCAGGAACCTGTTCGAAGATGGGCTGCAGCATATCTGCCGTCCATTTCACTTCTTTGGTGGAAAGGATGAGCTCTCCCCAGGAGGTATATCCATAAAGGGGAAGTTCGGAAGGTGTTTCTTTCGCCGCATCTTCCAAAAAGCACTTTTCGATCGTTTTGAGCATCTGGTAGGCTGCTGGCGAATCAAGCAGCTCGGGAAGCTGCTGGGCGTAGCTCAACAGCTCTTCATGGACGTTCTGGAACACTCCATTCAGGTGGTTCAAATCTTTCGCGGCGCCTTCTCTTGCTCCCTCGTCATCGGAGCGCATCAGGGCATGGATCTGCACCCACGCGCTCAACCCTTCCAAAGCCTCCCGCAGCCGCCCGGCAATGGCAAGCAGCTCCTCGGAGAGTCCCCCTGAAAAGCTGTCTTTCGAGTCATAGGACTGCGATACGGACTGAACTAAGTGGATCGGGTTGACGTTCATCGTGCTCATACGCTTCTATTATAACATTTTCTTTAAAAAATGTCAATTAGCGTAATACGTTGACTATCAACTATCTGAGTCTTCAAATAGGAGGGGATCGGCTTCCTGGCCGCCGTAGAGGAGCTGTTTCTGTCCCGCTTCGCGGTACTTCTCGTTGACGTGGAGCTTTGGAGTCAGGGCGTCTCCGTTTTTGATCATCTTGAACGGCATCAGGACGGCGCTTACAACCCGCCAGGGTTTATGAGCGTACCGGAGCGAAGAGAGGATAGAAACTCCCCACAGGATCAACTGAACCGGAATAAGGGTAAGCAGGATCGTCAAAGCAACTGCTTTAATTTTGCCGACGACGCCTTTTTTCCAGAGCTTTTTCTGGTAGATAAAGACCCGGTCGATCTCTTTCTGGTGGGCGCCGGTTGCTTTCAGTCCGCACCAGGCAAACGCCTGGAACGGGGTAGGGGGGAGGATCCAGCCTGCGATCGGGAGCGCCCATCGCTTGAATCGGCTCGCTGCCACGGGCTCTTCTTTTTTCTTGAGATATCTGCCGGGCAGGAGGAATTTAAGTGCAGGATGCTGAAAGAGGCCTCGGTTGAATTTGTATCCTTTTTCGCCGCGGGATAATTCAGAAATTTTCACTCCTTTATGGAGGTTGTCGATGAAGAGCTCTTTAAATGGATAGTAGACGAGCGGCTGGCCCTGGGTGTTGACAGCGCCGGCAGGAGCGTGAGCTACTTTGGGCAAATCGAAGATCGCGACTCTGCCCTCTTTTTCCGGAAGGGGAGCTTTGGAGCGGAGCCACTGTTTCATCGAAGTGATCATCGCGTTGAGAACGTTTGTCCGGTCGACCAAACTCTTGCAGTTGTCGAAAACGGGGATGCCAAGCAAGTGAGCCAAAAAGGCGCGGGCCATCAGCTCTTCATGCGGCTCCAATACGTTCGCTTGCCACGGCCAGAGATTGTTTTGCTTTTCGAGGAAGTAGCGTGTGTCGGCAACAAGTTCGAGGAACCGGGCGCGGTCGACGCCGAAACGGGCGGCCCGCTTTGCGATGAACGCTTCCGGCATTCCGTCTACTTTTCTAAAGAGCGCCTGATCGCACTCGATGGTCGCGTCGCGGGCGGCGAATTCTCCGGAAACCGCTCCAGGGAGAGCCTGCTCGAGCGTGTTGGCGTAGTTGAACTGGGAAGCTGCGGCGGGAAGCGGACGGAAGCGGACGCGGTAAACTTTCGAGGGATCGGCCGGGTCGGCGATATCGATCGGTTCCTTGCTCAGCTCTGCGTAGGCCTTCTGGAGATTTTCGAACATCTCTTTTTCGGCGCCGCCGTAAAGGGGAAGGAGGGACTGGGGCAGGAATTCGAAAATGTATTCATTTCCCTCTTGCTCGATCCCTTCAGCGAGATGGGCTTTCGCCGGATCGCGGAAGAGGTTCATTTGGCTTAAGAAGGCGAACGTGCCGATTTCGGTTGCGGTGGCGAGGTTGGACGCGCGGGCTGGAGTCACGTCGATCGAGCCGTCTTCGGCTTCAATGACCCGAAGCAGCGTCGGCCGGTCGGCGAACCGGAGGAAGCTCGAGGTCACAGCGCCTTCGACATAGCCGTTTTTCGCAAAGACTTCGCGGGAGACGAACGGCTCCTCTCTGCCAAAAAACTGGGCCATATGCCCTTCGGGCTGGATCGTCATTTCATAATGGCTCCGCGGGACGATACTCTGCGCCATGCCGTTGAGCGAATCCCGGGTTTTCGATTCCGCCGGGTCGTATTTGTCGCCAGCAAGTTCTCGGGTGAGTCTCCGGATATAGGCCGTGTCGCTTTCGCCGACGAGCCTCGGCTTGCGGGGATAGGGGATGCCGTCCAAATAATGGGGCTCTTCGATATTGCGGAAAGAAACCGTAGCGCGCCCTTCTTTTCTCAAAGGCGCTTCAGGAATATTGGGACCCGTCGGATCGGGAATATGGGGATCTTTGGCCCGCGCCTGGATCAAAGCCTGGCGCATCTTCGCCCAATCGCCTTCCGGCATCGGGGCTAAAAGGGCGCCGTTATGGCCAAAAAAGCCCTCTTTTGACACCCGGGCGACCTGGGCGGCCGGAAGACCCTTCTCTTGCTCCACCCGCAGGTGGATTAAAGAAGAAGCGAGCTGCGCCACTTTTTTGGCTCCCTCGTTCTTCACGTCGCGCCAATGGAGGTCAAGCCTGAGAGGCCCTTCGTTATTAATTCGAGTCGTTATAATTCCAGTCATAGTTTAAATATTATACTAAAAACGTAATAATATTTCATTTCTTAAATTAATTATAACTAGATAGTTAAATATTTACTTTGCTTGGCGGGGCCAGGGGAGGGAGAGGTGGCTGCGGCCATGGCGGGCGAGCCAGTTGGAGACGTCGATCTCAAGGGTCTTCCCCTTGGCGACGACTTCCATCAGCTCATCCCAGTTTTCGGAGAGGGCGGCCTCGTCCTCCAGCGCCAGAAGTTGGTTATAATAAGCGTCTTCCTCGTCGATCATCCCTTCTTCGATGCACTTGACGAGGCTGTTTCGGATCGCCTCGAGGTTCTCGACGGCGTCCTCTTTGGCGTCGAGGAAGAGAAGCTGGTTGGGGTCTTTGGCCATATACCCAAATGAACTCAAAACTTGGTTTCTGACTGCGTCGAGCAGCCACTGAATTTGCGACCCGCCTGCATCGCTAAACTTTTTAAGTTTAGCTGCTTCGGCGCCGGCTTTGCCTGGCGTAAATTCAGGGCGCCTCCTTGTCATATACCCAACTTTTGAGTTCATTTGGGTATACCTCAGGTATATCACATAGTATTTATTTTAATAACAATATTATTATTATAACTATTTAAAATAAATCGTAGATTGTTTATAATATTTCCTAAAATTAACAATATAATGGAGATATTATGTCATCCCCCGCAAACCTTCCCGCCCTTCAGGCTGTAACCCCGAACGGCATCCACACCTATTTGACTCAGGCAGCAGAAGAGATCCGCACCGCAGCGGCCGCAGCTTCCCTTGAAACGTTAAAAGACTGCTCTGAGCGCGTAACGGCTATCTATGAGTCAGTTACAGGAGCATTAACAGCTAAACCAGTTAAGCCGAACGGCTCTCTTTCCTCGAGAACGCTCGAACAAATCGCGATAGGAGCATCTGGTGTAATTGACGCAAAAACTGGTAAGATTCTCGTACCTCCTAAGAAGATCTCTTCAGGCGAAGCGTTTAATTTCGTTGCGCTCCTAGAGGAACTCGTAACGGTTCACGAAGCGGCCCTCGCGCTCTTCGAACAACTCGCTTCTGAACAGCCCGCCCCTTCGCCAACCCCTTCTCAACAGGATGAACAGCAGCTTGATGAATCGGAATTTCGCCTTGTTTGCAGAGGACTCGGAACTCCTCCACTGCATACGGAGCAGGGTATTACGTTTACCGAAGCGGAAGCTGCCCAGGATGAGCAGCAGCCTGCGCAATTAACATCTGGACTGACTCTCCCAGGTGCCGACGCTCCTCTAGTGAATCCTTTCGCAACGCCTGACTTTACTTTGGTTGAAACGGGTCTGCCTTTTGTTTTTACCGCCGAGACGACCTCTCCACTTTCAGTAATTCCTGAGCAAGAAGAAGCCCCTGCTGCAGAACGATCAAGAACCCCAGTTCCGCCTCTCAATTTAACCGCTCTCGTTAACGCCGATGATGCTGTTAAAGGACCTGATAGACAGCGAAGCCATAGTGCTCGTTCTGAAGCTCCAAGCGATCATGATGAACCGGCTGCAACCACGGGCACAAACACACTGGTCGCTACTGACGGAAAAGTAAACGCAGGCCAACCAGCTGCTGTTCCTGTTGATGACAGCGAAGAGTCTGGAGATGAACTTGCAGAAGACGATGATCAAGACGGGAAAGTAAATGAACGCCAACCAGCCCAAGGAAAAGGATCTCCTGTAGCTGAAGAAGCGTCACCACGTAAAGACCTACCAACCGATATTCTTGTTGTGGATGAAGAAGAAACTTCTAACTGCCGGCCAGGCCGCAAGACCGCCTGCGCAGCTGTAACAGCCGCCCTCGGAGGGGTTGGATATTTCTTCAAAGATGCGATTGTCCAGGCAGGCTCGACGGTTGTCGTAGCAGCTACAACGCATGCACCTGTTCTCTGGAACGGCGTTAGAGAGGCAGCTACAACGCATGGATCTGCTCTCTGGAACGGCGTTAAAGAAGCGGTTCTGGCCGGAGGCTACAAAGCCCTCAATGCGACGTTTGAACAGTGCGAGAGCGATGAAGATGTGACTCCAGGTCTCCCAGGAGTGAAGCCGAAGCACGTAGTGGCAGCCACTGTTGCCGCTTCAGCCACGGCTTTAGTAATAGTTGGGTACTGCGCATCGCGCGTTGCGAAACGAAAACAAGACTAATCGATAAGGTCAAAACCCCCTCAGAAGATCGAGGGGGTTTTTTATTGCCCAATATGACAAGTAATAATTTTAACAATGAAATTTAATAACATTTTAGTATATAATATATGTAATATTTAAAAAATGGTGTAATAATGTCCGTAAAATCTACTATCGAAGGAATCTTCAAAAAAGATTTTAGAGAGATCCAGACAAAGCCAAAAGCCGAAGCTTCGGCAGCGTTGCTGAAGTTGAAAGCCAAGATTCAAAAACTGGAGATCTACTCCCGCATCTTTACCGGGAAAGTAGAGAAAATCGGATCGAACCCTCGCGGCGCAGCTCTCCGCAAAATCCAACAGGAGACGGGGTCGGCAGAATTACAAGAGATCCTCACTGGAAACGATCCCACGAAGATCAATGACCTGGCGGGAAGAATTCTTAGGAAAGAAGTCGATCTGGGCGATCGGATTAAAACGATCGGGCTCGAAGCGACTTTGCAGCAGACGATCGATCTTTTCAATCAAGCCGCCGCCGCTCTCGATAGGCTGATTGCAAATCCGGCTGATGCTGAAGCGAGAGAAGCTCTCAAAGATGCAGACAGACAGTTGCAAATTCTTCTCCACCCAGACCAAGCGCCAGAGATCCGTTACGCTCTATCGCAAGAACCTCCTAAACCTGCGCAGCCTGGATTCCTTTCGCGGTTAAGCGGAACGGCCTCTTCTGTCGTAACGAATGTAACTCAAAGGCTGAAGACTCTCGAATTGCGCCGGATCGCCCGCGACTACGGCGTTCCTCTTGCTATGGCAGCCGCTTCCCACGCAACCGAGCATCCTGAAATGTTCGCCACCTATGCCGGATTGACGCTTTTGACAAACCTTGTCGGTTCCTGCCGCAGGCAGCCGCAAAGACCGCTTCCAGTTAAACAAAATCCACTTCCTCCCGCAACAACAACAACGGTCGTCGCTCAGCCGCTCGCTCCTCCTCCTGTTCAACTTGAGCAAAGCGGGCAGCCTTCTGCCGCTCCATCGCCTGCCCATTCGGATCAAGCGGGACACGAGATCGTCGATGCAGGACAGCCTCAGGATAAAACTCCTCCTCCAGCGCCTGCAACAAATCCCGAACCGGAAGCTCTTGCCTTAACTCAACTGCCAGCGACTGAGCAGCAAGCAGCTCCAGCGCCATCGCAGCAGCTCACGCCTCCGCCAGTTAGCGAAAATACAGAACAGCGTACGGATCAGCAGCCAGCTGAATTCCAACACGCAATAAAACCTAAGATGCTTAATAGGAAGCATAAGCCAACAGCGGTAAAATTTTCATCGGCCCCTCCGCAAGATCTTCCTAAACCACAGGCGGCGCGAAAAACTCCGTCTCCTGGCGTTCCTTCCGTTTCTCCGACTCTTTCGCCCCCTGTAGCATTTACTGGAGTCTTTCAACCTCTTGCTTCTTCGCAGAAACCGGTTCCGAAAGGTGTCGGCATCCCCTTGCACTTAGCCCAGCAAGCTGCGTTCAAAGCGCAGCAGGCGAAACAAAAAGCCGCCGGCAGCCAAACACAGCCTCATGCTTTGGCCCAGTCCAAACCGAAGCCCTCTGCCCACGCTACAGCCTTGCTGCCAGCTATGCCGCTCGCACCTTATTCGATTGTTGCCGGGACGGCAAATCAAAACGATGTTCCCAACGGCAAGTTAGCCTGCACGTTCGTTTCCGGGTACATGGTCAAAATGATGTTGGAAAAAGACGCCAAAAAACAAGGCTCAGTCCTTGATCAGGCCGATCTTGATACGGCTCTTATTTCCGGAGCAGATTCTTATAGAAGTACCATCGAGCGCCATTCAAAAGAATGGGAAGAAGACCTAGGCGCAGCTTTTGCTGAAGTTCAGCTGGACAGACCGGCCGGCTTCGGATGGTCTGAATCCATGATTGCGGACAAAGAACTGTCAGCAACTCTTGCGACGACAAGTCAATATACAGTGAAGAACGTTCCTCTCCCTGCTATTAATGAATCTGATGGGAATATTCAGCCTCTCTCAGCCCCGGCGTATCAAGCTATTTTCAAACCGATGCTTGATCTTGCCGATGCAACTCCAGGCAAACTGATCGTAGCCGCCGTTACTTTTGGAACAGGCGTCGGGATTGCGGAAACATTCCCTGTCGGCATCAGAAAAGTTGGGAATGAGTATGAATACCAGTTTGGAAACAGCCACGGTACAGATGCTTTCGGACAGGGGAAAATTCAGCTCAACCGATTTATTCCCAGACTGAACGCCCTCAGCGCGCCGCATAGAACTCATTTTCAACGCTATGTCGCGCAGAGACTGGCCGCCGTTTCCCGCGGACAAATATCTGTCGAGGTGACTGTCGCGATCAACGAGCTGAGAGCGCAAGTCTAACCTAGCTGTTGGATCACTTCGCCGGCCAGAATAATGAAGGCGAAAACCATCAGAAGGATCAACATCGGCTTCCCGCCTGACAACTGGCGGGTTTCCGATGGGTATCTCTTGATGTACCGCCCCACCCAGACCATGAGGGGAGGCATCAGCCCAAAAAGAAGCGCGCAGCTAATTCCGCCCGCATACCCCAAAGCCACCAAAAAAATGTTTGGATAGATGACGGCGATCGCCATCGGAATGCCGAACACCGCTACCGTAAGCAGCCCCCGTTTCATCCCTTTCTTTTCCCATTTCAGCCCGTCCGCCATAAAGTCGAAAAACGAGAGGGCAAGAGGAATGAAGGATGTGGTGAGCGCAAAGAAGGCGAAGTATTTCCCAATTGAGAAAATGAGCGGGTTCTGCACGAACTGCTTCAGCGGCCCCACGGCGTTCTGCCCCTGCTGGCCCGCTTCGATCAGCCCTCCCGGCCCTTCGGCGGGGACGATCCCGAGGATCACGAATTCCCAAATCAGATAAATTGCCAGCGGAATCGAAGATCCGAGAATGATCGCCAGGCGGATTTTCCGGACGTTTCTCTCCATATAGGTCATGAGCGTCGGGATGATCACCTGATAGGTAAAGGCGGTGAAGAGGATCGGGACGGCCAGCCAGGCTTTGTTCCAGTTCGCCGTTTTCAGAAGGTTGAGGTCGACATGGGAGATGGAGACGCCGACGAACGCAAGATAGCAGAAGACGACTCCGCTGATCAGGATCATATTGAGCCGGTCGACCGAGCGGGCTCCCAAATAGACCACGGGAGCGAAAACGGCCGAATAGAGGAACACGGCTGCCCAGTGGGGGAGGTTGAGGCCCGTAATGTCGTTGAAGACGCCGCCGCCGCCCGCTGCGTGGGCGATCATGACCGTTAAAAATAAAAACAGATAGACGATCCAGAAGATCCAGCGGCCGACAGGTCCCAAAACCTTGTCCGCCATCGAAATGAAGCTCGAATCTTTCGGCATCCAGAGGCACACCTCGACGAGAAGCAGCCCTGTGCAGAGCATAAACATCCAGCACGCCAGGTAGATGGCAAGGGTGGGGAAAAAGCCAGCCGGCCCCGTAGCGACGGGGAGGGCCAGCATGCCGACTCCGATGGTGGTTCCGGCGATCAGCAAACTGCCGCCAACGACATGTCCGAGCGAATGAACGATTCTCATATTTTTAATCCTCTATGGAGTCCTAGCATAAATCCTGGAGCGAAAAATCGACAGGAAAATTCCTTGCCAGCCGATTTTTAATGCAGAAAAACCACTCAATCCTGAAAATGCACCCTCATTTTTTTTGAGGCGTTTTTATGCAACCACTGATTCTGAACCCTGTTGGGAGAGTCCGCTTTCCCGAAAGCGCGCCAGCCGCATCTCTGTCCCAAAGACTGAAAGAACTGACCCAATCGATCGCAAAAGTTTTCCAAAAAGCGCTAAGAGCCCTCTTTCCCTGCTTTTTCCGGAAGCAGGCGCCCCTTCATCCCGCGCGCATCACTCCGGCTCCCATCGCAGCATCCGCTGTCAGCTCTGTCTCCTTAGCAGCTCTTCCAGCCGCACCCAAAAAGACCCCTGAGCAAGCCCTTCCCAACTCCGCTTCGATTCCTCTGGAGCCAGCTCCCCAATTGGCAGTGCCTGCCCCGGCGCCAGCGCCTGCTTTACCATGGGCGGCTCCTATTCCTGCCGTATTACCGGCTCCAGCAGCTCCCGCGCCTCAACCTGCTCCTGCTGCCCCTGTTCCTTTAGCTGCTGCTCCTGTTCCAGCGCCTGCTTTACCATGGGCGGCTCCTATTCCTGCCGTATTACCGGCTCCAGCAGCTCCCGCGCCTCAACCTGCTCCTGCTGCCCCTGTTCCTTTAGCTGCTGCTCCTGTTCCAGCGCCTGCTTTACCATTGGCGGCTCCAGCTCCTGTTCCTGCCTTGTTACCGGCTATGGCGGCTCCCGCGCCTCAACCCGCTCCAGCCCCAGCGCCCGCTTTACCCTTGGCAGCTCCCGCACCTGTTCCTTTAGCTGCAGCTCCTATTCCTGCGCCAGCTCCCGCGCCTGCTTTACCGTTAGCGGCTCCAGCTCCTGTTCCTGCCTTGTTACCGGCTATGGCGGTTCCCGCGCCTCAACCTGCGCCAGCCGCTCATGCGCCAGATCCTCTATTCGCAGCCCCTCCGGTAGCTCTCGATCGACTTCCTGGAGCCGCCGCCGCTGCAAATCCCGCAGAGACCGATGAGGATGGATCGGAACCCGATCCGTTTGCCACTATGGTAGTGTTGAGAGGTCCGCATGGCACGCTCAAGAGGAACCAAATCCCTCCTCCAAGAGATTTTGAAGTGGATCAGAAAAGCAACAGCGATAGCGAAGTGGATGACGGAGCGCCGGATGAAGAATTGGATGAAGAGCTGAATCAGCATTATCCGTGGCAGCCAAGACAGCGGCTTGCGACTCCAAAAACCACCGACACGGCCGCGCGGGCGCGGCCCAGCCAGGGAGACCGGGTATGGGAAGGGACGTTCAACTTCCTGGAACTCGATGACATGGACCGGCGCGCCGCCCAGTTCGTGGTTCTTCAAGGGATCGAGACGATCTCCCAAAAGCTCGCTCTGCGCCAGCCGATCGGGTCGGCAGATCTAGATGGGCTGGTCGGAAGGGGAGCGACCGCTTTTGCAGGCGCGAGCGTGGGATTGAGCGATCACCCCGATGTAAACGAGGCGCTGGCTCATTTTCCGCATCTCGAAACCGTTTCTCTTGATGTGCAGACCGACCGGTTCAGCCGACCCGCCCAGCCGACCCTTTTGTGGGGGACGATGAGCGCTATCGATCTGGCTCAGGCCGCTCAGGCAGCCGACTCAGAAGATTTCCCCAAACCCTATGCAAACACGTTTGGATCGCGGATCGAACAAATCGTTCTTCTTCTCCAGGTGACCGCAAAGCAAAAGGGGAACGGCGTCATGGGGGCTCTGCTTTACAAAGGCTCTCTGGAAGATCCGAGCGTTTATGGGATTTTCGCCCACTACAACGCTTCGAGAAAGAAATATGACTTTTATCTTTTAAATCCTTACGGCAGATCCGATAGGGGAGCGGCCGGTCCTGCGACGCTTCACCGCTTTCCCGGTTCGGGCATGCTGAAAAACTATTTCTCCATAGAAGTGGCGCCCGCTTTCGTGGACGATCAGGAACACAATCATTACTGGGCCCAACCGATCGCAATCAAATCCAATTGAGGAACATCTATGGCTGCAGCGCTCAACGACATCTATAACCGGTCCGCCCGGCTCATCGAGGCTTTTACTCACGAAGAACCTTTCGATCCCGTTCGCGGACTCGGGGACATCGTCAGGATTTCGGAGGAGCTTCTCCCCTTTGTGGTCAATCAGAGGGGGCTATCCGTTGCCGATCGGCGGATCGTACAACTGACTTTGCAGGAATTGGATCAGGCGCGGACCTGGATCCAGAATAATATACCTGCAGCACCCCTCCCGGAAGGAAGGATAGGCGGAGGGGCGGCTGTTGCGGCACCCCGTCCGGCTGAAAGGAGGCAGGGTCGCCCGGAAGGAACGCTTTTGGAAAGAGCCGCCCGGAAAGTGCTGCAGGTCGCAGGTTGGTTTTTCCGCGCATGGAGCCATTTTATCAATGCGATTTGCTGCCGGCGGACGCCTGAGGCGCGCAGAATCATCGCGCCTCCCAGAGTTGGCCAAAGACCTCCTCCTGTTGCCGTGCCCGCAGCACCCCCTCCTGCGCAACCTGAGCCTGCGCCGGCAGCGGCTGCTCCCGAGGCTCCGGCTCCTGCAGCGGCTGCGCCTGCTCCAGCGGCAGCTATCCCAGCTCCTTTGCCGGAGATCGACGCCGCTGGCCGGATCGCCGCGCTGCCCATTTTGCCAGGCATGCAAAAACAGGCGGCAGGGGAGTACCGGGGAACTTTCAACATCGACGGGACGCCGGAAAACCTCGGCGGTGTCAATAGGGGAGAGGCAGCCCACTCTTTCTGCGCGCTCAACTTTGTGCGGAGGCTATGGCAGCTTGCAAGGGAAAACAGGGCGATGGGAGACAATCCGGAGACGCGCGCTTTTATCGATGCGGCGGTGCAGGAAGGAGTTCGCTTGCGCTCTCAATTTGCGGCTTTGCCTGATTTGACTCAGCCGGTTGCGATTCCCGAAGCCTGGGCAGAATCGTTTCCGGAGCTCCTCTTTTTCGCTCATTACGAAAGAATGGAGAATAAGATCGAAAATCAGGGCGGGGACAACGGAAGAAGATCCTACCGCGAAGAAATCAACCGCCTCTACGCTGCTGCGGCAAGACCCGAGAATCCAGCCCGCATGTTGGGCGCAGTCTTCCAGAAAGAAGATCAAATCCACGGCCTATTCGTCGATTTGCGAAACAATAACCCCCGCCTCTATCATTTCGATCCTACAGGAGATGCAGCAGGAAACGCTGTGATCCGGGTGTTCGATAATCCCCACCCATTTGCCGCCTACCTCGTCAACATCGCTCCTTTCGTTGCGGGGAACGCC
>CAYPZU010000013.1:0-1663 GCA_964415395.1 uncultured bacterium
GAAGTAGAAGGCCACTCCCCTGATAGGATTTCCAAAGCCCGCCTTTGCAAGAGTCCCGGACGAAAATCCAAAATAGCGGAAGCGGCCTGGCCAAAGCCTTCTCCGATTAGCCGTTCAAAGCCCTCCGCAATCAGCGCATCGGAAATGAGCCCCGTTTTTAGGATCGATGAAATGATTTTCGAGTCCATATTTTCCACGGCGACCTCGAACGCCTTTTGGGCTGTAGCCGCATCGATGGCTCCTGAAGCTAGAAGGCGTTCGACCCATCTGCAATTGGCGCTTTCGACTGCCCTGATCAGCCTATACTTGATCGCTTCAGGAGTAAGGACAGGGTCTTTTTTAACCAAGATCGGAATCCTGCATTCCCTTGCATTCACTAACAGAGAAAGGTAAGCCTGGGGATTTTTCTCTAAAGCATTCCGGTCGACAAGAATCGCTCTAACCGTAACGGCATCCTTTCCATCCGGTCCCCCCAAATAAAGATTCACTTCATTGAACGGCCTTTCCCCGAAAAGATTAAATACATGAGGCGACTGGAAAGGAGTTTGGCGCAGAAGTTCCTCTGGCGGCTGAATGGGGTGAATATGCCGACTGAAAACAGAATCGTCGCTCTTGATATCCTCCAGCAGGCTTCCGCATCGCAGAAACTCTTCCCTCTGTATCTTCCCCTGCAGGCACGGGGCTCTTTCCAATTCTTTCAATTTCTGACGCGAAAGGCCCTCATTGTAAATGGCATATAGTTCAAGAGCGGATCTGCCCTTTCTTAATGCTTTCGTTAGTTCATCGATCATGGGTTCGACAGACGAGCCTTGATCCCTTGACGACATCAATCGGTTCAACGTCGAATGCTCATCCGTGGGATGGTCTCCTTGAATTCCAGATTCTCTGTACAGCCGATCGATGAACGCGGTGAGGAGCTGGAGTCTTTGGTAAAAGCGGTAAAACTGCTTCGGAGATTCTTCTGCTCTATAAGGCGTATAGGCATCCTCGCGGGTTGTGGCCGTAATGACCGTAGGATCGGCAGAGAGAACCATCGCATAGTTTTTATTCTGTTCATAGAAATCCGGGGTCTCATCCGAAAGGAGAGAACAGCACATAAACCCGTCTTCCCGCCTCCATTCTTTAACTGTCTCAATGGGCCCTTCGTGCGGTCCAGCCGCATGGACAAGCATGCGGAACGGAGATCCGGAAATGTCGTTAGCCGGAAATACCTCGCCTCCAATCCTGATGACTGTCTTGGGAAACCGGGACTCTCCTAAAGCAAGATCCAACCCCATTCGATCGGTTTCTCTTTGCAAGAGTTCCCAGGAAGCAAGCGTCCGGTTCAAATCGGGAAACCTTCTTGCAATTTGCCTCATAAGCCTCCGCTCTGCTGGAGAAATGGGCGCCCCCCGCCTTCTCACGATGCCTTCGATCAGATCGAATGAAAAAGGCCTCTTCGCAAGCTCATTAAAGAGGTCTTGAATGTCCAATTGATCCAATGAGTCATTTGTATGAGCTTCAATAAACTGGATAACTTCGAAAATCAGGGAGACGTCTCTAATTTTCGACAAATCCGCTCGCGAGAGCGTCAGGCAAACCCGCGTCAATCCCAATAATTTTGACTCGTGAGCCATATCAGACCGGAGCCGCTCGTCAAGGTTCTCTGGTTCGACTCCCCTTG
>CAYPZU010000013.1:1673-38006 GCA_964415395.1 uncultured bacterium
TGCTGCCGCTGCAGCCGAAGCTGGGATCGACGCTAACGCTGCCGCCCCAGTTCTCTCTTCTATTTCGGATGGCGCGCCAGGCTCTTCCGGGCCGAAGAAAGCGCCAGAGCCTCCTCCTAAAATGGGTTGCGAAAGTAAAGTCATGCTTCCTGCCTTATTGAGCGGGCCTGGATCAGCTCCGCGATGTCTTGCCTATTCATCTTCAAGGCTGCGGCGTGCGCATCCCTCAGGGATTGCGGAGATAGGTTCAATTCTCGCAAAATCCAAATGATCATCAAATATTCTTGGCGGTTGACTGCATGGAGAAGAGCGGCGCCTGACAATCTCTGTTCCTCCTCGGGCCGCAGGCGAACGAGGGCTGAGATCGAGCGCATGCATTCGCATTCGACCCCTCTGCAGACCAGCTCTTGAACTTCCTTTTCAGGGAGGCCGCGGCCATGGGAATGGATGAGTTCTGCGGCAAGCCGGTCATTGCAATAGATCGCGCATCCGATCGCCCAAGGACCTAGCCCGGCTGAAAACTCTCCTGCGGGAAAGCGGCCACCCCGGATCTCGGTTGTTAGGCAAGATTTCAGAAATTCTTCCGAGATCTCCCCTCTATGGGATCGATAGATCGCATCAGCAACCCGGTCGTAGTTATGCTTCAACGAATAGGCAAATGCCTCTCGGGCAAACGCTGGAGGAATTCCGATTCCGCTACCTGCGAGACTAAAAAGAACCTTTCTGCGCAGGTTGTCTTCCATTTCCAGCAAGGCCTGTAAAAGAGCGCTAGAGAGCGCGTTCCCTTTCTTTTCCATGAGAGCGTGAACAATCAGATCGCGCCCACTGCGGGCGGCAACGGCCAAAGCGGCTTCGAAAGCCTCGCCTGGAATGCCCGGCCTGTCAGCCAGGAATGAAAAAAACTCGATTGTGCCCGTCTCCGCGGCCACAACTAAAAGCTTCCCGGCAAGAGAGCCTTCAAGCGATGCGCGGACGGAAGGCAAAGCCCCGATCTTAAGGGCCGCCTTGGCGTTTCCATTCTCGATTGCAAAACGAAGCGCCCAATTCGCGAGTTCCGGCGGCAGTTTTTCCCAAGGAGCTTCCCCGAACTGAATTACAGCTTTCTTGAGTTCTTCTTCAGAGATCATTTCTGGGTATTTTTCATAAACCGCCCAGGCCAGATGGCGCTGGTTCCGGCTGAGAGCTTCCCTGAATGCGCGAAGACCAAACCCTTCGATGGAGCAGAAGGCCTCGCTTAAATGATCTAAAACCCTTGCGTCATCATATACAAAGAGCGCCTCCCAAGCCTTTTCTTTCAAAAGCTGCGGTCTGGCCTTGACAAGCAGCTTAGCCACCTCATTCCGCTTATCCGCTCCTTCAAAGGCCTTCAAAATGGCGGCGTCAGAGATATCCCACTTTCCTAAGATCAACTCGACGGCCTTACACATCCCCCGGGCGGCCTCAGAGAGCAAAGTTTGTTCAGCCAACGCGGCATCGGCAAGCGGCGAACTTAAAAGGCTCACAACTTCTTTTTCATTATGCACCTCTAAGGCGCGGCACATCTTTCTTGCAACGAGTTTCGGAGTAAGATCTTTGATTAATACGGCGATTCCCTTCTCCTTTGCATCTCGCAAAACCCGTAAATAGTCTGATGGATTTTTCTGGAAACCGGGCCTGTCGATCAGAATCGCTTTGACCTGGACGGGACGGCCCGCCGGCAAATAGAGATCTATTTCATTATAGGGAGAAATCCCCATATTATTATCGTTATGCGAGGTTTGGAAAGGCGTTTGGGCAAGCAGCTCTTCCGCGCCTAACAGAGGGCTTAAATGACTTTTAAAATCTCTGCCTGATCTGGCTTTAGCCATAAGGCTGGAAACTCTCTCCCATTCGGCTGGCCGCTCCTCCGCTGGCAGCGTGCCTATCTCCTGAATTTGCAAGAGAGTCGCTCCATCCGCATATTTCCGATAGATCATTTGCGGATTGAATAATCGCAGCCTCTGCATCAAGCGTCCGGCCTCTTCGGATTCAGCTTGCCTCGGGTCTGCCAACAGAGGGATAAGCCTCGACAGGTCTTCGGAGTTAAGGGGGCCTTGAATGCGCACCCTCCCGTGCAAGGAGTTCACGTGGCCCGCAAAAAGCTTCATTCTTGTATAGAAGCGGTAATACGACAGGGTCTCTGGAAGACGGGAGTTATAGGGACTGAAAATATCTTCCCGGGCTGTGAGAGCGATCGATTCCGGATCGACGGCGAGAACCATCGCATATTGGCGGTTTTGGGAATAAAAATCAGGACGCTCATTCGAGATGAGAGATACGCATAAAAAACCGCTTCGCTCCCTTTGATCCCGGGTCTGGGAGATCGGAACCTCATTAAGCCCCGCCGAATGCACAAAAAACCGATATTCGGAATCAGTGACGTCGTATCCTTCGAATCGCTCGCCGCCAGCTTCAATCACAGTCTTTGGGAAACGGGCTACATCCATCTGTTCGGTCTCTCTCTCAAGCAACTGGTAAGAATGGAGGGCCCTCTGAACGTCGGGCATCTCTCGGCCCAGGCGGGTAATCAGCCGCATCTCTGCAGGAGAAATCGGCTTCCCTCCTCTCTCTGCGATCCCTTCGATCAAATCGAAAGAAAAGGGTCTCTTTAAAAGCTCATCGAAAGCGCGATCGACCTCTTGCCTCATTCCTCTCTCTTCCCAGCGGGAGATGTTTTGGAAAATCTCAGGAACGGAAACGCTCTCTAAGGAATCGCCCTCAGGCTCTGCGGAAGAAGCTGCCGCCGCAGCCGGATAATCTGTTCGCCACTGGCATCGGCTAACCATCTCTATTTCCTCCCCTGATTTTGCTGTACACTTTCTCTGCATGCTCAGCAGATAGGTAATAGGACGGGTGCGGCTCTCCTCTTCTTCGCTGTTCTTCATCGACCAGGCTTACAAAACGGGCGCCTGAATAAATATACCAATCCATTTCCGGCCCCGGATTGAAGATCTGTCCGTAGGAACAGGCGGAAAAGCAGATTTCCTGGACCGAGTGATCGCGGAAAGGGATCATGAAAGCGATCATCGCCAATTTGAGGTCCCTGAGGTGGTAAAAACTGCGAAGCCCTACGAATCCTGCCATCGCAGCCATCTGGTCATAAGTTCCTGAAATGGAAGAGATCACCGGCAGGCCGAGTTTTTCGCAAAGTGCACGGTATTTTTTTCCTGCATTTCCATCAGGCGTATCGTCTATTTCTCCCGGTCGGAGCATACGGAAAGAAGCCTCTCCGCTTGAAAAAGGAACTTGTTTAGAAAGATTCAGCTTCTGAGGATTGAAATCTCCCGCTGCAGCTAAAAGTTCTGTGTCGGAGAGCGCATGGCGGAAGCTCGCATTCAACGGGGCTCTGCCATAGATCACAGCTCCCAGCTCAATGCGAGGATTCCGATCATAAAATGTCGGATCGGTTTTTTTTTCACGGATCTTCCAATTTAGCCGGGCCTGTTTGCCGTAGCGGAAAACCGGAGGCAGGAATTGGGGATTCCGCTCAAGCATCGCGTCGACGAATTCAGGATCGATCTTCCACCCCTTCAACCTTTGATTGGCGAACTGAATAAATCGCCGGTCTTGCATACAGGCATTGATGAAATGGTTGTTCATGTAGAGAAAATAGGTCCTGCACCGGAACTCTGCGGCAGGATGATTCGGATAGCCCCTTCTGACAACGTTCCAATAGGCCATCGGATTGGACCCCAAGCTCCCTGGACTGACAAAATCGCCCGTCCCGTCGCATGCGACACGGTGGCGGATCTCCATCAACATCCGTTCCTCAAGGCCCGCATCGGGATCAGGCTTCATCCTCGCGACCGCATCGAGCTGGGACTCGATCTCCTCCTGATTCATATCGCCAAACTTTCTCATCATGAAGCAAGCCCTGTCGATCAAACCCTTTTCGGGAAGCGCCTCGTATTTTTGGACCGCCTCTCTGAATACAGGATTTCCTCTTCCTTTTGCCCGCCCTTCCGCCGAGGTCAATTCTAAGAAAAATAGGCCGTATTCTTCTTCGGAGAGCCTCCCTCTAAAATCGCTGAGGATTTCCATAAGCCTTGAGCAGCTCTCCTTCATCCTGAGGATTTCGGTCGAGATGAATCCGTGCCCCTTCAGCCTGCCCGCGTCTACCGGCAGCATCGGGATCCCCAGTTCGCTATCGTACATCACCCACATTTCGTATAAATCCATGACTCTTGAGCTGAAACTCTCCGTAAACCGGCTGAGCGGCCCCCTCCCTAAAGCCGGATCCCCCTCTTCATACACATAGCGGAGCGCCGCGTCGGCGATCGCCTGGTCGTGCCCCTCGGCGCTATGCCGGTAGCTCTCCACGCATTGATTCCTCACTTGCCCGTGGTACTCAGGCGGGATGCCTCTTAAATCAACAGGGAGAGGGGTGCATGGGAACGAAGGGACGCCGTCCTCGCGCCAACCTGCGTACCAGTTCCGGCGTGGACCCTCGAAACGGCTTTGACCAGGGAAATGGGCTATGTCCCATCTCTCTTTTGCGCAGCCTCTGTCAGAACAAATGATTCTACTTGTTAAAGTCATGCGCGAAATATTATATCACGCATATTTAAAAAATTAATTAATTATATAATAAAAACTTTTAATTATACTAACCTTAACATTAATTAAACATTTCGCAAAACACGACAGCCGGCTGGCTGAAACGACCTTTATCCCGAAAATGAATCAAGAAACGCGATCCCTGCAAACAGGTCCATTTATTCAAACAAGGAAACATGATAACGCCGCGAAATGCGGCTGAGGATTACGCTGCGAAGCGCAGCTAATGATAGGCCTGTCGGGGATGCCCCGAACCCCAATTGAATTGGATTTTTTTGGGTTGCAGGGCTTCCCTGCATCTTGCATATCCTTAGGCGCGCTGGGCGCCGTTATCTTTAGCCGCCTTGCGGCGTAATCATGAATAACGAGCGCGATAGGCGGCGGCTGAAACGACCTTTATCCCGAAAATGAATCAAGAAACGCGATCCCTGCAAACAGGTCCATTTATTCAAACAAGGAAACATGATAACGCCGCGAAATGCGGCTGAGGATTACGCTGCGAAGCGCAGCTAATGATAGGCCTGTCGGGGATGCCCCGAACCCCAATGGAATTGGATTTTTTTGGGTTGCAGGGCTTCCCTGCATCTTGCATATCATAGGCGGTCTCATAAGGATTTTATCTTCTAGCTGAAGATAGGCGTATCTCAGTTTCTTTCACTTTTTGCTTGGGATTTCCGAGCGGAGCCAGACAAAGACGCCGCAGTAGATCGCAGGAATCCAGAAAATCCAGCCGATGATGAGAAAGCTGAGAAGAAAGAGAAGAAGCGATCCGCTGAGCGCGGCGGCAAGGCAGTCGGAGCCGCGGCTTTGGAGCCAGGAGACCCGCTCAGCGCCGGTGTAGCCATAGATCGAAAGGACGAGATCGGCGCTTTCGAGGATGGCGAGATGGTTGACCGCCAGAAGCGAGAGGGGAAAGACGAGGAGCGGAATAAAGAAGAGACAGAGAAGTAAGAGAATCGGCCAGAGAATCCGCCAGCGAAGGGTGCGGAAAAAGACCCAGAACGAGGAGGCGAAGGAATTCCAGAAACTCCCCTCTTCTGCCCTGCGGGCCTCGCGCATCAGCGCCGAAGTGAAGCAGGCGTTGAAGACGATTGGAAACAGGACGATCACGAGAAGGAGAAAGGAAAATAGCCCCCAGCCAAGAGACTGGAGAAACGGCCAGAAAGAAAATGGGTGCGGATAGGTTGCCGCAATGACTTTTCCCGTGACTGCAAGAGTGGCAGCGCCGGAAATCAGGACGCCAAGCAAAGCCCAGCCCCAAAAACGGGGGTGGGTCAGAAAAAAGCCAAGCCCTAAAAAGGGGCAGTTCCAGCGGTTCGGCACTTGCGTTCTCTTTAGCCGATGGCGTGGAGAATCCGGTTCATCAACGCGGCGTCGGCTTTGAGAACAGGATCGCAGTAAATTTCAATTTCCGCAACCCCGGCCCGGTCGGCTGCGCGCAGCTCGGCGTAAAACGACTGGCTGGTGAGAGGGCGGGAGGCCAGTCCCGAAAGAGGATGGCGAGAGAGGATGAAGGGGCCTTTGAGGGCGGAGAGGGATTCTACGAGTTTGAGTCTCGCTTTCGGAGCATAGTGGCGGTATTTCATGCCGGGCGCGTGGATGGGCGTGGAGGCCGAGGGAAGGGCAATCGGAGCGGAGAGAGCCTCTTCGAGCGCCTCGCGGGTGATCTGGCCGGGACGGAGAAGCGTGGGAGGCGAGGAAACGAGGCTCAAAACAGTCGACTCGATGCCGATGGCGCAAGCGCCCCCGTCGATCGCCAATGCGATTTTACCGTCGAGGTCTTCCAGGACGTCCCTGACCGAGGTAGGGCTGGGCCTGCCCGAAAGGTTGGCGGAAGGGGCGACAAGCGGGCCGGCGAGAGCGATCAGCTTGAGAGCGATCGGGTGGGAAGGCATCCGGATGGCGATCGTCGGATGTCCCGCCGACACGGAGTCGGGAACGCGGGGGCTCCGCTTAACGACAAGAGTCAGAGGACCGGGCCAAAAGCGGCTCGCCAAATCGTAGAAGGCGGGCGGGAGTTCGGAAGCAAGGAGGCGGGCCTGGTCGAGGTCGGAGATGTGCGCGATGAGCGGATTGTCGGACGGACGGCCTTTGATGGAAAAAATGGAGCGGACGGCTTCCGCATCGAACACGGGCGCGGCGAGGCCGTAGACGGTTTCTGTAGGCATCGCGACCGGCTTCCCCTGCTTCAAGAGGGCTGCGGCAAGAGGAAGCTCCTGTTCGGAACAGATGATTGTTTGCATAGAAATTTACTATACACCAAGGGCCAACCCCTTTGCAATATCTTTATACTAAAGATCCGTGCTATAAAAAAAATAGATGAATCGGTTAAACCTTTACTTTATGACAATCGACCAATCGCAGCCCGATTCCCTTTCTTTGCCCCGTTTCATCAAGCCGAGCCACAGAACCCGGCCCGAGCAGTTCGTAGGCTTCAGCATCTTTCTCCTGATCTGCCTCGCATTCGAAATGGTCGACGGAAAGCTGATCCAGGCCTCACTGGAGGGAACCTGGTTCGACGCCCTCGTCCAGGCCCCCTGGGCGATCAGCATGAAAACTTCCGCTCCCTATTGGACCGTCTATTTTTTAACGCTGAGCGTTTCTGCGTGGACCCTTTGGCGGAGAGTTTCCCTCAGAGTATTGAAGCTCGAGATGTCGATTTTTTCTGCTCAGTTTCTCTTTCAGCTGGCGTGGAGCGTGAGTTTTTTCCTGCTGCAGGAGACGCTGCTCGCCCTCGTCGCGCTTCTTCTGCTCTGGAGCTGCCATCTTTTATCCGCTCTTCTATTCTGGAAAAAGGAGAAAACAGCGGGAATTCTGCTTATTCTTCCGTTTCTGTGGATCTTCTACATGATGTGCGTGAACATGGCTATTTGCGTTTCCAACCCCTGAGGTGTTTGTGTTAAAAAAATCGACAGCCTGGAGCATTCTTGTGTATGGAGTTCTCCTCATTGGACTGGGAACTGCCGGCTACTATCAGGCGGGCAGCCTCATGTCGCTCTATGCAGGCGGAGGTTTCGGGATCTTGCTCATCATTAGTTCGCTACTCATTTTTGCGAGCCAAAAATGGGGCGCTCGTCTCGCGCTCTTGCTCACGATCCTTTTAACCGGCATGTTCGCCTACAGATATTCCGTCACAGGCAAGGCGATTCCCGCGGTTCTCGCCGTGTTGAGCGGAGGGATGCTCCTCTTTCTTCTCGCCCAATGCGGAACCTGGAGAAAATAAATGAAAAGACGCTTAGCTCTTCTTCTCGCAGCAGCCTTGCCAGGATTTGCCGCTGAATTTATCTACATGGCGAACCGGGACGGAACGGTATCCGCTCTCGATACAGCGACAATGACTGAGGTTGCAGGCTCTCCTTTTGCAGGCGTCCCTTCGATCGGCATGGGAGCGGCTGTCTCGATTGTGGTCAACCCGGACCAAACCCGCGCCTACTTTGCCGGGTGGCAGCGCTCAGACTATGTGGCCGTGTTCGACATTGAAGAAGATGGCGCATTGACCCATATCGCAGGATCTCCTTTTTTGATTGCCGGAGCGGCCCCTTTCGACGTGGCAGTGAGCGCTGATAATGCAAGCGTGTATGTGACCTGCCCTGGCGCAAATCAGATCCGCCTCTACGACGCCGACTTCAACTTCATCGCTTCTTCTGCAGTGTTAAGCGGGGCTCCCCACCCGATCGCTATAAGCCCTCTTGACGGAAGCCTCTTCGTCGCCTACACAGACACCTCTCAAATCGAAAAATTCGACTCGGCGCTGAACTCTGTCGCAGGCCCGGTCGACAGCAGCACGATCGCGATGATGGGAACTCCTTATGGAATCGAGGTGAACCCTGCAGGCACATTTGTCTACGCTGCGAACGCGGGAATCTCCGAAATCGACGTTTTCAATGCATCGAACCTCATGCCCAGAGGGAGCGGAACGACCGATATGTCCGCGCCGATCGGCATGGCCTTCAGCCCGGATGGATCGATTATTTATGTAGCGAATACCGGAACTTCAAACGTCGCCGTTTTGGATGCCACCCACGTTGATATGATGATGCTGTTTGATTTCCCTCAGGTCCACGCTCCCCTCTCGAGCCTGGGGAACAACTGCTATATCACCGCCCTCAGCCCCGATGGGACGCGCCTCTATGCGACGAATGGAGGGATGGCGCCTGCTCCTCTTGCCGTCTACAACGCAGCGACTTATGCGCTAATCCCCAATGCCTATATAAGCGCCGAGCCCCAATACGGGATCGCCTTCGCATCGCCTGGCGCTGCATTTCCAGAGAATATAAGAGGGGTTCAAGTAAAGAACGACTTCGGCCTTTTCTATGAATATTTCAACAGGCTGAGCTGGACAAGCCCGCTCAATTTTCCTGTTGCGGGATACTACGTCTACAGGAATGGAGAGCGGATTGCTACGCTCGGACCTGGAACTGTTGGCTACGATGACCACGACAGGCCGCCCGGAACTTCTGCAGCCTATACCGTTACGGCATTCGACTCCGGCGGCTTTGAAAGCGATCCGGCTACAGTTGTCGTTCAATAAATGGATGCGAGGCGCAGCGGTTCAAGGTATGAATGAGAGCCTGGGGCGAGGAATGGAACTGGTAAACGCGATCCCTTAAGTTCGGATCGTCCTTGTAAAGCGTCCACCCTTTATCTGTTTCCAGAAGCAGAATATCGGAGATCTTCCCTCCTTCTTCGACAAAGGTGATTACGCAGGCCCGCACAGCGATTGCGTTCGATTTGGAGAGTTCTTCGGACGACTCCCCCGTGAGCGGATCAGCTTCCCTGAGCAGATAGGTTCCGACGGGCGAACGGGCGAGAAGCTCCTCCGCCTCAAGCCGCGAAAGGGAACCTTTCCAGCCGGGCAGCTCCTCGATTCTCTCTCTTGGCGGAGAGAAGTGGATCTGTGAGAGATCCTGAAGAGCCGCTTCCTCTGGAAGCAGGCCGCTTTCAGCGACAGGCTCTCTTCCTTTCTGATTCAAAACGTCGATCGTTTCCCGGACGATTTTTTTTGCCAATTGCTGCAGCCTGGAAAAATTCAGAGGCCGGCCTGTTTCGTCGCAGATTTCGAAATGGGTCTCTCCCTTCTGTTTGATCACATGGATCTGCACTTTAATCAGATCTGAAGGATGGGCGCGGGATTTCCCCTTTTGGGCGATCTGGGATTCCAGATTATGGATCTTCTGGGCGAAGCGGAGGTCGCCCGTGGTTCGGTCTAAAAGGGCTTCATACACCCGCTCCCCTTCTTTTTCCTGGGGAATAGAGCCGTCCCTTCGTTTTTCAAGAAGGCTGTCCTTCAGGCGGTTCAGATTGACGAGGACCTCGTGGCGCGTAATTCCAATAACCATAATTTCGATATAGCAGAAAAGGAGGATTTAGAGGTTAGTCCCTTTCCGGCTCTTCGGGAAGATTCGGCTTTCTGTCCCTGCGGCCGATGATCACGGGGCCGTGGTCGTCGATCATCTGATTTTCCTCGAACCCCTTGAGGAATTTCTCCATCAGTTCCAGAGTCGGATCTTGTTTCTCCGGATGCTTTTTCTCTTTATGGCGCATAGTCTTCTCCCAAGTAAATATTTGAACTATAAGCAGAGGATCGATATACCGAAAAGGAAAAAGGAGACCCTTTTGGAACAAGCACCTGGATCGAGAAGATTTCTGGGCGTCGCCCTGCTCGCCCTCCTGAATTTGTCGGTGATGACCTCTCTGAGGAATCTCCCGATCGTCTCGGAGTATGGCTTCGGCTCCGCGTTTTTCTACTTCCTCGTTGCCATCGTCTTTCTCTTCCCGGCCGCCCTGATCTCGGCGGAGCTGGCGACTGGATGGACCCGCACGGGAGGCGTTTATATTTGGGTGCGCGAGGCGTTCGGGCCGGGATGGGGCTTCTTTGCGATCTGGATGCAATGGATCCACAATGTCACCTGGTTTCCAGCGATTCTCTCTTTTTCAGCCGCGGCCTTTGCCTATCTCCTCCGGGTTCTTTTCGGCGACGCCCTGCCCCCTTTGGGAGAAAACAAAGCCTACCTGATTTCATTCATTCTCGCCGGCTTTTGGGGTTTTACCATCTTTAACTACTATGGCCTCAAGAACTCGAGCTGGTTCAGCGCTTTTGGAGTGATTGCAGGAACGATCGTCCCCGGCCTTCTGCTGATCGTGCTGGGCTTAGCCTGGATCTTCCAGGGCCAGCCCCTCCAGATCGCCTTCAGCGCAGAGGCGCTGATCCCGCCGATGAACGACATCCAGAACCTGGTTTTTCTGACAGGACTGTTCCTCGCTTTCGGCGGGCTTGAAGTTTCAGCCGCCCACGCCCGCGAAGTGAAAGATCCGCAGAGGACGTTTCCAAGAGCGGTCGCAATCGCAGCCGGCGTCTCTCTGGTTCTTTATGTGTTCGGGGCCCTCTCGATCGCCATCATGATTCCGAAAGAGAACATCAGCCTCGTCGCAGGGCTTATGGAAGCTTTTGCGATGTTCCTGGGCCATTTCAATTTGGGCTGGATGCTTGTGCCGCTTGGACTCATGATCGTGCTGGGCGCAGTAGGCGAATTGAACGCCTGGATCATCGGCCCTGTGCGCGCACTCCACGCGACTTCGAAACACGGCGATCTGCCCCCTTTCTTCCAAAAGCTGAACAAACACGGAATGCCGGCCCATCTGCTCCTTTTCCAGGCGGTCATCGTCACGATCGTCGCCTTCGTATTCCTTTTCATGCCAAGCGCCAGCAGCGCGTTTTGGATCTTAAGCGCCATGTCGGCCCAGCTTTATCTCATCATGTACGTCCTAATGTTCCTGGCGGCGATCAAATTGCGCTACAGCCATCCGCATGTAACGCGCACCTACCGGATCCCCTACCATATGCCCGGCATCTGGTTCGTCGGCGGCCTGGGCGTCGTCAGTTCGACGTTCGCGTTTTTCATCGGATTCGTCCCGCCCGGACAGCTCCAGGTAGGAAACCTGCTTTTCTACGAAGGATTTTTGGTGGGCGGTATTCTCCTGATGTGCCTCATCCCCTATCTGATCTACCACTTCAAAGATCCTTCCTGGCATCCTGAATCGATCGATGATTCAAACCACCCTACGGAGCACCTGCACTCATGAAAGAAGATCCAGCGATCCACCAAACGCGCAAACCCGACCACCCGATCCACCCGCTCATCCTAAACCGGTGGTCTCCGAGAGCCATGACGGGAGAAGCTTTAAGCGAAGGAGAGATCCTTTCCCTTTTCGAAGCGGCCCGCTGGGCTCCCTCCTGCTATAACGAGCAGCCGTGGCGCTTCCTCTACGCGAAACGGGACACGCCCCACTGGCCGCAGTTTTTCAATTTGCTCGTCGACTTCAACAAACAGTGGTGCCAGAATGCGGCCGTTCTTGGACTGGCCCTTTCCAGAAAGACGTTCGAGCGGAACGGCAAGCCCTCGGCGACTCACAGTTTCGATGCCGGCGCCGCCTGGGAAAACCTTTCTCTCGAAGGCACTTCAAGAGGGCTTGTCGTCCATGGGATGGGAGGCTTCGACTATCAAAAGGCCAAGCACGATCTAAAAGTGCCTGATGAATATGAGGTTCTTGCGATGTTCGCCATCGGGAAGAGGGCTCCTAAAGAGTCGCTGCCGGATGAGCTGCGGAAGAGGGAAGCTCCCGCCGAGCGGAAAAAGCTCGGGGAGTTTGTTTTTCAGGGCGAATTCCCAAAATAAAAAATCGAGCAGGGCTTGAGCCCTTGCTCGATCTGTAAGTACTTAAGATCTAAGCAGAAATTACTGCTGAGCAGCCATGATGGAAGACATGCCAGAAGCTTTGCGTCTGCGCGTGCGGCGTTTTTTTCCGCCTTTTGCTTTCGCTTTGCGCTTCGTAGATTTGCGGGCTTTGGTTCTGCGTGTTTTCGTTTTGCGGCCGCCTTTCATTTTGCGAGTCGCTTTTTTAGCTTTTTTTCTGCGTTTAACCATTTGTTTTTCTCCTTTGATGTAAGCGACCGAAGCTTGGCCTTTTCCTGAACCCTCGCTTGCCTCCCTGGGCTAAGACCCAAATTGAGAGACTGGCGTCAGCGGTCTGGAAGGCTGCGGGGAAGACCCGCGCATCAGTACTGCCTTACAAGATCTAATATACAATATTTTACTAATTAATACAAACTACTTGTATCAATTTTCTTTACAAACACGAACAGTAATGTTATTAAAAAATCTGCTGAGAGTCTGTTCTGAGGGCATTTTTTTATCTTTTCTGTTTTGTGAAAAAAAATAAAAAAATTCGAAAAAAATCACAAAAATTCGACTTTAAATTACTAAATTTGCAAGCAACTGACTTTAAGCTGTTTGAATAATATTGACATATTTAAACCATTCTATTTACACAAGTTACAAATCGACAAATTTATTTTCGATTTTGTATCAAATTTGAAGCAAACTCCCCCAATTTTTGCGCATATTTTTTATTTCCCGACATTTTAGACACGCGCTATGATCAATTGTATGAACCTATCCGCAAATTATAACGTCGGTCTTCGGAAACTTTTTGGTCCCAGCGCCCCGAAAGGGGGCCCCTCAGCATTCGCTCTCGCCAACTTTCTCAAGTTGGCATCGAGACTCCATGCTGCACTGGGTCGCAAAAATTTTCTCGAATCCCTAAACCCTCTACTTTGCGGATAGATTCATGAGTATTCCCCTTTCCGAAAGATTGCGGCCGCAGAATCTGTCTGAAATTTCCGGCCAGGAACACCTGGTTGGAAGAGACGGATACATCGCGCGGATCGTTCAAAGCGGCCGGCCTCTTTCCCTTCTTCTTTTCGGGCCTCCCGGTTGTGGCAAAACGACCATCGCCCGCCTCTACGCGCAAGCATTCGGCCTTCCGTTTGTTTCGCTCAGCGCCGTATTCAACAGCACCACAGAGCTGAAAAAAATCCTCAAAGAAGGGCAGGAAAATCCGCTCTTCAACCGCCAGACGATCCTCTTTGTCGATGAGATCCACCGTTTCAATAGAGCCCAGCAGGATATCTTTCTCCCTTTCCTCGAAGACGGAAGTTTGATCCTCATCGGGGCGACGACGGAAAACCCTTCCTTCGTCCTGAATAACGCTCTCCTTTCAAGGCTCCGCGTCTTAACGCTCCACTCCCTTTCGCCCGAAGCGCTAGGCCGGATCATCGACCGGTATGGAAAAGAAGTCCGCCCGCTTCCTCTCGACGAGGCGGCCCGGAACTATCTTGTCCATTTATCCCAGGGAGACGGACGCCATCTTCTCAATCTGATTGAAAACCTCGAGCAGATCCCAAAAGAGGCATGGGACGCCGCCTCCCTATCCGAAGTCCTCCAGAAAAAACCGGCTCTCTACGACAAACACCAGGAAGGGCATTTCAATCTCATCTCCGCGCTGCATAAATCAGTCCGCGGATCGGATCCCGACGCCGCGCTTTACTGGTTCGCCCGGATGCTCGAAGGGGGCGAGGACCCTCTCTTTCTCGCGCGGAGGATCATCCGGATGGCTTCCGAAGATATCGGCCTGGCCGACCCCCAGGCGCTCCAGATCGCGCTGGCGGCCTTCAAAACCTACCAGATGCTCGGCTCGCCCGAAGGGGAGCTGACGCTCGCCCAGGCGGTCCTCTACCTCGCCCTCGCCCCGAAAAGCAACGCCGCCTACACCGCTTACGGCGCGGCCCGCAAGCTCGCCTCGGAAACGGGCCATCTCAACCCGCCGAAGCACATCCTGAACGCCCCCACTTCCCTGATGAAGGAGATGGGCTACGGCCAGGGCTATCAGTACGATCCCGACACGCCGCGCGGATTCTCCGGGCAGGAGTACTTTCCCGAAGAGCTTCCCCGCCAGGAGTTCTACAACCCTGTGGAAAGGGGTTTTGAGAGGGAAATGAGAAAGCGCCTCGACTACTTCTCCCGCCTGCGGAGTCATTTAAACGCCCAAAACGAAATCTTAAAATAAGCTTTCTTGCATCTTTCCCTTTCCGTGCGATATAGTTTGATCGAGAAACACCGGTATCCCCATGCTAGAACTGAGTCCTGCTCGAAAAAACAAAATCAACTTAAACGACTACAACTTCGAACAGGACATCGAGAACCGGATGCTGATGGCCGACTTCAGCTCGTTCGACCTCGAAGTGCTGGAAGAAATCCTCTACAGCCCCCTCAAAATCGCCGTAAAAAAACTCTGCCGCGCGGTCGGCTGCGAGGAGAGCGAGCTGCTTCCCAGCCTGAAAAAACTCTCCCAGGGCGGCCTTCTCGCTCTCCAGGACGATACGATCGCCGTAGACAAGGAGCGGAGGAAATATTTCGAGTTCCAGATCACCCGCTTCGATCCCGCTTTCCACCCCGACATGGAATTCCTCCAGCACATCCTGAAAAAAGTGCCGATCCATATCCTCCCGACCTGGTACTCGATCCCCCGCTCTTCCAACAACATCTTCGAATCGATCGTCGAAAAATACCTCCTCAGCCCGCAGATCTTCCACCGCTACCTGATGGAGCTGAATTTGGGAGATCCGATCCTCAACGGGATCATCCAGGACGTCTTCCGCGCTCCCGAATTCAAAGTCTCCTCAAGCGATTTGATCGCCAAATACAACCTTGCGCGGCGCGATTTCGAAGAGATCACCCTTCTTCTCGAGTTCAACTTCGTCTGCTGCGTCGCCTATGAAAAAGAAGACGACCATTGGCTCGAATTCGTCACTCCGTTCCACGAATGGCGCCAATACCTGCTCCATCTGAAAGAGACGGAAGCCCCGAAGATTGCCGCTGTAGAAGAGATCCGGAGGAGAAGAGAAGCCGATTTCGCCTTCGTCGAAGATATGGGCGTCCTCCTCCAGATGGCGAAGAAAAAGCCGATCTCGATCCCCGCATTCACCGAGTCGGCTCTCCTTCCCCTTCCGCTCGCCAAAGACCTGGCAAACGCCTGCTCCATCCCGTTCGCCTCTCCGCAGGAACAGGCCGAAGCGCAAGTTTACCTCACTCAAGTCATTGAGAAAATGACCCTCGTGAAGCTGGCCGACCGAATCGAGAACAAAATCTACGCCCTCGAGAGCGCCAACGACTGGATCGACATGTCGATGGAAAACCGCGCCCTCTACCTCTACCGCCATCAGCTCAACCAGATCCTCACCCACTCGGTTCCCGCCCACCTCACCACCGAGCGGCACATCCGCGAGGCTGAAAAGTCGATCAAACGGGTTCTTCACGGCGGCTGGGTCTATTTCGACGACTTCATCAAAGGGGCTCTGATTCCCATGAGCGAAGATTCGGTCATCATGCTGAAACGAACAGGCAAGCACTGGAAATATACGCTCCCTGTCTATAGCGACGAGGAAAAATCGCTCATCAAGGCGACTGTTTTCGAATGGCTTTTCGAAACCGGCATCGTCGCCACCGGCATCTGCAACGGCAAAGACTGTTTCGCGGCGACCCATTTCGGACGGTTCTTTTTTGAGGACTGAGCATGTTTGAGCAAACGTTCGCCCTGTGGGATATTCCTAAAGTCGCAACGCTTGGCTTCATCGAGCTTTTGCTCTCCGCCGACAACGCGCTCGTCATCGGCCTGCTCACGTTTTCGCTTCCCGCAGAAAAGCGGCGCAAAGCCCTCCTCATCGGCGTCTTCTCCGCCTTCTTTTTCCGCGCGGCCGCCCTTTTAGTCGCCTCCGAATTGCTCCGTTTCCTGTGGGCAAGCCTCCTGGGCGCGGCCTACCTGATCTACCTCTCGATCAGCCACTTTTTCAAAAAGAAGAAAGACCCGATCCACCACACCTCCCAGGCCTATTTCTGGAAAACCGTCCTACGGATCGAGTTGGTCGACCTCGCCTTTGCCATCGACTCGATTGTCGCGGGGATCGCCTTCATCGGCCCCTCCCCGGCCCATATCCATCCGAAGATCTGGATCGTGTATGTGGGAGGAATGCTCGGTTTGATCGGCACCCGCTACGCCGCTGAGATGTTCAGCTCGCTGATCGACCGGTTCCCCCGCCTCGAGACAACCGCCCACCTGATGGTCGGCTGGATCGGCATCGAGCTTGCTTTCAACAGCTTCCGCTGGACCTTCCCGTTCCACCAATTCATCTTCTGGTCCGGAATCGCATTCCTCTTTCTCCTTGGCTTTCTCCAGAAAGTTCGGGTAAAATAGCTCCATGTCCAAAACGCCATCCTCAGAGCTCGTTTCCAACCGCAGGGCCTTCCACGACTACGAAGTGCTCGACACGTTCGAAGCGGGCATCGTCCTTCTCGGCACGGAGATCAAATCGCTCCGCAACCACGGCGGCTCGCTCCAGGACGCCTACGTCGACGCGCGCCACGCCGAGCTGTGGCTCATGAACGCCAGCATCGCTCCCTACAACTTCGGGAACATCCACAATCACGAAGAGAAGCGTCCGCGCAAACTCCTGATGCACAAGCGGGAAATCGAAAAGCTCCGCAAGTCGACCCAGGAAAAAGGGCTTGCCGTCATTCCCCTCTCCATCTTTCTCAACAAAAAAGGGATCGCCAAGGTCAAAATCGCCATCGCCAAGGGCAAGCGCGAATATGACAAGCGGGCGTCTTTAAAAGAAAAAGAAGCGAAGCGGGCGATCGACCGAAGAGGCGACGAGTAGCTCTACCAGGTATAATCGAGGCGGAAGTTCCCTTTCTGGGATGAAATCGCCCACTCATGGCCATGGGACTCAGGCGAGATCTCATAGGTATAGCCGCCTGAAATCGAGACGCATTTATAGGTAAAGCTCAGGCCGAAATCGACCGTGAAGAATTGCCAGGTGTAATCCCAGCCATGCACGGTGAAAGAGAGCGGCTCCCCTTCAAAATTGCACACGTAGCCCGGCCGCTGGATCGGACACTCGATGATGTAGCCGAGTCTGACAAGCGGCGAGATGCACATCGTGTTGTTGTAATTCGTATCCTGAACCTGGAGGCCGATCCCCGTCTCTCCGCGGAAGGTGGAGCGGGTGTTGCTTGCGATCTCGAGATTGAGGCCGCCTGCGTCCTTCTCATGCACGCTGCCCGAGTTGAGATAGAGGAAGTCGAGGTTGGCGTACGGGTAGAAGTGGCAGACCGGAGAGCCGAAAAAGTAAGCGCTTGAGAGCTGGCTTACGATATCGACCGCATTGAACTTGGCCGTCGCCGTCCGGTCCGTATTGAAGAATTGGAGATGGCGCCGGGTTTCATAGGTGTCGAGGCCGCCGAAAACCGAGGCGCCGATATAGAAATTGTCCGTTTGATAGTCGGAATAGAGAGCGGCATGCCACGCATAAGAATCGGCATGGCCGCGGTGCTGGTGCCAGTCGATGCTCCCCTGATCCCAGGCTCCGCCGAGGCCGACCACCCAGCTATCGAGCACTTCGTTATCGACGCCGAAGGCAATCCCTTTGATATTCGACATGAAGGCCACCTGTTCGCCTTTATGGTCGTAGCGGGTCCAATCGGCGAACGGCTGCACCCAGTAGTGGCGCGCGCCCGTGCAATTGCAGTTCATATAGGGCCTGCGATGGAACATCGTGGCGAGCAGGCTCCCTGTTTCCGACTGCACTTCGGCAAACGAGCTGAAAGGCGCTGGATGCATCTGGTCGAGCGCGTCGTTGATGGCCGCGATGCTTCCCCCTGCAAATCCATCGATGACAGCGATCAAATCGGCATTAAGCTCGCCCGCGAGGTTGAGCTGTCCGATGTTGTTCCCAACGGCTGCCGCATTCGGGTTGATGAAGGGAAAATCGATAAACGGATTTAAAACCTGGATGTAGAGAAGCACCTGGTTGGCCGTATATGTGACCGTCGGAACGAAGTTCGGATTTGTGATGCTTGAATTGGCGAACATCGTCCCAAGAAGCGATGCGGAATTGACCAGAACGTAATTCTGCGTGAGGCCATAGAATCCCGATCCGGGGACGATCACCAGATTGCCGTTCGTGAGATTCGCAGTCCCGGTGATGTTCAGCAAATTGCTCCCTGTAGGAGAAATCCCGATCTGGGCCACGGATCCGAGGTTTGCAAAGTAGTTTCCGCTCACATTCAGCGTACCTGTCCCGTTTCCAGGAATTACGGTTCCACTATTCGTCAGCGTTCCGACTGTTCCAGCTCCGGAAAGAACCGTTCCTGCGTTGACAACTGTCGGAGACATAGCGAGCGAGCCGTTCACGATAAAGGAGCCTGAGTGAACGGTCGTTGTGCCGGTGAAGGTTCCGCTATTGCCTGTAAATTGGACGGTGCCGCCAAAAATGTCCAGGCTGCCGTTTCCCGTGATGCCGCCGGAATAGGTTCCTGAAAAGCCCTGAGCGAATTGAACCGCCGCGTTGTTTTGAATCGTTCCCTGCAAGCTTGCCGTGCTGCCAACGAGAACGCCGGCGTTGACGACCGTGCCTCCCGTGTAACTATTCGCCCCTCCAAGAGTGACGATCCCCGCTCCGATTTTCGTGAGGGAGCCGCTGCCGGAAATCTGTCCGTTGAGGCTGACGCTGTTGCCCTGCGGATCTAATATGGCTGCGCCAGACAAAGTGATGTTATTGCTAAAGGTGATAGGGCTTGTGATCTGGAATGTCGCCGCTCCGACAGTCAGCGTCCCGCCGCCGAGAGCCGACGGAGTGGAGATGCTCAGGGTTCCCGCCGTAGCGGTGGATCCGCCTGAGAAATTATTCGCCGCGCCCGAGATGGTCAACGTGCCCGGACTGGTTTTATTGATCGATCCCGACCCGCTGATCAATCCGGAGAGCATCAGGTTCGTCGCACCTGCCGGGGTGTCGAAGATAGCTCCCCCAGTAAGCGTAATGGCGCGAGGCGACGAAAAGCTGGCCCCCGCCTGGAGAGTGCCCGTATTGATTGTGATGCCGTCCGTGAGGCGTCCTAAAGAGGGATCCGCTGACACGTTCAGCGTTCCGGAAGAGATCGTCGTGCCGCCTGAATAGGTGTTCGTCCCGTTTGTCAGAAAGAGGATTTTCGTTCCCGACATCGTGAGCCCGCCGCCGGTGCCGCCGCCTGCGCCCTGATCGGAGTTGATCTGCGATGCAATCGTCAGGTTCGTCGAATTGAGATTGAAAACGAGCGATCCGCCGGAGCGGAGGAAGATATCGTTGCTCTCTCCAAGGCCTGCCGCAGCGCCGCCGCCGCCGCCCGCGCCGCCCGTCGCTGTGTTTCCCATGAACGTGATGCCGTCGTTAATCGTCAGCGTCGAGCCGTTCTGAATAAAAATCGCGCCGCCAAGACCCGCGCCGCCGCCCCCGCCGCCGGCCGCGCCTGCGCCGCCCGCGCCGCCGCCGTAAACCGATGTCGTTGCCATACCGGTGACCGTTCCGCCGCCGCCCGCGCCGAATCCTCCCGCGCCGCCGGTCATTTCCCCGCCGCCGCCCCCGCCGCCAGCCGTTCCTCCCGCGCCGCCGACAGCCGCAGCGCCGTTGCCGCCGCCGCCGCCGCCCGCAGTGCCGGAACCGGCTCCTCCACTGAAGGTGGCAGCTCCGCCGCCGCCCCCGCCGCCGCCGAAATTCATGTCGCTGCCGAGACCCGCGCCTCCCGCGCCGCCGACCGTTGGAGTCGCCCCGACTCCGGCTGCGCCAATGCCGCCGCCGCCGCCGCCGCCCCCTGCGCCGCTTGCGCCGCCGAGATTAGTGGTCGCGACGCCGCTTAAATTGATGATCGAGCTGCCGCCGGTTCCTGTCGCCGCCGCGCCGCCGCCGCCCGCAAGAGTGAGGTTCGTGTTGGCAACGCCTGCCGGAGCTGCCGAAGTTCCGCCCGCGCCGCCCCCTGCGCTTCCGCCGCCGCCCCCGCCGCCCGTCGCTGCAGCCGTGTTTCCACCCGCGCCGCCGCCATATCCGCCGCCGCCGCCCCCGCCGCCTGCTCCCGCTGCGCCGCCTGCTCCGCCCGCGCCGCCGACCGCCATGTTGGTCATGAACATGACGTTGCTCAATGAGACGCTGGCGCCATTATGAACATAAAGTCCGCCGCCGCCCCCTGCGCCGCCGCCGCCGCCGATCAGACCCGAGCCGCCGGCTCCTCCTTCGGAGACGCACATGTTCAGATTGAAATTCGTGATCGACGCCGTTCCTGCCGCGACCGAAAACGGCTGGTGCAGCCCCCCTCCGTTGATCGTGATCGGAGTCGTCGACGTGATGATCAGATTATGGTTGATTGCGGGAAAATCCTGCGTCATCGCGATCGCAAATCCCGGAAGCATGCTGCAGTCGATCGTATCGCCGGAGGCCGAATTGTTGATAAAAAAGGGAAGGCTTCCCGCAACGGTCGGATCCGACGAGGCGCTCGTAACCGAGTGGGTTGCGGCATCCAATGCAGTGATAGCAAGAGTCGAGCAGGCCAGAAGAGCTGCGGTTATTTTTGCGATTTCACTCACGCCCTGATCCTCGAAAGGTTCCTTCTTACATACTAAAAAATTTTTCTTGAGTCAACGAAAGAAGACGAATAGAGTGGGGCACATGAAATATCTTTGCGATCAGATGGCGGCGGGCCTGGGCAAATGGCTCCGGATCGCCGGCTATGACACTGCGATCATCGGAGATTCGGAAAGCGACGAGATGATCTGCCAGCGCGCGGTGCAGGAAGGGCGCGTTCTCATCACGTGCGACCACCACTTTCTCAAGCTGGAAATCTCTTCGCGCCAGCTTATTTTTTTAAGAGGCAACTCCCTGGAAGAATGGATCGCGGAAATCGATGTCGACTGGCTCCACCGCCCCTTTTCCCGCTGCCTCACCTGCAACACGACGCTCGTCGACGCAGGGCCTGCGATCGTCCTGGAACAGGCTCCGCCCGCCGTCCAGGCCAATCACAACCATTATAAATACTGCACCGCCTGTCAAAAAATTTTCTGGGAGGGGAGCCACACCGAGGCGATGAGAAAGCAGCTCGAAGCGTGGCACAACAGGTCTTGACAGCCCGCCTCCCGATTGTCTAATTTAGATATGCAAATGAGGAAACCATGAAAGCAGTCATCTCGAAATTGGATCTCGTCAATTTAATTGGAAAAATCCAGAGCATCGTCGCGGCGAAGCCTGCGATCCCCATCCTGTCGAACGTCCTGATCGAGGCCATCGACGACCAGCTCGTCGTGAGCGCCACCGACCTGACCGTCAGCATGCGCTGCTACGTCGAGGCGAAAGTCGTCGAAGAAGGATCGATCGCCCTCCCCGCCCGCCGTTTTTTCCAACTGATCCGCGAGCTGACCGCGCCGCAAGTCAAAATCAGCGCCCAAACGAACGAGATCGCCGAAATCACGACCGGAACCTCCGTATTTAAAGTGAACGGAATGAATAAAGCCGAGTTCCCAGCGCTTCCCGACCTCTCCGGCTCGCTTGAAATCCATCTGACCAGCGCATGTCTGAAAGAAATGTTCTCGAAAACCGCCTTTTCCGCCGCGCGCGAAGACAGCAGGTATATGCTCAACGGCGTCCAGGTGCAGATCGCGAATCAGAAGGCGACCTTTATCGGAACCGACGGCAAGCGCCTCGCTAAAGCCACCGCCCCCGTCGCCATCGACCCTTCGGTCCAAGGCACCTACGTGATCCCTCTCAAGGCAGTCGAAGAGATGATCAAAATGCTCGACGACAGCGACGCCCAGGTCTCGCTCAGCCTCGCGCACGACAAAGTCTCCCTCGAAAACGGCCCGCTGACCCTCATCACGAAACTCCTCTCGGGCCAATACCCGGACGTCGAGCGGGTGATCCCCGCCAAGCTGGTCCACAGCTTCGCAATCCACCGCGATGAGCTGATGTCGCTGCTGCGCCAGATCTCTCTCTTTACTTCCGAAACAAGCAGCTCCGTCCGCTTCAGCTTCGAAACCGGCCAGCTCCACCTCGCAGCCATGAGCAGCGAAATCGGAGAGGGGCGCGTCAGCATGCCGGTCGATTACTCTGGCTCCAAACTCGAAATCGCCTTCAATCCGTTCTTCTTCCTCGATATCCTGCGCCACAGCAAGGATGAAACGGTCCGCTTCGGATTGAACGACGCCCACAATCCAGGGCTCATCACCGACTCGACCCAGGCTGTCTTCGTCATCATGCCGATGCGCCTCAACGACGCCCCCGCGCCGCGGAAAGAAGCCGCCGCTGTATCCTGATGCAGCTTAAAAAACTCTATCTTCGGAATTTTCGGAACTACGCTGAGGCCGAAGTAGAGTTCAGCCCGCGGCTCAACGTTTTTTGGGGCGAGAACGCGCAAGGGAAGACGAACCTGCTTGAGGCGATCCACCTCGTCTCGACGGGCAGATCCTTCCGCACGCAGAACCTCTCCGAGCTGATCCGCCTGGGCGAGCCGTTTTTCTACATCGAGGCCGAAATCCTCCGGGACGGCGTGACGCAAACGCTCAAACTCTCGTTCGACGGGCAGACCCGCCGCCTCCTAATGGACGGAAACAGCTACGCTTCCTTTCATCCGCTCCTCGGCACACTCCCCTCCGTTCTCTACACGCCCGAAGACACCGACCTCATCAGCGGCGCGCCCGCGCTCCGTAGACGTTTCCTCAACCTCCACCTCGCGCAAAGCGACCCCCTCTACGTCCACCACCTCGCCCGCTTCTGGCGCGCCATGAAGCAGCGCAACTGCCTCCTCCGCTCGAAACATCCCGAATCGATCGAAATCTGGGAAAACGAGATGGCCGCCTCCGGAGCCTATCTCTACAAGGCCCGAGCCGCCATGCTCGACGAGATCAAAGAGCCGCTCCTCTCCGAAAGCCGCCGCCTCTCCGGCGAAAAAGAGGCGCACGAAATGCGCTTCCATCCCACCTACGCTCCGGAAAACTATCTCGCCCAGCTCCAAAAAAGCCGTCCCCGCGAAAAAGAGCTGGGAGCCACTCTCTCAGGGCCGCACCGCGACGACCTCTCGCTCTGGATCGAAGGAAAAGAGGCCCGCCTCTTCGGAAGCGAAGGGCAGAAAAAAACGGCGATCGCGGCGCTCCGCCTTGCCGAATGGTCGCGCCTGACGAGCCGCATTGGCGCGCCCGCGCTCCTCGGCATCGACGATCTCGGACTCCACCTCGACGAAGCGCGTCAGAAATGGCTCCTCGGCGCTCTCCACTCTCTCGGCCAAACGTTCATCACGACACCCTATCTTCCCTCTTCCTGGAGCGACCTTGAAAAGAGCAAACCGATCCGCGTCGTCAGCGGCGCCATCGCCTAACCCGAAAGAGAATAAAAAGTCATCTCCACTCTCATTCTTGGGGCTGCGGGGCTTCCCCGCCTCTCGGCGCACTCGGTGTGCTCGGTGGTTAAAAGAAATGGGGCGCGCGAGGGGCTTCCCCTCGCCTGACGAATTCCTACTCTTCCTGTAAAAAGCGCAAATAGGCCTCGCCCAGAGGGAAAGAGGGGGCCGCCGTCCCTTGCCGCTTAGAGCGGAAAAGAGAAATCATTTTCGAAGCGAGCACTTTCCCGAGCTGAACCCCTTCCTGATCGAACGAATTGATATCCCAGATAAATCCCTGGAACGCCACTTTGTGTTCATAATAGGAAAGGAGCGCGCCCAAAGTAAACGGATCGAGCCGCTCGGCCAAAAGGATCCGGTTCGGCCGGTTGCCGGGAAAGAACTTGTTCGGATTGCTATTTTTCTGGCCAATCGCAAGCGCGATCGACTGCGCAAACAGGTTTGAGAGAAGCTTCTCCTGCGAAGTCGTATGCTCGATTTCGAGATCGCCCGGATATTGAGTTTTCTCAAAGCCGATAAATTCCAACGGAATCACATCCGTTCCCTGATGAATCAGCTGATAAAACGAATGCTGCCCGTTCGTCCCCGGCTCCCCCCAGATCACAGGCCCTGTGTGATAGGCGCATGCCTGCCCTCTTTTATCGATCCGCTTCCCATTCGACTCCATATCGAGCTGCTGCAGGTGGGCCGGAAAGCGGAGAAGCGCCTGGGAATAGGGAATGATCGCAACCGTCGGCAAATTGAGAAAGTTGCGGTTCCAGATGCCTAGCAGGGCCGAAAGAAGCGGCAGGTTCTGCTCCGCCTGCGCCGTCAGGGCGTGGCGATCCATTGCGTGGGCTCCGCGCAGGATTTCGCGGAAGCCATGAAAGCCGATCGCAAACGCCAGCGAAACAGCCCCCACCATCGAGGTAGCCGAATAGCGCCCTCCCACAAAGTCCCAGATATAGAATGAGGCCAGATAGCGGCTTGGATCGTCCATCGGGCTTCCCTCGCCCGTTACGGCTACAAAATGATCTTTGCCGGGCAGCCCCATCTTGGCGAATCGGGCCCGCAAAAACTGCTCGTTGGTGAGCGTCTCGAGAGTCGTCCCCGATTTCGAGACAACGACGACAAGAGTTTTCTTTAAATCGAGCTGAGTGAGAACCTGGTTGGCGTCGTCGGGATCGACGTTCGAGATGAAATGGACGCGGTGGCCGGGCCGGTAGAAGGGCTGCAGGGCGACGGCGAGGGCGCGCGGACCCAAATCAGAACCTCCAATTCCCACCTGGACAAGATCGGTGAAGCGCCCCTCGGCCGCCACTAAAAATTTCTCCAGCTTGGCCAGCTCGCGAGCCGCCTTCTGAGCGGCATCGACCGCAACCTCGCTCGTCTGCCTGGCATCGAATTGATCCCGCATCGCCGTGTGGAGCACGCTTCGGTTCTCGCTCTCCACCCCCTCGATCCGGTTGATCACATCTCCCCTTTGCATCGCCGCCATCTTCCCGATTGCGCCCGCCTCCTCTGCCAGTTCAAATAACGCCTTTAAGACTTCCGGCGTCACCCGCTCTGTTCCATATAATAATTGGAAGCCGACGCCGCTTAACGCCATCGAGCCGATCCGCTCGGGCGTCAAGGAGCCAGCTAACGTAAAATCAATGGGATGTTGGCTGAGTTTGCGCAGTTTCGCCACTGCCTGGCATTGGGAAAATGGGGTCATATGAATCTCCTTCACTCAGCATGGCAAAAAAGGCATTCGCAATGCAAGAAACAAGAAATCGTTGCTCGAAATTCTTGCGCTTGCTAGACTTAATCGTCTAATTCATCGGGGTATAGCGCAGTTTGGCTAGCGCGACTGGTTTGGGACCAGTAGGCCGGGGGTTCAAATCCCTCTGCCCCGAATCTTCTTCGGGCAAGCAACTCAACAATTTGAGTTGCGCGAGGATTTGAAATGAAGCACGATGTTTTGCGCAGCAAAACCGTGCGAATTCGGAAAAATCCTTCCCTTTCTCTTATTTATCCTGTCTATCCTGTCAGGCCCGTTTGCGGGCCGGATCCTGTTATTCTCTACTTATCTCTTCTTATCTCTTCGACAACGCCGCCCGCAGCCTCAAACCCTCTCAGCTTCCGCTTTCCCCTCTCCGACATCCTGTGTCCGAGAACGTAGATCAAATCGAGCCCATCCCAGTTCTCAGTCAAAAGCGATTCAGGAACTGCTCGCGCAGGTTCTTGCAACTGCTCCATCCACCCATCGAGAGCCTCAAGTTCCTCCCGACCGCACTCCTCCGGAAAGCAAACTCCGACCCTCGCCTCTCTTCCCTCCCCTTCGATCTCCACCTGGAAATGTTCGAATCTTTCAGGGCTATAGAGATGTTCTGTTTCGGCTCGCGTTCCCGCCCTTTCTTTCTTCAGGCATAATACAACGTTCAACTCATCTGGCAGCTTGTGGGCGAGCATCTGGAAGTAGGCGCCAAAAGCCTCCGCGCAAAACAGCCGCTTCATATGTTCTTCCGAGCAGACAGCCCTTCCCTCTTTCCATTCTTCGAAATTGGCCTCCTGCCGCTCGCTCCAAAGGAAGAAACGGCTGAAGTCGGCTGTGCCGCGATAGAGAACGGCCCCTTGCGTCCGATCCTGAAAACGGGGCCACACTTCATCGGCAAAAGTTTTCAAACTCAAAGCCAGCGCCTGGAATCTCAGTTCGTCTTCCAACGGAAAGTAGGGATCTGTCAGACCCAAGTCAAACTCCCAACGGATCGGATCTGTCGAAGCTTCCGCCTCTGCAATTTCCCGCTTCCAGTCCAAAGAACTGTTTTGCCTTCCTAAAAGAACGATTGTTTTCATAGCGCTTTCTCAAATGGGATGAAGTGGAAGGAGCGCCCCTTCTCTTTCCAGAGTTCGGCGAAAAATGAACTGCCATAATCGCTCCATTCCCTGGAGTAGAAAGGATCAGGCAGAAGCGGCTGCCATTCGGGGCAGCTCTGCAGCTCGGCGAGCATTTGCGCTGCATAAGGCCAATCGTCCGTGACAAACGTCGCCTTTCCTTTCGGGGCGACGATCCGCAAAGCTGCTTCCAAGAACTCTTTCTGAATCAGCCGGTGCTTGGCGTGGCGGAGCTTGGGCCACGGATCGGGAAAATTGACGAAGAACTGGGAAACGGACTCGTTCGGCGGATAGTAGCGGGTGAAGAGAAGAGCTTCTCCGCAAACGACAAAAAGATTCGGAATGTTTTCGCGATGGAGCTTCAGCCAGATTTTCCGCGCCCGGTCGAACCGCTTTTCGACAGCCACCCAATTAAGACCTGGATTTTGGAGCGCCCGCTCGCCGATCCATTGGCCGTTGCCGCTGCAGTATTCGATATAAACAGGGTTGTCGTTGCCGAACCAATCCCGCCAATTGATCGGGCCTAGCTCTTCATGTCCGGCGTAAAGGCCCGGGATATAGAAAAAGCGGTCGAGCACAATAGGCCTCCGCTCCTCCCACGTAAATGGGATTCTCAAATCTTTTGCTGTCTTCATGGCGGATATTTTACCGGATTTCCTTGCGCAATTGCACCAAGAATTGCTATGTTGCTGAGTTCAGGTCTGTTTAGGAGCGTCCAATGAAATTCCTTCTTTTCCTCATGCTGAGCATAGCCCCTCTGCAACTGGTTTTTGCAGAAGATCAGGCTCCAGCCAAAGAAATCGCTGCCCAGCCCATACCCGCGCCGAAAGCCCAGCTCCTCGACCTAAAAAAAGTATTTTCATCAGCCCCGCTGATCTATTCGCTCCTCTCCCTCATGTCTGTCGCTTCGATGTCGATCTGGCTCTACAGCCTGGCCACCTTCCGGGCAAAAGACATCATGCCTGAAGAATTCCGCAGCGAGCTGAAAACAATGCTTCTCGCCGAACAGTACGACAAGGCGAAGGAATTCTGCGCGGAGCACGGAAACATTCTCGCCAATCTGATTGGAGTCGGACTTGAGACTCGGAGGCTTGGCCCCCAGGTGATGATGGATGCGATGAAATCGGAAGGGAAGCGATCCTCAGCCGCCTTCTGGCAGCGCCTCTCGCTTCTCAATGACATTGTGATCGTCGCTCCGATGCTCGGACTTTTAGGAACCGTGATCGGAATGTTCTACGCCTTCTACGATGTGAACCGCTCGATCGAGAGCATCAACGCTCTCTTCGACGGCCTCGGCATCGCTGTCGGAACGACCGTCGTCGGCCTCATCGTCGCGATCCTCTCGATGATCTTCCATACGACGCTGAAATACCGCGTCGTCGGCACGCTGAGCCTGGTTGAGAGCGAAGCGATGAGCCTGAGCGCTCTGATCGAAGCGAGAGCGCGGTAGGAGGCCTCCCATGGAGCTGATCCCCCACGACGAACTGAAGCCGGCTACCAGCTTCAACTTCGCCCCCATGATCGACTTTCTGTTCCTGATGCTCGCCCTTTTTGCGACGCTGGCCATCTCCAGAGCCTCCCTTTTCGACTCGGAGGTGAGCCTGGTCGAGCTGAAGCCGGAGCCGAGCGGCGGCGCCCTCAAAGGCAAGCAGGAAGCGCAGCAGATCAATGTGAGCATTGCGGCGAACGGGAGCTTTAAATGGCTGACGGAATTCCAGGAATATCCGATGGAGAGCATTCAGGCGATCCAGGAAGAGCTGGCCCGCCAGTATCAAATCGGGGCTTTGCCAAAAGACAAAAGCAAAACGGAAGTGCTGCTCCACATCGACAAACAGGCTCCTTGGGAGCCGATCGCGAAAGTGATCTTCGCGGTCCGGGAGCTAGGGTTTACAGCTCATCCTGTCTACGAGCCAATGCAGCAACCTGCCCCGGGTAAGAATCGCCAACGGGGGTAGTGCGCGTTTTGTCCCAATCGCGGATCCGCTTCAGAATGGGTCCAATATTATTATAACTGTCTGTATCGAATTGATCGATTTGCGCATCGCTCAACTGCCGCAGCTCCGCTCTGGCAGCCGGGTCATTGCGCAGCCTCAGTCCCACAACGAAATACATTGTCTGATGATTTTTTTCAGCCCAGCGCGGGTCTTGCGCATCCCCCGAAACTTGAAACTGAGTAGCTAAGGTTTCGGCTTGCTGCGCATTCTTTCCAACGAACTGTGCAGCCTGCGAAGGATATCTGTGGGCGTAAAATGCGGCGCGGATGTTGTTGAAAATATGCGTCTTGCCTTGGATTTTCACTCTGATTTTGCCTGTCGCTGGAGCCTGTGCGTCGAAGAAGTTCACAGCCGCTGCAGGGGCAGAGTCGGATCGAAAATGCGCTCTTCTTAAAGCCGTCCTCTGATATTGAGAAGCCGGAGGAACATACAATTCGTCGGCCCCATCACCCGTACCATAGAAACTGGAAGCTCCCAATGCAGATTCATTCGACCCAACAACCGGTTCGTCTTCTTCCGATTCATCGCTTTCATCGCCAACTAGACGGGTCGCAGAGAAACCGCTAGGCTCTTTTTTTTTAACGCCTGGCTCTGCGATGTAATCGTTGTAAAGGTCCGCCGCAACGTAGGCTCCGCAGCCGAGAGCCGCTGTCGCAACCGTAAAGCCGGAAGTGAAAAAGCCTGCCACAAGACCTGCCGCCATCGCGGGATATTTCTTGTTCATGGAGGTCGCTTTGTCCTTGAAAATCTTCCAGGCTTTCTTCCCATCTTCCTTCACTCCCTCAACGCCGACTTTCGTTACATTGTAAATCCTTCGGACGCCATCTACTCCAAGAGCCGCAGCCGCGCTGACATACGGCACAAGACCATAATACGAAGTGGGAATCCAGGTTCCTTGGCTTAACGTCTCGGCAGTGGAGCAAAAGCCCTGTGCGGGCGCAGTCGTATTTTGTCCGTTGGGAAGTGTGAAATGGGAGCAGACCGCAGCCGATCCCTCAATCGCAGCGACGGCAGCCATCGTTGTCGCAACAGCGATTTCAGCGACGCCGTAGACAAGCTGCTTGCCTAATCCCTGCGGATCTTGTTTTTTTAAATTCCCTGGCAACAGAATGTCGGAAGGCCTATGAACTGACATAAAATCCCAAATTATAATTAATTATTAATATTTTAACACACAAACATGATTAAATAAAATTGTAAAAATAGGTTGTTTTTAAAAAATTTTGTATTACACATAGATCCATGAAGGATCATTTTTTAACCCTCCTCAGAGACCGGAAAACCCCCATGAGGCCCTTCAGAGAGGCAGCCCGCGAACTGGCCCGCCTTCTCGCTGCCGAGGCCTCTCTCCTCCTGCCCCTTAAAACCACACATATAGAGACCCCTTTGGCCCCAGCTTCGGGCAAACAGCTCGCCCAGCCGGCCGTCCTGATCCCGATATTGCGGGCGGGGCTGGCTCTCCTTCCTGCATTCGAGGAACTGCTCCCTGACGCTCCGGTCGGATTTTTCGGGATGAGGCGCGACGAAAAGACCGCTCTGCCCCGCCTCTATTATGAGAACCTCCCTCCCCTCCCCCCTTCGGGCTGGGCGCTTCTCCTCGACCCGATGCTGGCGACGGGCGGCAGTGCGAATCTCGCCTTCGACCGGCTCAAAAGCCTGGGTCAAAACCTCTCCAAAACTCTGCTCGTCTCTATCATTGCAGCGCCGGAAGGCGTCCGCGCTCTAAAAAGCCGCCATCCCGACGTCCGCCTCATTGTTGGCGCCGTAGACGAGAAACTTGATTCCAAAAACTTTATCGTTCCTGGCCTTGGCGATTTCGGCGACCGTTTCTTTGGCACTACTATCCCGTTTCTTGAATGAAACGCGCGGCAGCGTATATACTTAAACCTTTGTCATCTGCCCAGATGGTGGAATTGGTAGACACGCCGGATTTAGGTTCCGGTGCCGCAAGGCATGTAGGTTCGAGTCCTATTCTGGGCAAAACGTTTCGTTTTGACCAGAAAGCGACCCAATAGTTTGGGTCGCGTTAGGACGAGAAATGAAGCCGATGTTTTGCATCAGCAAAACCCGGCTGAATCGGCTCGCAGGATGGCGAGTTCCATCTCGCCTCCAAGAGGAGTCCTATTCTGGGCAAAAATCTCATTTTTGCCTAGAAAGCGACCCAATAATTTGGGTCGCGTTAGGACGAGAAATGAGGGCGGGTGTTTTTTGCTCTGCAAAAAACCCGACCGAATCGGGCCCCGAGATGACGGGACAGGCGTCCTCGGGGTCCCCGAAGACGTATCGTCTTTGGGGTGGGGTTTCGCCTGCCCGCCGAGGGGGAGTCCTATTCTGGGCAAATTGTTCTACAATTTGACCAGAAAGCAACCCAATAGTTTGGGTTGCGTTAGGGCGAGAAATGAGGGCGGGTGTTTTGCATCAGCAAAACATCGGCTTATTTTTTATTCGCGGGTCGTATGGAAAACGGTGATTTTGCGCCCTTCCCAAAATCCGGTCTGGCCAGTTGGGATGAAGTGGGTCGATAGAGCAGGGGCCGGAAGACCGAAGAGAGAGGCTGCGGCAAGCTGGGTGCGATAGCGCACGTTGTCGCTGCGGACTCTTAAGGCATGGGAAGAGGCGGCAGCTCTTGCGCGCGCCTGAAGGATTTCGATGCCGGCTTCAAGCTGAAGGTAGGTTTTCTTCCAGCTTTTGCCGGGCTGTTTGGCCCCCTCAGCCAGAAAACCAAATTTCTTTTCAGCAAGAGGCTTCCAGATTGCATCGTCAGCCGAAACTGCTTTAACCGCTCTCGAAACTAAAGCGCACTGATTTAAACTGTCCGCATCTAAAAAAGCGCAGACACTGAAAAGAGCATCCTCAGAGAGCTTTGAAAAAGGCGGCTGCACAGTCATGGCCAAAAGATTATCTCTCTAATGAATTGTAGGCGAGGAAATCTCTGGCGTTGATGCTTTCCTGAAAAGCGGGCTTTTCGTGGAAGCAGTGGATCGTCAGGCTCAGCGAAGGATAATGGAGCCGGGAGATGGTTCCCGTTTTTTCGTTGCCTTCCGTTTTTGAGTGGACCACGGTGCGCTCTTTCGAAGTGTCTTTCTCGCTGAGAACCGCAAAGTGGGTATAGCCGTGGCGGACTGCCAATTCGGCCGCGCGCCGCAGGGCGAATTTCTTCACCTTTTCCGGCGCGGTGTATTCATTGGCGCGGAACGTGACGACGAAGGTGTCTTCCGCAAGGCGGTAATCAGAATAGCCGTTCGCGAAAATCCCTTCTTTCTGATAGTCCGTCGCACAGGAAGCGAGAGCGATAAGCGGAAGGAGGAAGAGGAACTTAGTCATGGGTCACCGTTTCGAGGAATTGTCTGGTCAGATCGCTGGATTTCTGCTGATAGGAAGAGAGGATCGATGCGATCTTTTCTTCCTGCGGGTTTTGCGGTTTTTGCTTGCCCTTCACGAGGGCCATCAGGTCGCCAAAATCGCGCTGCTGGGTTAGCCTTTTGTCGAAACTTTTCGAGGCGAGCTCGACGGCCCCTTTAAGGGATTCGTCCTGAAAGCTTTTCGAAGCTTCCGCCATCCGGTCCATTTTCTGCATGCGGAGGGCGATCTGTTTGTCCTGTCTATTCGAGATTTGCTCGTTTTCGATCAAAGGCATGTCGAGATGGAGCGCCTTGTATTCGTATTCGAGGTCGAGGTCGATGAGGCGGTTTTCGTCGGCATTGGCTCCGGAGAGAGGAGCCATTGTCCGGAAGCGGGCGAGCTGATGCCAGGCTTGCTCTTCCTCAGGAGAAAGCGAAGAGGCTGCGCTGCGCACTTTTTGCGCGAAGGCGTCGTCGGATGTAAGGGCTTCGATGAGGATCGAATTTCTTTCTTTTTGGAGCTGCATCCCCTGTTCTTCCCACTGGTTCAGGTTCGGGACGGGTTGAATCGAGGCGCGCATGTCGGCAAGGCCGGAGAGCTGGCTTTCGCTTTGGACCTGTTTATACGATTCGTCGAGTTCGGTGAAGAGTTCGTCGTAAGCGCCTTTTTGGTAGTCAGCGCGAATGCGGGAAATGGAGTCGGCCCCAAGCTGGAGGGAGGGGAGCGTTTGCTCGGCTGCGGGTTGCGGAGCGTCCTGAGCGAGAAGCGGCGACGCGGCGCAGAGGATTGAAGATAAAATTATGCTTATAGATTTCATAACAACCTCTTTATTATTCGCGACTATAGTATTATAGATATGGATAAAAAGAAACCGGTTATATATACCAGCTAAGAACGAAGACGCCGCTACTAAATTTTTGAGAATTGCGGCCCGCGAGCGTAAACCAATAACCGCCAATAATGCCTATATTTTCGTTAAAATTATATTCGATAGCCGGAGCGAGCTGGAACTGAACCGAAGAGCCTCCTCCCACTTTAGCGGGAGAGCCGTCGGGAGCGGTCCCGGGGTTCCCTTTGAAGCGGGTCTTACCGGCCCATGTGCCGATGACGTCCATTGCAAGCACCCAATTCTGGGTGAGGGTAAATTCCATCCCGAGGTCGGTTCTAAAACTTTGAGAAGGATAGACGGTTCCGCGCGTTCCTTTTCCGCCGCCATAGGCGTTGAGGCCTTTGACGCGGACTGACGTGGGGACGTTGTAGGTCAGGCCCAGGCGGGTGTCGAAGAAGTGGCCGCGGCCAACATAGACGATTTGAGCCCAGCAGAGAACGAAGCTAGTGACGTAAGAGCCCGCTCCCCCGACTTGAGTGCCGAGCTTTATGGGTTTCAGGTTATCGTACTTTCCGGTTGGAAACGTTTCGTTGAACTCGATTTTGATCGATGTGGTCCAGTCGGTGGGTTTCACTCCCATTTGAAAGAGCTGAATATCGATTCCGGCGGAAAGATCTCCAAACGCCCAGTTCGCCGCATGTTCGGTAAAGTTGTAATAGACTGTAGGCGTAATATCGAAATCCATGATCGAATTGAGGCCCATTTGATAGAAAGGCTGGAAATAAGCGCTCCAGAAAGTCTCCTGCTTCACAGGCTTCCAATCCCGGTTGTAGGCAGCTGTATTGGCTGTGAGAAAGAAATAGGGTTCAATGTAATAGTGGCCTGGCGGAATCGTAATCCCTGAAGGCGCGAAAATCGGCCCGGTCAGCCAGGGCGCCTTCACCTCGTCGAGATAGGGAAGGGCGGCTTTATCCGCAGAGAGCGCAGCGGCGAAAAGGAGAGGCGCAAAAAGGAATTTCCTCATTTTTTTAATGTACTGTTGGAGGGTGCGATTTTCAACTATTCTTTTTGAAAAATAGACTCCCGGGTATGATGGACGCATGCGTTGGCTGGCGATTCTATTAGCAATTCCCATTTTGGCCTTTCCCGCTTTGAAAAAGGCGCAGATCAACATGGCTGGAGAGACGATCTGGGTCGAGGTCGCCGACCGGGAGCGGACGCGGGCGAAAGGATTGATGGGCCGCAAAGCGCTTGAAGACGGCTACGGAATGCTTTTCGTCTATGACCAGCCGCAGATCCTTTCGTTTTGGATGAAAGACACCCTGATTCCCCTCTCTGTAGGTTTTTTCGATCAGGAAAAAATTTTATTCCAGATCGTCGACATGAATCCGCCGGAGGATAATGGCAATCCGCCCTCCTACCAAAGTAAAGCGCCGGGCAAATACGCCCTGGAAGTGCCGCAAGGGTGGTTTAAGAAAAACCAGATCGTCCCGGGCATGAAATTTTCTTTCCTCGATCCGTCCGATTGGTTAGAATAGACCCTTTTTGGAGACGGCTATGCAGAAAAAACACAAACGCCCCTGGGGTGTATTTTTAGCGATCCTGCTTGGGGTCCTCTTCGGCTCGTGGGTCGGAAAAGACGCCGGACTATTCGGGATTACGTTTTACGGCATCGTCGACGTTTTAGGCACGATCTTCCTGAACGCTTTGACGCTGGTCGTCGTCCCGCTGGTTTCCTCCTCGATCATCACGGGAATCTCCCGAATCGGCAGCGACAGCGCCTTCGGCAGGCTGGGCGGCAAAATGTTCGGGTTCTACCTGAGCACCAGCCTGATCGCCATTTTGATCGGCCTCTTCTTCGTAAACCTGATCCAGCCGGGAGCCTCCCAATTCATCCCGCCGGCGACAGAAGCTGAATCGCTCCAGCTCTCCAACTTGAAGGAGAGCCTTTCGAACCACGGGATTGAGACATTCATCAGCGTTCTGATGCAGATCGTCCCATCCAACGTCTTGCTGGCGTTCAGCCACGGCCAGATGCTGGGCATGATCTTCTTCAGCATCCTCTTCGGATACGCGGTCTCGAAGATCGACGAGCAGCCCTCGTCTATCGTGAGAGGCTTCTTCCAGGGCATATTCCAGACGATGATCCAGGTGACCCATCTGATCATGAAGATGCTCCCTTACGGGGTGTTCTGCTTGGTCGCGAAGGTCTTTATGACAACCGGGATCGGCTCATTGAAGTCGGTCGCCCTCTTCTCCCTGACTGCTCTTTTAGGCCTCGCTGCGTTCATGTTCATTGCGCTGCCTCTGATGTTGAAATACGTCGCGAAAGTGAAGCCGGGCCGCCATTTCAAAGCGATGAGCCCTGCTCTGGTAACAGCCTTTTCCACCAGCTCTTCCTCGGCGACCCTGCCGGTGACGATCGACTGCGTAGAGAAGCGAGCCGGCGTGTCGAACAAGATCTGCAGCCTTGTCGTTCCTCTTGGCACCTCGATCAATATGTCGGGATCCGCTCTCTATGAGTGTGTGGCGGCGATGTTCGTGGCCCAGGCCTATGGAATCGACCTCTCCTTCACAACGCAGTTTCTCGTCGTTGTGATGTCTTTAGTCACATCGATCGGCGTCGCAGGCGTCCCGTCGGCGAGCCTCGTCGCTATTCTGGTGATCCTGAAAGTGATCGGCCTCCCCGCTGAAGGGATCGGGCTCTTTGTCGCCGTCGACAGGCTTCTCGATATGTGCCGCACTACGGTCAACGTCTTCAGCGATAGCTGCTGCGCGATCCTGGTGGCCAGAACCGAAGGCGAAGAAAACGTGCTAGCGAAAGACACCTACGAATAGATCATCTAAAGGTGAATTATTAACAGGATCCGCGCGGCCTGCGCACTGGCAGGCTTGACAGGATATATAAGGCGGATTCCTATTCTGCTAGGAATTGGATTCGAGGAAGTTGATCATGTCGAGCGCTTGCTGCTCGGCGTCGAATAGATAGCTCGGATCGGCTGGCGCGTTGATGTAGTTCTGATAATCCTGCTCGATCTGGTTGATGTAGATGAGAAGCGGAGGGCTAAGGCTCGGCCCCATCGCCTGGCAGAAGCTCTGAATGAGCTGGATCATGCCGAGAATCTGATTATTGTCTTTAGTCTGGGAAGCGAGGTTCATGATCAGGAATTCAAGAGTTCCTTCCGCAAGAGCTTTGAAACTTTCTTTTCCTGGATTGGGCGGGATCGCGTCGCCGCTTATAGTTGTTAGCGCGCGCTGCACGGCTTGCAGTGAGCCGCTGTTCGGATTGGCAAAATAGGCAGAAAACGCCTGATAAAGGCTTGGAGATCCGAAGCTGTTCTCAAAATCAAAACCAAATCTTCCCCCTGCTTCTTCAGCAAGGAATGATGCGGCTTGAATTTCTCCCCAAAGCGTGCTGCGGAGTGATGGATTCGTGAGAGACGCCTGGAGCTGGGTTGAAATTTGATTGAGAAAATCTTGCCAGAATGTGCTGTCAGATGCCGTTTGTTGATCAGTTATATAAAGAGGATGCGTTTCAGGGATCGTCATCATAAAAATAAACGCGGGAGAATCTCTCCCGCGCAAGACCGTTCGTATTAGGGGTTGTTGAAGAGAGTTTCGAGGTCGGTAACGAAAGAAGACCAGCCTGTGC
>CAYPZU010000014.1:0-5506 GCA_964415395.1 uncultured bacterium
TAATCATTCTTTTAGGTTGGAATATTAAAGCAGCAGTCAGATAATCGGCGCCTCAAAAACTTCGAGGCAATATGAAAAACGCAGTTCCCCTTTTTCTTTTGATCGCTACCTCCTGCACGTATAATTTTACTCCTGCTCCTGTTGTAAATCTGGAACTGCAGGCCCCTAACGATTTTGATCCTGAAAGCGCAGCCAGCCTGCTGAAAAAAATGCAAGAATCAGAAAACGGAAAGTGGATGCTCGATTTGCAGAAAGTAAGGAACAGCTACGCGGCCGTCTTGCCAGTAGTAGAAGATGAGCAGGTCGTCAAGTTTTCCGTTGCTCTGTTTAAGTCCCTAGCATTAAACGAAGAGCTGGATCTTGATGCTTCCTGGCTGCCTCACTCTAAAGAACGCCTGCCTAATACCACTGCGCTGAAATTTTTCTATGAAGCCGAAAAACGGCTGGACTCGATGATTTCGTTAATCAGAGAATTTGTTGATTGTCCTCAAGAAGATGTAAAAATATGTGCAGCAAAGACTGTAAAATACTTTCAGTTCAGGAAAGATTTTTTTGCTGCTATCCGGGATGTAGATTACCGGAGGCTCAGAAAACGGGATGTTCCGATGGAAATTCCTCCGGAAGTTTTGAGGGCGGGGGCAAAAATGCTTGAGCAGCGCGACGAGATGGTCTTCTTGCTGACGGGACTTTACATGTCTTTTCCGAGATCTTCAGAACCGTCCGTTTTACCGAAGCCTGCTGAATAGCGAGAGCTGGGTTTGAAAGCCGATGCGTGTATTGCCTATGTGCTCATTCGGTCAGGGTTTGATCTGCGAGACGCAGATGTTCGAATCAACCCGAGACCCTTTCATCCTGTTTTTCCCGCCGTTCGCAGGAATACGCGGGAGGATTGGCGGCGTCTTAAGATGCCGTGAATGGGGCTAGGATTTGATATGTCGAAGGAAATAGAAAAGCGCTGGGCTTGAACGGCCCAGCGCTGGACGAGCTTAGTAGCTCAAGATGGCGTTGAAATGGAGGCGGGGATTGCCGCTGTCCTTAGCAACGTCGAGGAGCGGGAAGCCGACATCGAGTCTGCTTGTGAAGTAGGAAGAGACCGAGTACCGGACGCCAGGGCCGACTCCGAGGAGAGCCTGGTCGATCGGGGTGTCTTTCACTTCTTCGTTGAACCAGGCGTATCCGCCGTCGACGAATCCGAGGAACGAGAGGGAGTCGTTGAATGCGGGGAACCAGAGTCCAGCAACGCGGAATTCAGGAGACTTGATCTCCAGGTTGCCGCAGAAGGCGTTGTCGCCATTGACGACACGCTCAGCATAACCGCGAACGGTGCTGTATCCGCCGAGAGCAAATTGCTCGGAAGGGATCAGGCTCGAGAAGGTGTACTGGCCTCTGCCCTGCGCCGATACTTTGAAAGCGTAAGGGAGCTTCTGATCCATCGCTACGAGGAAGCGGGAGTAGAAGTATCTCGGCGTAGAACCTGCTCTCAGGTTGTTGAAATCGGCTTCCGTCTGGTGCGGGAGCATTTGGGCGGGAGAGCCGATCAGGTCGATGCCGGCAGTCAGCTTGTTGCCGCCCTGGTTGCGGAGCATCGTTACGTTTCCTGCGAATTGGCCGATAAAGGCGAGGCGTTTGTCTACAGGAGCTGCGTCGTCTTCGAAGAGGATGTTGGTGTTGGTCCCTTTGAAGTCGAAGCCGGCTTCAACAGTCATCTGATCCAGCCATGGATTCGCTGCGAACCACTGAGGAATCGCGTAGCGAGCGGATGCCTGGTAGCTCTGGCGGTGCTTTTGCGGGAAATCGGTCCGCTCGGGAGAGGTCGCCGAATAGGAGCCGAACACTCTGACCGTATTGCGCCAGGGGAGGGCGGCGATGTACTGGAGAGTATAGGATTGATACTCTTTGAAGTGGTCTGAAACAGTCGTCTGGAAGTTCAGCGTGTGGTCGGTAAAAATGAAATCGTTGGTTGAAAAACCTGCGAAGATGCGGAGAGGGCCGATCGGGTCGGTGCCTGTGTTGTCCACGCCGGAAGAGACTTTCCAGCTTTTTTTGTCAGAGACGACGAGGTCGATATCGGTCACGCCGTTTTGCGCGGTCGGCTTGTAGGCCACGTTGACGGTGCGGTAAGGATTGGAGTTCAGCCAGCCCACGTCTTGCGCCAATGTTTTTTCATTGATCGCATCGGCAGTCGAGAGGCGGACCCATTTTTTCAGATCAGCCGCATCTGTGTAGCGGTTTTCTTTGACGTTGACTGCGCCGAGTTTTTCCGGGGTGACGACAACCTGCATTACGCCGGTCGAAGGATCGCGGCCTGCAACGGTTACGGCGACGCGGAGATTTTCTTCAGCGCGGTAGTGGGCGGCGATCGCTTCGCAGAGTTCGTTCGCGCCATCTGCTGTCATTGGCAGATCGGAGAGCAGCGATGTCAGCTCTGTGGCGAGTTCAGGGTTCGTGATTCCGTCGAATTTGATTCCCTCGATTTGGGCGAGGTTGGATTCTTTTACTTTCGAAGCGTTGTCGAGAACGAGAACGCCTTTGAGTTTAGCGGAGTCGGTAGGTTCTGCAGCTGCAAGGCCGAAAGAACCAAGTAGAGAGAAGAGAATGCTTGTTTTTCTCATGAAGTTACACCTTTTTGAATACGAAGCATTCGAGTTTAAGCTGAGGAGCTTTTTTGATAAACTGAATAATTTTTTTTGGTTTGCTGCAGGGAGGAGCAACGCTCTTTAGAATAAGAAATTACAGGATAGACAGGATGACGGCTCGCTCTGCGAGCCTAAGGATATACAGGATAAAATGAGTGCCGCCGGGCACAGCCTCGATTTTCGAGGCTGGCTGCGTCGATGACGCAGCAGCGAACTCCGTTCGCGCCCGGCGGTTTTTTATTTTTCCTATCCTGCTTATCATGCCGGTTCGCAAAGCGAACCGATGATCCTGTGTATCCTGTAATTTCTAGTTCTTATAAGGAGGGAGCTTCAGGCTCTCTTGGTGTAGCTTGGAAGGCAGGTTCAGAGGCGGGTAGGAGCGGCGGTCTTTAGAATAAGAAATTACAGGATAGACAGGATGACGGCTCGCTCTGCGAGCCTAAGGATATACAGGATAAAATGAGTGCCGCCGGGCACAGCCTCGATTTTCGAGGCTGGCTGCGTCGATGACGCAGCAGCGAACTCCGTTCGCGCCCGGCGGTTTTTTATTTTTCCTATCCTGCTTATCATGCCGGTTCGCAAAGCGAACCGATGATCCTGCCCCGGGGTCCCCGAAAATGCATCATTTTTGGGGTGGGGTTATCCTGTAATTTCTGATTCTAAGCAGAGAGGACTTGCTAGGCTCTTTTGGTGTAGCTCGGGAGGCAGCTTAAGCCTTGGGGGCCGATGCAGCCTGATTGGATGGAGGAGTATTGATTCTTTTCCGTGGTGTAGCAGCAGCAGACGCCCGCTCCGCATGCGCCGCAGCTGACGAAGCCGCAGGAGGAGCCGTGGTCGGCCATCGTTGCGCATGAACCTTGCGCGACCTGGCAGCAGAGGAACCGGTCGTAGACCGCTTCGATCCGGAAACAGCAGCAGAACGTTTTTGTTTTGCGCATGTGTTCATAGGCGCCGCCGCAAGCTGTAAAGTGTTCGTTTGCGTCTTCGTATTCGCTCTGGATCACGAGATCCGACCCTTCAAGCCGGACGCCGTTTACTTTGACAAAAGGAAACATCCGCTGGATCCGGGCGGCATCGAGAAGTCCGCCGTTTTCCGAAAACCCGTTTTCCAGAAGCGGCTGCATGCAGGGGGCTGTCGTCCAGACGCGGTTGTTATGGGTGGTTCCTACGGGGTCGGTGGGCGAGCTGACGCGCGAAGAGTAGGTGCCCAGGCGGGGAGAGTTCAGATCGATCTGATTGGTCCAGGCTTCAAAGAAAGCGTAGGTTCTGCGCATCGGGACGTAGAACGAATTTTTGCCGGAGCTGATTGCTGTGACGAGGGTTGAAAGGAGAGTTCCCGCGAGGCAGGAGGCGGTCAAGAGGGGAGTTGCCAGAGCGCCGGCAAACTCTCTGCCGGCCCGGTTGAAATCGCCTGTGAAAACAAACGCTGCGGAGCGGACCAGGCGGGCGAGCGCAATCAGCGGGGATGAGGCTGTGAGGAGGGTGAATTTAACGGCGGTTTTCAGGTGCGCTTTGAGATCGCCTCCCTCGTCGTTGTAGACCAGCCTGCCTTCTCGAGTTAGATCGGCGACTTTGTCTAAATGAACATTCTGGGCGGAATAGCGGATCCGGACGTCGACTGAAGCCATAATTTCCTCATTTTTCGCGCAAAGTTTATCTCCGCGGGAAATTAAAATCATGTAAATTGTTTTCTATAATAAATAATTTAGTATATGTGAAAGGTATGAGTATTTTTATTGGCGAGTTCATTGGGACCCTTCTTCTGATCCTCCTCGGGAACGGATCGGTGGCGAACGTTCTTCTCAAGCGTTCGAAGGGGGAGAGGGGCGGTTGGATCGTGATCACGGCCGGCTGGGCCTTCGCTGTGGCGATCGCAGTTTATGCCGTGGGCTGGATCAGCGGCGCGCATCTGAACCCGGCGGTCACTTTCGGATTCTGGATCGCCGGAAAAACAGCGGCTGCTGAAATTCCTCTCTATGTTGGCGGCCAATTCCTCGGGGCGATGATCGGCGCCTGGCTTGTCTGGATTGCTTATTTGCCTCATTGGGCTGTAACGGACGACGCCCGGATCAAGCTGGTCTGTTTCTGCACGAGTCCTGAAATCCGCAGGCCGTTGAGCAATTTCGCCACCGAGGTCATTGCGACGGCAGTCCTCGTGATGGGAGTTTTGGGGATTTTCAATTCCCATAATGGGATCGGCCCTGGCATCGGCGCGTTTGCCGTCGGGGGCTTGATCTTCAGCATCGGCCTCTCTCTGGGCGGCCCGACGGGGTTCGCCATCAATCCGGCCCGCGATCTGGGGCCGCGGATCATGCACTTCTGGATTCCGATCCCGGGCAAAGGCTCCTCCGAGTGGGGCTATGCCTGGATTCCCGTTGCCGGACCCCTTGCTGGAGCGCTTATCGGGGCCCTGGGCTATCTGTTTCTCATCGCCCCTCTCTCTCCTCTCCTCTAATTAAAATATTTTTTATCTATATTTTACCTTTTTAATAATTAATATAAGTGTCGTTTTGTGGTAAAATAGTTCGAAAAAATGGCTTATTGTATGTCGAATTCTTTAGAGTTTTCTCCGGGAACGAGGGCCTTGGCTGAGTTTTTAGGGATTGTTTCTCCTGAACGCGCTTCCTCTCCCGTCCCCTCGCTGGCTCAAGTGATGAGCAGCCCCGTCCTGGCGTCCCCGCCTCCCTCTATTTCCGGAAGAGCGGTTCCTTTATCGCCTGTGCGCTTCGAGCTTCCTTCGGACGGCGGCGATTTAGCGAGTCTGATCGACGGATTGGAAATCAGCGATGCCGAATTCGAACCATTACCGGAATCGCCCCGGCTTGAGCCGGCTCCAAGGGTTCGGACGCCTGTAAGGCCCCATCCTGCGC
>CAYPZU010000014.1:5516-35632 GCA_964415395.1 uncultured bacterium
GCGCCGCAAGCCGCAGCCTGCGCGGTTTCCTCTTTAGCGTCCGAGCGCTTTGCGCTGATGTTCCCTCCTCCTGTAATTGCGAAGCCCTCTCATGTTTCCCGGACGACTCCAGCGAGAAATCCTCTGGCCGCTTCCTTTTACGAGCTTGATCTAAGGCAGAGTCCCGTCTCGGCTTTCCAGGCAGACTTGAACCGCGTACTCTTCGGCGTCGAACATCCCGGCCTTCTTCCGGTGCTCGGTCCCATCCCTAAAGTTCTGCCTGAGCCAATCAGGCGGCCGGAGCTTTCCTACATCCCGAAGCCCATCGGACTTCTCGAAGCCGCTTTTTATGAGGAACAGGACGATTATTACAGCTGCCTGATGGCTGCCGCCCCGCTGACGAGCGAGCTCGACCGCGTAGCGATCATTGCAGGCGATGACGGCTATGTAAGAGACGGCAAGACAGGGAAAGCTTTCCTTGTAGAGATGGACGCCGGACAAATGAAGTGTTCCTATTCTTCGCGGAAAATGGTTCCTTCCGCAGTCGCCATTTCTCCTTCAGGCAAAGGGCTTCTTGTCGGAACTTGGAATGGAAAGCTCGAATATTGGCGCGTCTCTGAAAAAGGGATGTGCGAGCTTCTGTCCTACATTCCAATCAAGGGCGACAGGAATAAAATCACGGCCGTAGCTTTTGCAGGAGGCCGGTTCTTTGCGGGGACAAACGGCGGGATGCTTTATGAATTCGATCCGGAATCAGGCGAAACGATCGAGGCCCGCTCTTTAGGAAACCACAATTTTTGCAGCCTCGCAGTTTCTCCCGACGGAAAAACGATCGCTGCCTCAGTCGAACATAAAGTTGATGGACAGGAGCAGGAGACCCGCCTGTTCCTCCTGAAGTCAAACGGAAACGAAGAGCCGGACCGGTCGAATTTCGAACTCATCGAAACGGGATTTAAAGCTTCCGGCCATGCCTTCAAGATCGCTTTTTCTCCCGATGGAAAGAAATTCGCTCTGGCGACGGGCAGCAAGGACGGCCGTCTGCTTTTTTTCCAGATTGTTCAGGGCGCCGTTAAAGAAGTTTCCGCTTCCTTCCCGGCGAAAGCGAAAGAGAATATCGATGCCAGAGGAAGATACGTACTGAAAGTATGGAATCGGGAGCGGGATGGGGAGATTCGGGGCTGGCAGGCGACTGGCATCCACTGGGTCAAAAGCGGCAAAAACGATCTCATTATGGCGACTCTGGCCTCGGGAGAGGCGGTCTTTATCCCCCTCGACCGCGAGCGGCTTGCGATGGGCATGCCATTAACCCAGCGGATCCACGAGAATGCGAATAACGGCGACGGATCCCGCCACGGCCGGATTTCGCACAGCGCAGTGCGCGCCGGCGTCCTCTACACGGCGGCTCCAACAGAACTCCTTCCAGGAACAAGCGCAGAATCGGGCGCGATCCGGTTTACCCGCATCGGGCCGGAGACGCAGCCCCAAAAAATCCAGAGCGCATTCGATCTTTCATCGTTCACTGTTCGTTAATTACAGAAGGCATTTGGGAAGCCCTAAGATGCTCGGGAAGCTGCCGCAGGCTGTTGCCGGAAAGGTCGAGGGATTCGAGTTTTTCCAAAAGATGCAGGCAGTTGGGCAAGGAAGTAAGGCCCAGGCCGCTCAGCTTTAGATCTGAAGATTTTTCGATTGCGCATTTCAGGATTTTCGTGGAAGCCAAAAGGCGGAATGGGTATTCATTCCCTCCCTTTTTTTTCCGGCACCAGTTGATGAGAGAGCGAAGGATGGCGTGCTGCTGTTCGGAGGGATTGAAAAAGGCGCCGATGAAGGTGTTCTCCCCCTCTTTTGCGGCATAGACAGCTTCCCTGCACCGCATCTCCCTTTCGAATGGCTCCTCTCCAAGAAGGAGATGGATTAAAGCAGTGCGCCCCCCCTCTGCCGCAGAGATAAGAGCCTTCGAACGGGCTTTGGTGAAGAGGAATCCGTCTGACTTTCTCAGGATATAGGCGAGGATGGTTTCCAGCTCGATTTCTTCGACGTTTTGATTCCCGCAGCAGGCGAGAACCCCATTTTCCAGAGCCTCGTAAGAGAGCTCTCCCTGTTCCAGCGCGTATTGGGCGGTTAAGGGGCAGCCGGCCTGAATCGACTCCATAAGGACGTCTTCCCTGAGGCTCTGGCTGGCATTTTTGGGAAGAAGGTGGTTCATCAGCGGCTTTTTGACGCCCTTGATTTTTTTACGCTCCGCAGCGTCGATCAATTTAATGATCGTCCGGTTCGTGAGAAGGTCTTTGTTCAGGAGCTTAAGAATGAATTGCCAGTTTTCATTCCGAACCGCTTCGAAACAGGCGGCTTCTAGTTCCTTCTCGGTGTAATCGGGAGGGAGGGGGGCGGAGAGAGCCCAGGAGGCGCTCGACTCTTTTCTCGCTGCATTCATCTGATTAATCCGCTCCCAATCGCCGCGTTTCGCCGCCCGGCTGCAAACCGAATTGATTGCGGTTTCGGATAGATCATCTGTTGCGGCGCGAAGGTGGGAAAGCCCTTTGTTCGCCTGATTGAAGAGGACGGCTTTTTTCCAGTCTTTCTTTTTGACGGCGCTTTTCACAGCCCTTTTAAACGCGGGGCCCGTCTGTTGGGCCGGGGGCTGTCTATATGCTGTATTGAGTAGAGGGGAGGCGTCGAACCCTTTTCTTGCCGACAGCATCAGGCTTTTGACCCGCTCTGCGCGGGCGGAGGGATCGTGCGGAAAAAGGCGGAGAGGGGCGTAGGCCTGTCTTTTTTGTTGCGGCAAGAGAGGAGGGGAGCTTCCCTGTTCAGGAAGCCTGGCTGGAGAAACAAGGGTCATGGGTTTCTAATTCCGGTACGCTGCGATAGAGTCCATAAAAAGCGCCCTGCCTTCCCAGCCTATTGCCCGGAATTCACTCGCATGCTGCGCAGCGCGAACCGTTAAGCTGGAGTGGCGGTAGAGGAGTATGGTTGCTGCAAGTCCATCATTCAGGAGGATTGCGGCGCCGAGCCTCGAGATGCGGGCCAGCTCGGTATTTCTTCCGGTTTCTTTCATTGCTGCAGCAAGGCAGACGATTTCCTTTGCTTTTCGCTCATCGATCAGTTCGAGGAAGAACTGGTCGAGCTTTCTCTCAATCGGCTTATCCCTGTAAGAAGCTTCGAGGAAGCGGGCTGCTGCGGTCTTATCGCAGGCGGCGACTGTCGCCTCGAATTTCATCCAATGAGGGTCCTGCCGGAATGCAGGAAGAGGAAAACGGGAATGTGATACAGGAGCTGCCATGATGAAATAGTATATCCAAAAGAAGCTTAAATTGCCATTTTCAAGATCGTATTTGACGTGAAATGAAATAAAGTTTTACCTTTCAAGGCTTTAGTTCAAAAAAGGACTGAGCATGGCAGCCGGCAAAAGAAAATTCTGTTTCTCGGGAGTTGTTTTTTCATTAGCGCTTTCCCTGTTTCCAGCGGCGGGCTTCGCTGTTGATGTGATTTATGTGATCAACGAGGATTCGGTCGTTGTAGTGGACGCAGCAGATCCTTCGGTCGTGCTGGGGACTTTCCCGAATCTCGCCGGACCTACGATGGGATCGCAGATCACCGTGGTCGTGAATCCGCAGGGGACGCGTCTTTATACTGCGGGATTTCTTGCGGAAAACTCGGTTGCGGCTTTCGATATCGACCAGGCGACTGGATTGCTGACCCCTGTTGCCGGGTCTCCTTTTACCGTGGGATTTTCTCAGCCTTTCGGGATCGCTGTCAGTCCGGATGGAAGCACAGTTTATGTTTCCAACTTTGATAGTATGGCGAATACAATTGCGATTTATAATTCCGACTTAAGCTCCCTTTTGGGAACCGTAGGGACTATGGGATCGAATCCGGCCACTATCGAGCTGAGTCCGGACGGAGCCTATTTGTATGCGGCATGCGCTGGATCGAGCGAGGTGGCGCGGTTCGACGTTTTATCCGTTGCTCCCTATTTAAACAATGAGATGCTGGTGGGAAGCCTTGGGAGCACTCCCTACGTTGTCGCCCTCAATGCGGACGGAAGCCAAGTTTATGTTTCTCATGTTACGGGAAACATCAGCCGGTTTAACGCAGATCTCACGGGAGGGTTTTCGGCTGTTCCTGCCCTTACAGGATTGTCCATGCCGATAGGGATTGCGTTTGATCCGGATGGTTCCCGGATTTATGTTGCAAGCGCGGGGAACCACACAATAGGCGTCCTCGATCCCCTGACATTCATTCCGGTGATCGCGCCTTTGTCGAGCCAGGGGGTGGCGCCTTACGGCGTCGCAGTCAATCCGGATGGATCGAGGCTTGTCGCGACGAATGCCGGAAGCGGAGAATTGTCTGTTCGGGAACTCATCCATGACGCTTACACTCCGGTTGCCGGATCGCCCTACATGAATCTAGGAAGCTTGCCTTACCGGATCGCGTTTTTCTCCACTGCATCGCTTGGCGCGCCGGTCGGCCTTGAGGGGAGCCAGCTGAAAAATAACTTCGGGCTTTTCTTTGAATATTATAACCGGCTGAGGTGGCAGCCTCCCGCAAACGGAACTGCTGCTGGCTACTATGTGTACCGGAATGGGGAGCGGATCGCCGCGCTTTTGGCCGGAAGGCTGGAATATGAAGACCACGACAGGCCCGAAGGATCAGCGGCGCTCTATGAAGTGTCCGCATTCGACGCGAGCGGAGACGAGAGCGCCGTTGCCTCCATCCAGGTTCCCTAGAAGGTATGATCTTTTATCCTGTTTGCCCCGCTTGTCTCTTGGGGGGTAAAATTTTAATTGCGGGAAATTAAAGCTTTTATGAGAATGCTGCCCCTTTTTCAAGGAGGTATTTTATGGAAGCGATTTCAGATATTGACTCATTCGATGCATGGAAAACGGCTGATTTCAATCCGCCGTCGACGACATTCATCAAACAGCTTGAATACATCCCGATCGTCAGCTCGATCGTCGGCATCGCTCGGGCCGCATTCGGTCTTTTGCAGACGCTCTTTGGGATCGTTGCGCTCCCGTTCCAGCTCTGCCGCGACGCCTATAAGGGGAAGAGCCATCCGTTCATCCTGCTGAGCGGACTTTCGAATATCGTGCGCGGCGTGATCGCCTTTAAGCCGATCATCGGGAACATCATTCTCTACGTCTATGATAAGATGATGGAGAAAAAGGTCCATCAGATTCAAATCTGTCCGCCAGAACCGAAGAAAGTCTAAACTAGCGAGGCCCCCGGCTGATTCAAAACGGGGGCTTCCTGGCTTTTAGTAGAGTGCAGCTTCGAGCTTTTTCCTCGAGAGGATGTCGGCGAGATAGGGCGCAGCGCAGAGATGAAGGTGTTTAGCCCGCTCAAGGACCTCGAAAGGAAGGATCCTCACCTTGTAGCCGATTCCCAGTTTGGCAAGCATGCTTCCCGCGGCCGCTATTCGTTCTTGCGGCACAAACAGAGTGCGGATTTCCTTGCCGAGACGCGCAGTTCCCGAAACAAGGTATTCATTTGATAGGAGGACATTCACTGGCCGGGCGAGGAGACGGGCCGATCCAACCACCATCGGGAAGGGGCTTACTACCGCCTCGCGCTCTTCTGCCGTGAGAGGTTCCAGCGGCTCCACGATTGCCTGCCGAATATCGTCCAGAGCAGATCTCATACAGTCAGTTTTCACTTTCCAATAGGCGTCGTCGGGATCCGGAAGGCTTTTAAATTGTTTGTCGAGCCGTTCCAGATGGAAAGCCGATTGCTGGATCAGTTCTTTCGAACCATCCGGATCAAGCAGTTTCAGCCTCCGGATGGCATAGGAGGCGCGGACGCACTCTTCAGGGCTGGCGCAGCTTTGAATCCTTGTTAGCTGAAGACCCAGAAATGCGGCAACGGTCTTCATTTCCCGTTCCATGCTGACTTCGAATGAGCAGTTGCACGCATAAGAGAGCGCCGTGTCGACTCCTTCGATCATCGTAAAGGAGAGGTTGTTTCGGTTTACGCCCATCGCATCGCAGCCTCTTTCCAGCTCTCCAGATAGAGGGACGACGCTGCGGGGAAGTTTTCCTGTGGGAACCAGGGCAAAAGCCGTTTTGGGAAGTTGAACCAGAAGGGGGCTTTGGGTTCCATGAGTTCTCAGGGCGAGATATTCGAGCTCGTCGATATGGGCCTCAGGATCGGTTTTGCGGATCGCATGGAGCACCTTCACCGGAGAAAATTTGAGGAGCGTGTCTCTGCGGAATTCGGCCGCCTCCTGCAATAATTCCTCGAGAGCGCAGGTTTGTTCAGCGGATAATACGGCCGAAAAAATGGATGAGAGGGACTCTCCGATCCCGAGGTTTCCCTGGCCCATCGTTCTGCTTAAGTATTTCTGATAGCTGGGACCTGTTTCGGCTCGTCTGGGATTTGTCAGAGCGACATAGAGAAGGAGGTTGCGTATTGCTTTCTTGACTGGCTTGAACATTTGGTCTTCGAGGGGAGATGTTTTCAGAAGCAGGCTGTGGCGCTCTCTCAGGTTGCGGGTGATTTCGGGAAGGTGTTCGAAAAAACCATTGCGGAGAGCTTTTTTATTCAGAGGAAACGCTTTGCCGAGGAATAGTTCTAAAGCGTCGGCTGCGGAATTCTTGAGGAGGAGCATTTTAGCTCTCTTCTCATCTTCCGTCTGGGCCACCGTTTTTCTCAGCGCTTCCATTTTTCGGGCGTTCGCAGGGGCGTGTTCGAGGGCGCCTGTTGCTTCATCCCGCACAAAGATCATTTCCGCTAAAATTGGATAGCTCACGGCGTCTGAAAAGAAAAAGAGTTCGTAGAGATCCAGGAAAGCCATGCAATCCATTTCGGCTTCGCAGGCAAGTTTTCGGAGGCGGGCGGCGGCCTCATCGGGGTTTGGATCGATCTCTTTGAGGTAGTCCCCAATCAGATCTTCTTTCACCAGGCGGAGAAAGATCCGGATATTTTTTTCGGGAATCTGGAGAAACCGCATTGTCTTTTCAAGGATCTGGGAGGTCATTTCCAGTTCTTTTCGTTTTCTCTCAGCCGAGGGAAATGGAATTTCGGCAACGGCGTGCCCTTTTCCGATATCATGCAGGAGAAGGAAAAGGCGGAATTGGGAGAGGGGAATCGTCCCGGTAAACTGAGAGGAGAAATATCTCTCGAAGCAGGCGAGCACCCGTTCGGTATGCTGTCCGACAGTATATCTTTCTCCTGTCCCTGCGTCTAATTCGAAGCAGGCGGCCAGATCCGGATCTTCGCAGAGGAGCTTGATGGCCTCCTCGGGAGCGAATGAGCCCGCGGGCGCGGAAAGACAGCCTATGAGAGAGCCGCTATCGACTTCGAGACTTTCCTTGTCAGACCAGGACTGAATAAGATTCTTTTTTCCGCCGGAAAACAGGTTTCGGAGCATCTCGACGTCATCCTGGGAAACTGCAAAGCTGGTAGGGGATCGTGAAGGCGATGCCATGTTATTTCTCCTTAAACATTTGAGCAGGGAATTATCTCACAAAAATATTAAAAAAAGGTAAAGAAATCGATCTGGTTTTCTATGGTGTTTTCGAGTATAATCGAGGGAAACCACGAGGAAACCTATGGCAAGCCAAATTCAGCCTTTTCATAAAACGATACCCGGTTGCATTTCCGGAGATGTCAATCAGGGTCGATTTACTCTCATATTTTACTCGGCGGAAGCTGCCGATGCGTTCGAGGAAGTGTTCGAGGGGTTGATCAAGGCCGACGAGGCGATGGCCAAACATTGCTCGGTTTATGTTCCGCAAGGGTTCGACAGCTGGAAAGCTTATAAAGCCGAATTGGGAACGAAACACGTTTCTGCGTTCAACGTCGAATTGAGCGGCGATTTTTCTTCAGCCTCCTTAAGCCGCATCATCGCTGGGGCATACAAAAAATAATCAGCAGGTGAGCTGAGGCAGGCACGGATTGGCGTCGACGAGTTCTCTTTGCGTCCAGTCAATCCGCTCATTCAAAAAGCGCGCGTAAGTTCCTGGTTCTTCAAAGTCTCTTCCCACAGCTTCCATGTAGACGTCGTCGCTATCGAACACGGCGGGCGGATAGCCCGCCTTTTTTAGGATCGCGTTTTGGACGAGGCGCGCCGTTCTGCCGTTTCCATCGCCGAAGGGATGGATCTCGGTGAGCTTTTGATGCGCCCAGGCGGCAAAGCCGACCGGGTCGAAATTTTGACACTCTTCCATCTGGCGGAAGCCGTCGTTCAGCGCAATCGCGTAATCGCGCATCAGTTCAGGGATTTTTTCCGGAGGAGGAGTGACTCTGGCGATCAGTCCGAACACCTCTTTTTCTTTCGGGGTGAGTTTATGGAGATTCCCTTTCCTGAGCTTGGGCAAAACCTGCTTGCTGAAAATTTCCACGTCCTGTTTGGCGCCGCGCGCCCGAACTGCCTGGATGAGATCGGAGTCGGTCCGGCCCAGACGGTCGTCTTTAAAGACCATCGAATGTTTTTCTCTGAAACTTCCCCCTTTTGCGGCGTCGAAACCTTGCACCGCTGTTCCGTGCAAGGAGAGAATCCGGTCGGTCGTCTGCTCTGGAGTGGAGCCGGCAGCCTTGGCCGCCAGGCGCCCTGCTTGCGCAATCGCCTGTTTTTGGTTGGGAAGCTTTTGCGGCGAAACGGCAAGGGTTGCGGTTGTAGTGATGCCGGTTTCAGGATTTGTTCCTCCGACTCCGAATCCCTTTGAGTCGGTGCTCAGAGCGGTTTCTTTCGCTGCGCGGACCTGAGGATTTTCGGCAAAATGCCGGTCCAGATAGCGGGTCATCTTCGTATGGCTTCCGTGCTGCTCCTGCAGCGCAGCTTTGGGGAGGAAATAGCCTGTTGTTCCTCGGTCGAGGAGGACGATTCCCGGGTGAGGGGTTCTTCCCTCATATTCGAATTCAGGGAGAGGGAATTGCCGAACCCGCCTCTCGACGTCATACAGTCCAAGCGCGGGCCCTGGGCGGCAGGAGGGAGGGATCGCATCGCGGGAAACCTGGGTTATTTGCCCCGAGAGGGCGCTGTATAGGAGCCCGGCGGCGGCGCCTACCGCCCCGATGATCTTCCAGGCAGAAAGGGGAGGCGAGGGGCTTTTCACAACTAGTTGGTGGTTAGTTGCTTGCCTTACTTCAGCTGTCATGATTTTACTCTAAGTTCAGTTGGGTAAAATCATATCAAATAAAGATTAACTTAAGATAAAAGGAAGACTTGCGAGAGTTCTCTCGCCGATCCCTGCAGAGCTCCCGCTTCCTGAGCCCAATAGGAGGGGTTGGCGAGGAAGGTCTCCGGAGGGAAGCTCAGAAGGGTCTGGACGTTCGGTTCGAACTCGTCGAGCAGGGTGATTTGGAGCGGGGTGAAGCTGCTCTGGCTGATTTTTTGGAGGTTCGCCTCGAGGTTTTTGATCAAAAGCAGCTGCTGGCCGATCTCCCTCAGTTTCTGGGCTTGGGTGAGATTGGGATCGGAAAGGATTTGTCCAACCCGGGAAAAGAGGTTTGAAATCTCGAAGAGGTCGTGGCCTGCATTGAGCTGATCTTGCGTCAGCGAGCGGCTCGGGGAGCCGGGTCCGGTCGGAGGTATTTCCATAATCTACCCTATAGCCGAGAGTCCTATTTGACTCAAAAAAGTTCTTTGTTTATCTTTTCCGGCTCAATTTTTTTAAGGTGGATCGTGAGAGGTTTTTTCCTTCTTTTTTTCGCGTTGAATCTTGCCGCTGGAGAACCCGACTGGGCTGCCCAGGGGAAATTTTTCAAAGAGAACGGCTATCTTTGGATCAAAGACTTTTTCTCCGATGAACAGGCGGCGCTTTTAAGAAAATGGGCTGAAGAGATCCATTCCGATTCGCTTGAATTGGTCCGCCTTTCCAAAGAGACAGGGTTGAGTCTGCAGACATTGTTTCAGGCGCTTCCGGGCAATTTGATCGTCGTGCCGGAGGCAAAAGATCCCGGGTTGATCTGCCGCGCGGAAGATCTGTCGAGCTGCTTCCCGGGGCTTTACGCCTTTATTTCGGGAACTGCGACCGAATACGCCGGCCGCGTCCTCGGGGAGCCGTATGTCCTCTACAAAGACAAGATCAATTTCAAATGGCCTGGCGGCGGCGCATTTCTGCCCCATCAGGACTATCCTGCTTACGAATTGCTTGGGGCGCGCCAACATGTGACGGCGATGATCACCATCGATCCGGCTACGAAAGAAAACGGCTGTCTCTACATTGCAGAAAAGTGGAGGGAGGCTTTCGATGGAGATCCGCGGCTCGACGCAGAGGCATTAAAAGCGGGAAGAGCTGTTCTTCCCTATGCAGTCGGAGGAAGCGCCCACGGTTCGATCGAGCCGGAGTGCTGCGAAAAAATCACCTGGATCGCCCTGGAAACGTCCCCGCGCGATCTTGTCCTTTTCGATTCGTTCATTCCCCATTATTCGGAGCCGAACCGGAGCGATCATTCGCGGCGGGCGATGTTCTTCACCCACAACCGGCTTGCCGAGGGAAATTTCCGGACCGCCTATTACCGCGCGAAACGGGAAGATCCGGACAATCCGATTTTCCACATTGGCACCCCGACAAAGGCGAGAACTAAGGATTAGCCTCTGTCCAATTGGAAATCGTAATGGATGTCATCGCCGAATCCGAGTCGGTCGATATAGGCGTGAACCCGCTCTCCCTTCAAGAGACGACTCATCGCATCGGGAAATTCTCTCGAATGATAGACCGGATCGAGAGCGCCGGGAGAGGAACATCCTTGCGGCATGTGATGCGATCCGTAGACGAGCTGCCCTTCTCCTGTATAGCGCTGGAACCAGGTAATGGCTCCTTTAGAGGTCGTCCCATCTGCTTTATGGCAGACGACTCTGGCTGACCAGAAGGCTCTGCCGCGGGCGTCGATCCCCCACATCACTGGTTCTTTTAAATCGGAAGGCTGGACGTTGTCGATATAGTCGCGCGATGCCATGAAGCGGTACTCAAAAGCGAGGTGGTTTTCTTCCGTGCGCGGATATCTGGGGTCGGCGGCGGGAGTGAAATCGGGGTTGGCGCGAGGCGGAGCTGCGGGAACGAGCTGAGTCGATGGCGCCTGTTGGGTTCGGCTCCCTCCCTGCCAGGCGATCGCAGCAGCTCCGAGGACAACAAGGGAGGCTTTTACCGCCGTTTTCACGACGGGGGCGATTTTTTGAGCGGCAGCTTTGACTTTTTGTGCGGCGGAAGAGGCGTAGCCGTAGGCAGTTTGGAGAGCGGATAATGCTGACATAATATTCCTTAGTTGTTTGTTGGAATATTATAAAGTAAAATTATAAATTATATATAAACAGTTTATTTAGCTTTTCTTAAGTCGGAGACGACTTTGCGAACTTTATGGGATGAGAGGCGGGTGCCGCGGGTTTGGGCTCCCATCAAAGGAAGGTCTTTGAGAGGGAAAAGCTGTCCTTTGTTTTTACTGTCGCCCGCGTAAAAGAGTTCGACGTGGGGCTCGGGTTTAGCTGTGATGTACTCGAGATCCGACTGTTCGTCGAAGAACCGGTACGGCTTGTCGAGAATGAATTTGTCGACGATAAAGCGTTTCGCCCAGATCTGCTTTGTCTCGCGGTTTTTGTAGACGGCGGTGAGGATGGTTTTCTTGTCGGCGACGCCGGCCCAAACGGCTCCCTCGAAGTACTGCTTTTCCGGGATGTTCACGACTTTGTAGGTTCCGTCTTTGTGGAGGACGAGGAGCTTGTCGAAGTTGGTGCACGAAAACTGGGCGGGTCCTGAGACTTTGGTGCCGGCAAACCCGGTGGCTAGATCGAAGCCCACTTTGATCTCTTTCGTTTCGATGGCTCTGCGGTCGATCTCTTCGATCGCCTTGATGCGGGTTCTGCGGGGGAAGTCTTTGGCGTATTTTTCGAGCAGGTCTTTGAGGTAATTGATGGCGAATTTCTTGACGTTCCTGAGGTGCTTTTCTACGGTCTGGAGCGTTTCCTGAAGGATCGAGATCTCCTCTTTGTTCTTGTCGATGTCGAACTGGGAGATGCGCCGGATCGGGATCTGGAGAAGCTTTTCCCGGTCTTCGTGATTAGGTTCGCGGAGGAGTTTTTTCCGGAACGGTTTGAGCGAGTCGGCAAGCGTGTCGTGGATCCCTTCGAGCGTTTTGACCGTTTCGATTTTCTTGTAGAGGCGGTTCTCGATGAAGATCCTCTCGAGGGTTTTGTAGAAGATCCTCTCGAGAAGTTTTTCGCGCTCCAGTTCGAGCTCTCTCCGGAGGAATTCGACGAGTTTTTCGGCGTTGTAGGCGAGGATTTCGTGGACGTCGGTTTCCCAGGGAAGCCCGTCTTTGATCACCATGATTTGGGAGTTGAGCGTGACTTCGCATTCAGTGAAGGCATACAGCGCGTCGAGGATTTCCTCGGCGTATTGGCCGCGGGGCAATTTGATTTCGATCTCGACTGTTTCGGCTGTATAGTCGTTGATCGACTCGATCTTGATTTTCCCTTTTTTCGCCGCTTCGTCGATGGAGCGGATGAGGCTTTCCGTCGAGGTGCCGTAGCAGATTTCGCGGATGATGAGGGTTTTTGGGTCTTTGATCTCGATCTTGGTGCGGAGTTTGATTTTGCCGAGGCCCTTGTCGTATTCGCTCCGGTCCATGATCCCGCCTGTAGGGAAGTCGGGATAGATCCGAAAATTGCGCCCTTCGAGGAGAGCGATCTCGGCTTCGAGCAGTTCGGAAAAATTGTGGGGGAGGATGCGGGTCGACATCCCGACGGCGATCCCTTCAGCTCCCTGCATGAGGAGGAGGGGGATTTTAGCGGGGAGCGTGACCGGCTCCTGGTTTCTGCCGTCGTAGGAGGGGATTTTCTCGGTGATCTCGGGATTGAAGAGAGTTTCGCGGGCCAGTTTCGAGAGGCGGGTTTCGATATAGCGGGCGGCGGCCGCCGGGTCGCCTGTGTAGATGCTGCCGAAGTTTCCCTGCCGGTCGAGGAGGAAGCCTTTGTTGGCGAGGTTGACGAGCGCCTCGTAAATGGGGGCGTCGCCGTGCGGGTGGAGCTGCATCGACTGGCCGACGATGTTCGCGACTTTGTGGAGTTTGTCGTCGTTTTGCCTGAACAGAGTTTCAAGGATGCGCCGCTGCACGGGCTTGAGGCCGTCGACGACGTTGGGGATCGCCCGGTCGAGGATCACGTAGGAGGCGTACCGGATGAAGTGATCCTTCATCTGCTGCTTCAGATCATCCATTTTCGGCCACCAGGTTCTTCATGATGAAAGTTTTGCGGGCCGGGGTGTTTTTACCCATATAGAATTCGAGGGTCGGCTTGATGTCGGAGAGGTTTTGGATGATGACGGGGAGGAGGCGGATGTCTTTTGCGATGAACTGTTTGAACTCGTCGGGAGAGATCTCGCCAAGTCCTTTAAAGCGGGTGATTTCGAGCCCCTTTCTCAACTCGTGCGCAGCTTTTTCTTTTTCCTCTTCTGTGTAGCAGTAGATCGTCCGCTCTTTATTGCGGACTTTGAAAAGCGGGGTTTCAAGGATATGGAGGTGTCCGTTGAGGACGAGTCCTTCGAAGTAGGTGAGGAAGAAGGTGACGAGGAGATTGCGGATGTGCATCCCGTCGACGTCGGCGTCGGTGGCGAGGATCACTTTGCCGTAGCGGAGATTGGCCAGGTCGTCCTCGATATTGAGGGCCGACATCAAATTGTACATCTCTTCGTTTTTGTACAGCTGGTCGAGTTTCATCCCGTGGACGTTGAGCGGCTTGCCGCGGAGCGAAAAGACGGCCTGGGTGAAGGGGTTGCGGCTCATGACGATCGAGGCGGAGGCCGACTCTCCCTCGGTGAGGAAGATCATCGAATTTTCTCCCTCTTTCGTCCCATCGCCGAGGTGGTATTTTGAATCGCGGAGCTTCGGGATTTTGAACGAGATTTTTTTCTGCTTTTCTTTCGCCTCTTTCTTGACGGCGGCGAGCTCTTTGCGGAGCTTCTCGTTGAAGAGGATTCGGTCGAGGATTTTTTTGCCCGTCTCTTCATTTTTATAGAGGAGGTTTTGGACGGCGTCTTTGACTTCCTGCAGGATTGGCCCGCGGATCTCGCTGTTCGAGAGTTTGTTTTTCGTCTGCGACTCGAACACCGGGTCTTTGACCTTCACGAGGATCGTTCCTACGATCCCTTCGCGCACGTCGACGCCCTGGAAATTCTTTTTCGCAAAGTCGTTGACCCCTTTCAGGATCCCTTCGCGGAAAGCGGAGAGGTGGGTTCCGCCGTCCTGCGTGTACTGGCCGTTGACGAAAGAAAAATAGGTCTCGCCGTAGCTGGAAGAGTGGAGGAAGGCGAACTCGAGGGTTTTGCTTTTGTAGTGGAGCGGCTCGTAGAGCCTGTCCTCTTTTACTTCTTCGTTGAGGAGGTCGAGGAGGCCGTTTTCGGAGCGGATCGACTGGCCGTTGAAGAGGAGAGTCAGCCCCGTGTTGAGGTAGGCGTAGTGCCAGAGCCGCTTTAAGATGAGTTCGCTCTGGAAAGCGTACTTTTTGAAGATCTCCGGATCGGGGGTGAACTCGACGTAGGTGCCGTTTTCTTCCTTCGTCTTGCCTTTCTTTTTGTCTTTGAGAATGCCTTTGGAAAAACGGGCTTCGAAGAATTCGCCTTCGCGGACGCTTTTGACGAGGAAGTGGGACGAGAGGGCGTTGACCGCTTTCGTGCCGACGCCGTTGAGGCCGACTGAAAACTGGAACACGTCGTCGTTGTATTTGGCGCCGGTGTTGATCTGGCTGACGCACTCGATCACTTTGCCGAGCGGGATGCCGCGGCCCCAGTCGCGCACCGAGACGGTTTTGTCCTTCAGCTCGATCTCGATCTTTTTGCCATTGCCCATGATGAATTCGTCGACTGCGTTGTCGACGACTTCTTTGGCCATGACATAGATTCCGTCGTCCGGGTGGGAGCCGTCGCCGAGACGGCCGATGTACATGCCGGAGCGGAGCCGGATATGCGCCAGGGCGTCTAAAGTCTGAACGGCGCTTTCGTCGTATTTTTTCGCCATGGCCTATTCATACCACTTTTTGATTTTTTGGGAACAACTCATCGCCTTCGGGGCGGGTTATTATGGGGGAATCCGATCCGTTTGTCGACTGATTAAATGGGTTTCTGCTTGCTCCAATACGCAAGTTAAATTAAATTCTTTGTTTTTTATTGGAGGGGATATGAGAGCGTTTCGTGCCGCGGCGATGGCTGTCTTAATGGCGCCTATGGCTATGTATGGGCTTGTCTGCATAGCTAACAACGGGTCGGGAGATGTGGGCGTATTGGAAGATGCGACGCTCGCGCCGATTGCGGGTTCCCCCTTTCCCGATATCATCCCTTTTGGGGGGCAGGCGATCCAGTGGATGGTCGCCGATTCATCGGGTTCGCGGCTCTACATTTCGAATGATTCAACCCAGAATATCTCCGTTCTCGATACGTCGACCTTCGCCCCCATCCCCGGGTCTCCCTTTCCGGCGGGAGGGACGGCGCCGCAGGGGATGTCGATCTATGGAAATACTCTTTATGTAGCCAACAACGGGACAAACACAATCTCCTACTTCGACGCAACGACGATGGCTCAGCTTGCGGGGTCTCCTGTAGCGTCCGGCGGAGCTCAGCCGACGCAGGCGCTTATCGATCCGACAGGAACCCGGCTCTATGTTTTAAATTTTGCCGCCGTCAATGTCGCCATATTCGATGCCACTGTCCTTCCTCTAGCGCAGGTTCCTGGGTCTCCCTTCGCCGTTGGTCCGCCTGGAGCAAGGGCGATTTGCCTCAATCCGTCTGGGACGCTGCTTTGCGCCACGTTGGGAGACGATACGCTGGAAGTGAGGGACGCAATGACCATGCTCCCGATTCTGGGGTCCCCTTTCCCACTGGGCGGGACAGGAGCTTCGGGGGTTGTATTTTCTCCGGATGGTTCGAGAGTGTATGTCGCGAATTTTACCAGCAACAACGTCTCGGTTCTGGACGGGACGACTTTTGCGCCTGTCCCGGGGTCTCCTTTTCCCACAAACGGTCTCTTTTCCAATAATATTTTCGTCAGCCCGGATGGAACGCGGGTTTATGTGTGCAACTTTGCTTCGAACGACGTTTCTGTTCTGGACGCAGCGACATTGGCTCCGATTCTCGGATCGCCTGTCATGAGCGGAGGGACGATCCCTATCGCGATCGCGTTTCTGACCGATCTGTTTCCGCCAACAAATTTATCCGGGGTTCAGAAAATCAATGATTTTGCGGTTGTCTTCGAACGGTACAATTTGCTGAGGTGGGATTCTTCAGACCCTGCGCCTGCCGGTTTCCGCATCTATAGAAATGGGGTGCTGATTGCGACATTGGATGGGGCTGCAACTCAATACGAGGATCATAACCGGACGAAGGGAATTTCCACGCTGTATGCAGTCGTATCGATCGATGCAGGAGGAAGCGAGAGCGCTCCAGCTACTGTGATTATCAATTAAATGAAATAGAAAATAATGCTTGCTTGTCTTGGCTTATTTCTTGCTGCTTCTGCAACTGTTTCTGCGCAAATGTATAACCATTACCTGAATCGAGTGAAGATCGCAACTGTAAGTTCCACTACATTTCAATACGCCGATTCTGATATACCCAAGGGAAGCGCCTTTGAATATTCAGTCAGGGCCTTTAACGCTTCGGGAGTGGAAAGCGCTCCGGTCAGCGTTACCGTAAGATAAACGAACGAGGACATATGAAGCGTATCCTTTCCCCGATTCTTCTGCTGGCGGTCTTACCGATCCTGGGTTGGTCAGAAGATGTGCAAGAGGCGGAAATTTCCGCAATTGAATCCCAGGAACAACTATCTGAAGTGCCTGCAGCATTTCCCGAGCCGCTGCTGATGCAGGAAGATCCCCAGTTCGTTACTGCTGAAGCAGCGGCTCCCGCCGCGAGCCCTCCAGTCGAGTGCTGTGTGATGTGTCCGGTGAATTACAGACCGATTCTGGAGGCTAAAGCCGGCTATTTCTTCTTTTCAGACTCGCTCATGCGCGAAGTCTATGATAAAGGCGGAGTCGATCTCCAGCTCAGCGGACGCTATCCGATCTACAAATGGCTTCAGGTTTACGGAAGCTTCGAATACATGCAGAGAAACGGCAAGTCGCTCGGCGGCGAAGAGTACACCAGCATCTGGTCGATCCCGCTTAGCCTCGGATTGCAAGGCGTGGTAGCGATTCGAGACACGGTCGAATATTACATCACGTTAGGCCCCCGCTACTCCTACACGCACGTCCATAATGACTCCGAATTCGTCGACAGAACGCTCAACAAGAACGGATTCGGCGGTTTTGCCAATACCGGGTTTTACTTCTTCCCAACAGACCATCTTGTCGTAGATGTCTTCGCTGAATATTCCTATATGAAAGTTAAGTTCGACCCCGATCATCCGAATGTGTTCGGCCGGTCGATTCAAATCGGCGGCTTTGCCTTCGGCGCCGGATTGGGATATGCGTTTTAATCTATAGGAAGAAGTATGAATAGGTTCTTTCCTCTCATCTCTTTTACGCTGGTCCATTCTTGGCTCGGTAGCCTGCCAACCAATCCGCAGGTACTATCCGGCGAGGCGCTATTTACTTTGAAGCAGGCGGGAACTCTGGAGATCCAGGTTTCCGACAGGGCGGCTATCGACTGGAAAGATTTCTCAATTGGCGCACAGGAAACCGCCCGTTTCATCCAACCATCAAAGGCATCCGTCGTGATCAATCAGGTGATGGGAGGCGACCTTTCCTCGCTTTTGGGAAGATTGGAAGCGAATGGAGGAGTCTATCTGATCAATCCGAACGGAATTCTCTTCGGAGAGGAGTGCGTTGTCGACACCGGTTCGTTCCTCGGAACGACATTTCCTGAAGTTTCAGACCTTTGTTTTAAAGGGGATTCGGAAGCTTCGATCATCAACAGGGGAACCATTCTCGCTAGAGACGGAGATGCCGTTTTGATCGGGTATGCGGTCGAGAATCAGGGAGCCATCGAAGCTCCCGCGGGATCTGCGCTTTTGGGCGCGGGCCGGGAAATCGTCCTTCAGCCGTCGGCGCGCGAGAAGCTCTATGTGAAACCAGGTTCTGCCAAGGCTTACGGAGAGGGGATTTCGAATAGCGGGCAAATCGCCGCGCTCCGCGCCGAACTCCATGCCGATGGGAACCTTTATGCTCTGGCGCTTTCCCACAGCGGGGCGATCGACGCCCTGGGCGTTGAAGAGAGGGGCGGCGAAGTCTTTTTGGTTGCCGATGGAGGGAAAACGGAAGTTTCCGGCTCGATCTCTGCCATGCGGGGGGAATGGGGAGGAACCATCGATCTGTTGGGCGCAGAGGTTGATTTGACAGGATCTGCCCAAATCGACGCATCGGCGCCAAAAGGCGGAGGCTATATCCGCGTAGGCGGCGATCTCTATGGCCAAAATCCGTCGATCCGCAACGCATCAATTACGCGGGTGGGGCCGCAGGTTTCGATTAACGCCGATGCAGCAAGAGAAGGGAATGGAGGCACAGTTGCTGTTTGGTCGGATGGGACGACGGTTTTTAACGGAACGATCTCTGCGAGAGGCGGGATCAATGGCGGCAACGGGGGATTTATTGAGACGTCGGGAAAACGGGGGCTTGTGTGCCAAACCGGCCTCGCCGCGACCCTTTCGCCAGCGGGCAAGGCGGGGACCTGGCTTCTCGATCCCGACACGATTACCGTGATGGCGGGAGGCGGCTGCACTCTCGTTACGGCTACAGACTGCATGGCAGGAGGCGCTTGCGTGATCGATCCGATTACGATCACAACGGGGCTTGGACTGGGAGATGTGACTCTTTGCGCGAATACCGGAGCGGGAACGATTACAGTCGCGTCCGGAGCCGTTGTGAGCTGGATGTCGGGGAACCTGTTGACGCTTACGGCTTCCAATAGCGTGACGTTTCTTGCAACGGTTGAAAGCACAGCTGTCGGCATTCCTGACAGCCAGGTTGTTTTATCCGTTAACGCGCCTCTCGTTACGATCGGCGATGCGGGCCATGCTGCGGTGGACATTACTGTTGGAACCAGCCGCACGCTTCCTGCCACAACCGGACGCGTCGAGATTGCGGCGCCGACGGCCCTGACGGTTTACGGCGGCGGATCCATGATGGGCGGGGGGAGTTACATCCACGGCGTCGAAGTGGGGCTTTCGGGAGGCAATTTCACTCTTCTCGCAGGACCAGGGATGTTTGATGGCTCGGGCGTAGGAGTTGAGAGCGCTTACGACTGCAGTTTCACAGGCGACTTTGCGATGATCAGCCAGGGTGGCGGTACGGGTATTTCGGGAAACTCAATGATTCCTGCAATCGTTGACGGCACGATTGACGTCGGAGGGAACTTGACGATGGCAGGCGGAAGCGGGCCTACTGCGGCTTGCGCATTGATTTTTTGGGGCGGCGGAACGCTCAATGCTTCAGTGGGGGGGACGATGTCGATGATGGGAGGAACCTCGACAGGCGACGGCAACTGCGCTGTGATCGCTAATGGCGGCACTTTTGTTATACAGCTCTCTGCAGGGAATTTATTCCTTACGGGCGGAAGCGGTTTAGGAATGGGCGCCACCAATTTCGCTGTTATGGGAGGGCCTGCTGGGTCGGTCGATATTACAGTCCCCGGATCGATTGTGCTGCAGGGAGGATCGTCAGACTCTGGAACTGCGGGGGCGTTCATCCGATGCGCGGATGATATGATGCCGCTCGATGGCGATGTTTCGATTACTGCGGGGACTCTAAGCATCATTGGCGGAACCGTAAATAACGATCCAGCAGCAATTGGCTCAGATAGAAATCTGATCATTCAGGTCGCTGGAGACATGTCTTTGTCTTCCCATGCTGCCTCTGGAGCGGGATTTGCCCTCATGAGAACCGGAGATGGACCCAGTCCTGGTTTTTTTGATATTCATGTAGGAGGCAATCTCTCCCTCAACGCTCAAGGGTCTCTCTGCGCGCTGCAGTGTAATTTACCGAATTCGACGCTTCTGGTTTCAGCGGCGAATCTCTCGATCGTTTCGATGTCAAGCGAGAGCGCGTTCATCGGAGTGACGTCGGGCGCCATCGACATCGCCGCAAGCGGAGATATCTCTATAGCTGCAGGGAACGCAGCTCCCATGATGGGGAGGAGTTTTGCAGGGATCGGCGGGTCTTTCCTGCCGATGACCGCTACAGCGATCACTCTCTCGGCCCAAAATTATACGATTACAGGCGGCGCGGGAGATGCGTGCGCTGCAGGGATTGTTCTTGGAGATATTTTTTCGATCATGCCTGGCGGCGGCGGCGGATCGATCAACGCGACGGCGGCGGGAACGACAGGGATCCGTTTGACAGGGGGAGCTGGAACCGATTCGCCTGCGGCGATCGAAATCAGGGGAGATGTTGGCAGCATTACCTTCACTTCTCCCAATCCCTCTAGCAGCCTCCTTTTGACGGGGACCACATCAGAGGCGCGGATCGCCACCCAATTCGGAGGCCCGATTATCGATCCTGTCGGGGGAAGCATCATCCTGGACGGCGCCGCTTCGATCATCGTGGGACCAGGTCCTGTCAGCCAGCTCCTCCTCATTGCAGGCAGCAATATAGAGCTTCGCTCTGCTCTGTCTTCGATTGAGAACCAGAGCGGAGGCGATTTGACTCTTGTCGTCGACAACAACTTCCCGAATCCGTTCCTTTTCGGCAGCGGGTTTTTCAGCTCTGCTGCAGGATCTGCTGTGTTCACGAACGACGGTATGACAGATGGCCTTCTCCGCATTTTCTCATCCCAGCAAAACCTCAACCAAATCAATGGAAACTTGAATGGAATTGCGTTTGCTCGGGGCACTCTTTTTACGAATACTGCAACAGAGCAATGGCAAACCTGGTATCCGAGCGCATTCGGCGGAGTCCCTTATACCGTTTTCTATAAGAATTCCGAACAGCTTCTTGCACAGCAGGCATTGACGATCGTCGACCAGCTCTTGTTCGGACTTCACCCCCTCAACGAGTATCCCGGCTGGATGATGGAGTTCTCGATGAGCTATGCGTCTGCTTCAGGAGCTTACTCGTCGCTGCAGGAATCGGCTTCCGAGCCGTATTATCTCAGACGGCGCCACCTCAAATTCATCAACCATCCGAAGAGCTACACTGTTTTGATGGAATGACGCTCCGCGATCGCCTTTCTTGTTGAAAATATATAGATCTTGTAAATATATTTTTAACTCTTTGTAAGCGGAGGTCGTTATGTCAAGTGGAACAAATCCGGTCGATTCGAACGGATCTCCAGTCGGTCCTATGGTTATAAAACCGAAAGAAAGTCCCCCGAAAGTGGAGCCGATTAAAGTTGTGAAAAACGGGGTAACTGGGAGGATGGTGTCGAAAAAAGTCTATCTTCCTCCGCTTGGCGCAGAGGCGTGGGTCATCAGTTTCGAGAAGGATCCAGACTCGCCAAAGTAGTGAAAAGGACTTAGGGCTTTTTCGAGGCTTGCGCAAGCTTGTTCAGCTCGGATGCAGTTCTCGGCCCGATGTCCCGTGAATGCATGGCAAGGGTTGTCCTTTGGACGACCCGGTCTTCCTTGTCCTCTTCTTCCGAATCGACCGTGATAAGCTCTCTTTCAAACTGAGCGTGGGACGTTCCGTGATGCCGCACAAGGCGGAATCCGAGCCGCCGCGTCAGAATCTTTTCGACCTCATGAACGGTCATGCCGCGGCGGAATAATGGCTCCTCTGGCAGCTCTCTTTCGACTCGGCTGGTAGCTCTGGGGCGTGCAGGCCTGCTGGAGGCGGGCGGAGATGCTTTGCGGTCGGGAGCTGGCAATAGGGCGGTGGAATGAGCTGGAGCAGGAGCTTCCGGCTGGCTCGCTGCGGCGGGAGATAGGGAAAGAATTGGGCTTGCTAGCCGGGGCGCTTTAAGATCTGCGAGGCGTTCCAATAAATCGAGGGAGTGGCTGCAGGTGTTTCTGAGGAGTTCGGCTGAAGCGAGAGAGGCCGCTAAATGGACTTCCAAGGGGTGAGAGCCTCTTCGACCTGCGGGATCCTCCGAAAGGATCCGGTTGTAGAGGCGGATCGCCTCATCGAGGCGGGGGAGCTCTTCCCGCAAGGTGGCGCAGGTCTCTTGAATTTCGTGTACGGACGAGCCGCGGTTGATTTGGTTGAGAGGCTCGATCAAATCGCGGAATGAAAGCGTTTCAGGCAGATAAAGTGTGCATTCGGAGGTCAGCCGATTGAGCGATTGAATCGATTTTCTAAGACCGGTCTTGTAGCACCTGAATGTCCATTCAGGGTTCATTCTTTGCGAAGAGGGCGCTAGGGGCTGGCCTACGGCAGGAGAATCGGAGCTTACCGTTTTCATCATGATCCCGATCAGAGTCGATAGCTGTTTCAGGAGTTTCGCATGTTCGGCGGCCTCCGCAGCTAAAGGCGGGTTGCTTCTCACAACCTTGCAGATCAAGTCGACTTTTCCCTTCAGGTATTTATAAAGCCCCATCATTTCGTTGATGAGAGGATGGCCCTGGCCGAACTCTCTATCGAAAATCGTCTGGAGGACTTCTTTCGGCAGGGAGGAGAGGCTGGTAGTAGCGAGGAGGTTGATCTGGAAGTAGAATCGCCGCACAGTCTCGTTCTCATTCTCGAAAATCCGTATGCATTCTTCGGGAGTTGCGCCGGGGTTCAGGTGTTTTAAAAAGGCATTGATCTTTGGCGATATTTCGTTGAAGAGCCGCCGGACTTTTTCTGAAAAGGCCAGATGGAGCAAGTGGCGGAAGGGGATTAGATCCATAACCGGCGCAAGAGCGTCGAAGGAGGCGTATAATTCATGCCGCTCCGCTGCCGAGAGTTTAAGACGGGCGGCAATCTCGTCGAGCCCTCTTTCAGAGTGACTTAAAGAGGCGTCTGAGGAGGCCTGTGCTGTGCTTGCGATCGCAGGCAGGGCTGCGGCGGCTACCGCTTCGGAAAGAGGGGAGGGCGTTTGCCTGCTCCTCGAGGGGGCTTGTTGGAAACCGGTAGGTCTTATTGAAAGAGGCTGAGCTGCCATAGATTAATTTTAAATTAATTAATTCCAAAATTATACCACAGCAATGTTTAGTTATTGTTTAAAATTATAAATATACAGACCTCTTTTAGAGGGAGGTCTGTATATTGGGTTACTTAATGGAGCTGGTTTTCAGCGTAATAAGCTGTGTACCGGAGAATGAAGGCGTTCGTGCCGCTGTCGAAGAAATTCCGGGAGGCGACGTCGTCGATGAGAGTCATCGACGGGCCAGCCCCATAGATTTTCGAGACGACCGGGATGAGCGTCGACTGGATCGGATTCCCTGTGTCGAAATCAGCCCAGTTGGCCAGAATGTAATCTGCGCCCCGTTTGGCAAACGTCGGATGGAAGTCAAGCATCGTGTCCATCCCGTTTGCGCTCGCAGGCATGAATTCGCACGCGAAAATGCGGTCCCACTGCAATCCCCAGTAGGTCTCAGCGCCGAGCTTTCCGTTGCCCCAGGTGATCGAGACGACTGGATGATAGGCGACGTAGACCGGTGCAATCGGGTTGAAGACGCTGGTTGCGGCGTCCCCGATGTGGTTATAGGTGTTCAGCGACTCCGTTTCGAGGGCGAACCGGGTGAGCGCCGTGCCGAGCTGGTCGGCGCTGCCGCCGCGCACTTTCAGCCAGTAGGCGACCGACCAGGCGCCGATCACCGCTTCCGACTGGCTTTCGGTGTTTTTCGAGCCAAGCCCCGACAGCCACGAGTGGCCGATGTACGTGTCGAGGTTCCGCATCACGGGGAAATAGCTGTTTTGGCGGCTTAAATCTCCCATATCGGAGGCCAGGAAATCGGCCATATCGTTATAGGTGTACGTTTCATAGCCGGCCAGCGCAACCTGTTTGTCCATCAGCCGCTGCTCTAAAGGCAGATAGCGGTCTTCGAACGCCTTGAGAATGGCGAAACTCAAAAGGTCGTATCCGTACTGCACGATATGGTCGTTGTAGTCGGAATAGTTCCCATAGTCGTTCGTCTTCGCCACGATCCCGCTGTACAGGGTGTCGTAGAGATAGAGGTACAGCTTCTTCGAGAGGATGGTGCGGAGCCTTTGATAGAGCGGCATCATCCGGTCGATCGGCAATCTTGCGATCTCGAGCGCTTTCGTCCCATAATCGAGCGTCAGCGCGATCTGGTAGTCGACTTTGCCGCCGCCGTAGACGGTGGTGGACGACTTGTATTTGTTTAGGATGCGGGCGATCTCCTGGTCAAGGGGTCCTCCCGCCGAAACGAGGTCTGCCGCCTGCAGGCAGGTGAGTGGAGCGCCTCCGTTCGGCAGGTTCGGCGCCGGCTCGATCGAGCGGGGAGCCTTAGGCTGGAAAATATAGGTCGATCCAGCGAAGACTTTCACGGGCCCTGTGATCGCTAGAAGCGAAACTCCGGTATTCTGAATGGAGCGCATGCAGCAAAGCGAGTTGAAGTGGTGCGCTTTCAAAAGAACGAGCGGCTGGATCGCCGTCGGCTGTTTTTGCAGATCTTCGCAAAGATACTGGAACGAATAGGTGCCGTTCGGAAGCAGCGTCGCCTGTCCCTTCACGATGACAGCTTGGGCGTGGGCGTCGCAGAGGCTTTCAAACGAGGCTGCCTGCGCGTTGTTCGGAATCGCCGCAACGTTCAGGTTTCCCGTATAGGGCATTCCGGGGACGAACTGTCCGTTCGCGTAAATCAGATAGATCGCCGAGGTCTTCACGACTTTGTATTTGATCGTGCCGTCGGAGAGAACCGATTTCATCGCGTTTGTCAGCGCAAATCCGGTGTCGGGGATTGCGCCTGCATAGGAGGCGCCGTGGAAGAGGCTTCCCTGAGCGAGATAAATCGAAAACGCCTCGTCATAGACCGCTTTCCGGACGATGTTGCCCGTCTGATTCCACTGAAGGGAGAACGGTTTGGCATAGCCGAGCGCGCCCAGCTTATAGCCTGGATCCCACGACGAGATCTGAATCATCGAATGGAGTACAGGACCCCAGTCGTAGAATTTCAGCGCGAAGTTGAATTTCATTCCATTGGGGTCGACTGTAATTTTATCGAACCCGTCGTCGCTGTTTTTCCCGGTCGTCGGATAGGCTGCGATATTCTCGATCCAGTCATTTGTCGGCGTAAAGATTCCCGTCTTTTCCCATGCAGTTGCGGAGGGGAGTACCTTCGGCCCTGTGCTGATCGGCGGGAGGTTGAGAGGGCTTTTTTTGAGAATCGGGCCGCCCGTGATTGAGCCGTAGGCGGCGGTTTCGGGGCCGGTTTCGGCTAAAAGATTCCAATACTGCTGCTGTAAATGGATTCGTTCTTCGTCCGAAAGATCGGGCCATCCCAATTGGCATACAAGGCAGTCGGCCCGCTGCATGGCGAGGTTGGTTTCATCGGCAAAAACCGGATTTGCCAGGCAGCCTGCAACTGCAAGTGTTAGGGGAAAGATTCGTAACATAGGGTATCGCCTCCGTTAAGGGTTTTTTAGAACAGGCGAGGATTCTAGACTTTGCTTGAATAGTGTAAAATCATTTTTTTTAAAAATATTTATACTATAACTATAAATAGTTTTTAGTTTTTGTTTAATTGGTGTATAGTGTGTGTAATTTTGGATTTTTCGTGAGTTTTGATATTAGTAGACTAAATTGCGTCTCGAGCAGGACGAGAAGTTCAAAACCCCCCTCCCAGCCTGATGCTGCGATGAGTGTGAAAGTGGAATCGGCCAAGCGGACAGCGATGTCTCAGCTCCAGCCAATGGCAGTAGAGGAAAGCAAGGAACAGGCGCCGAGAAATAAAGTTATGAAAGCAAGCGCCGCCGACGCGGTTCCCTTCATTCCGAAAAGAACGCGCAAAAGTTTCGTCAGTTCGATTGTCAGAATCGGCCGCAACTTTCAAAAGCCGGTTGCAACCGCCAGGCTCGCCCATCAAAATGTGATCCGCAATCAGTGCGATGCGGCTTTCAAGGGAGCGGTTAAAATCTCGAAGTTGATTTTTGAAGGCTATGTAAATGAGATCAACGCATGCGGCATGCCGCGGCATCTCGCTCTCTGCCAAATCAGCGATCGGATCGGCAAGGGGATTTTTTTAAGGCCCGATGCGGACGAAATTCCGGCGAACACGTTTATCGGGATTTACGCAGGCGAATTCCAGATCGTCCACAAGGATGATCTGGAACGCAGTTCCTATGCTTTTACAGTGCTGTCCGATCTGGAGCTCTCCGGTTGGGAGCTGGACGCGGTCGAGGGCGGGAGGAATTACGAAACAAATCAGTTTTACCTCGAGGTCGAAGCGGCCCGCACGGGGAATTTCACCCGTTATATCAATCATGCAAAAGCGGGAGCGGCAAACCTGGAGTATCGCTACATCCTGATGCCGGATGGAACGATTCAGGTCGGGCTTTGGACGAAGAAGGGAGTTTCTCCAGGAGACCAGCTCATGTACGATTACGGCGATGATTTCTGGATCACTCATAAAATTGTCCCTGATGAAGTGGGTCCGCGCACGTTCCGCCTCTTTCCAGATGGTTCTGTTTTCTAAAAATGATCTTTACATCAAATTCCTCCGCTCTTTACAGTTCACGCCTGTAAAATCCGGGGGCTTCTATGGCAAGCAGTGTATCTCCCTATCAAGAAGCGATGGGGCGGTTTGAAACGTTTAAACAACAGCCCGATCGGGAAACGGCCGCCGTTCTCTCCGCTTCCCTTGAGTCGGCGTATGGCGAGCTCATCTCCTCTGCGAAACCGCTTGCGGAGCAGATCCGCCGGCTTTCCCAGGCGATGGAATTCATCCAGGCCTATCTCCGTTCGGATCAGACCTTGAATAGAAGCGTAGAAATTCTCCCTGGGCAGCCGGCCCAGGTTTCCGGGAGTTTCCGCTTCGCCGCGTACGATGCGGAAGCGTTTCTCCGTTTGGCTGTGAAAGTGCTGAAGGCGGTTAGAGAAAATGAGAGAGTCTTGAAAGGGGAAGATCTCGATGATCTGGCCGCCGAAGTCATTCTCGAGATGGGGGATGATCCGGAAGGGGATGATCCCGATGCCTTCGCCGTTCAGCTCCTGGGTGCGGATGTCCGCTGGATGATCTATCCTTCGATGGCGACAAGGGTTCTCTTCGATGAGATTGCAGCCGCTCCGAAAAACGGCGTGGTTTGCCAGATCTCGGATCGCGGGCGTCCGGAGCTGAGGGAAGATCCCGTCACGCAGTTCGCTCTTGCCTATGTGGAAGAAGCGGCGCGCCCGTATGTCCTTTTCTGTCTCGAGAAGGGAGCTCCGCGCCTCGTCTATTCCGCAGCAGCAGGGCCGATCCAGGAGATCGTCGACAGAATGGCGCCCGATCCTCGTTATATTCAGGTCGATTTGCTGAAAGACTCGGTATTTGGGATCACTTACCGCTAGCGATGTCGAAGCCGTTGAGGAACGAGGCGAGCATCTGATAGAAACCCGTGAGGAGCATCAGCTCTACGAGCCCTTTTTGGCCGTACTGCTCGATCAGCCGTTCCTGCAATGAAGAGGGGAGAGAGCGCTTTTCAATAGAGAGCTGCGCCGCTTCAAGGGCGTCGGCATACGGCTCGGGGAACTCAAAATAGGGGCGTCCTTCTTTGAGGAAATCGAGGATCTCTTGAGTCACGCCTTCTTTTTTCGCGGGGCCGATATGGGAACTCCATTCATAGGAACATTTCGTCCGGCTGGCAATGAAGAGGATCGCGGATTCGCGGATCGATCCGGGGAGCGTTCCTTCAAAACGGAAGATCTGCCCGAGATCGCTCACCGCCCGCGTCAAAGCGGGATGATGAAGCATCGCCAGCCAGATTTCGCTGAACGGCTCGCTGCGGACTTTCTGGATCTTTTCGAGGATTGCTTTCGTTTCCGGGCTTAATGGATGAACGGGTTCTAATTGCGCCATACAATTGGGGCCTATGATTTTTTTCGAAGGGCGGCGAGGACGCCGTCGTAATTCGGTTCGTCGCACAGTTCGGGGACTTGCTCGGTGTAGAGCACTTTGCCTTTTTCATCGAGAAGAATGACGGCTCGGGAGAAAAGTCCCTTATAGGGGCCGTCGGTCATCGTTACGCCATAAATTTCGCCAAACTCGGGGTGTCTGAACGAAGAGACTGGAATGACAGTTTTCATTTGTTTCGCGGCGCAGAATCTTTGCTGCGCAAACGGCAGGTCGGCGGAGATGCAGACGACGAGGAGGTTGTCTACCAGTTCGGCGATTCGGTTGAAGCGGACCATCGCCAAAGCGCACGTGGGCGTGTCGAGGCTGGGGAAGACGCTCAGGATCGTTTTCTTGCCTTTGCAGTCGTTGAGGGTGAAGTCGGAAAGGTCTGTTTTGATCAGCGTAAAGTCGGGCGCCTGCGATCCGACGGCAGGGAGGCTGCCGCAGGTATTGATCACTTTGCCCATATAGGTAATGAGTCCCATGCTCAGCCGCGCCTTTTAAAGAATTGGATTTCCCGCTCGTGCTGGACGGCGGCGGCTCTCGTGTGAAACGTGCCGAGGTTTCTCCGCTTTCCCGTTTTTGGATTTTTTTTCCTCGAATAGAGGCGGTATTTGCCAGAGGGGAGTTTTCGGATCATGAGAGCCTTTTCTTTCCCGGGTACAGGATTCGGCTCCGATTGTCAAGGCTTGCTGAGGAATTTTATTAGCAGGACCCTCGCAAAACGGGCTGCAGGATAGAAAAGAGGCTCTATCCTGCGTGCTAAGGAGGGTTGTTCATTTACGCGGACTGGACGGCTTTCGCTGGCGACCAGGGTCTGTCGGGGTGGTGGAACAGGATCACCGTCAGGACGGAGAGGGCGGTGAGGCCGGCTAAGAGCAGAAAGGCGCCCTGGTAGTTGCCGGTGAGGTCGATCAGCCAGCCTGTAGCCAGAGGGGCGATAATCCCCCCGAGGGACAGGCAGCTCGAGGTGATTCCCTGAGCGGATCCGGCCCGCTCTTTGGCTACGTCGATATTGATGCTGAAGAAGGCTGGCTGCGGCATGAGGCCGAAACCGAGGCCGAGCGACAGGAAGAAGATCGAGAGCCCGAGCGTGTTGGTGAAGCTGAGGGCAACGAAGCAGGCAGCGGCGAGGAGCTGGCTCATCCAGATGAGGTGGGACCTTGCGATCCGGCTGCTGTGGGTTTTCCGGTAGAGATAGTCGGAAAGGATTCCGCCGGCTTTCATAAAGAGGGCGCCGACCAGCCAGGGGATCGTCAAATACCAGCCGACGCTCTTGAGGTTGAGTCCATGCTGGTTGAGGAAGTAGCCGGGCAGCCACAGAGTGGCGAAAAAGAGCATATAGCCGAAGGCGAAGTAGGCGATGTTGTTGGCGATCAGAGCAGGATGGAAAAGAATGAATCGCCAATCGATCGGGTCTTTCGTTTTCTCCGAAGCGAGAACGGAGGGGGTGTCGATGATCTTTTGTTCCTCGGCGGTGACGTAGGGGCTCTCTTCGGGGCGGTCGCGGAAGAAGAAATACCACACTGCGGCCCAGATGATGCCGGAAGAGCTGATGATGAAGAACATGGCCCGCCAGCCGAAGTCGGCGACGAGGTAGGAGGTGATCGGGGCTCCGATGACGGAGGAGAGGGGGATGGCGACGAGGCCGAGCGAGAGGGCGCGGGCCCGTTCGCGGGGGGCGAGCCAGTTGCTGATCGACCGGGTGACAGCCGGGAAGTGGGGTCCCTCGGTGACTCCGAGAAGGAAGCGCAGGACGATGAAGCCGGCGAAGCCCGATGCGAAGCCGAGGAAGGCGACGCAAAGCGACCAGGTCACTGCCGAAAGAGGCCATACGATGCGGGGTCCCCAATGGTCGACGAGCCAACCTCCGAGGGCGGTGAGAAGGATGTACCCCATGCCGAACGCCGAGAGGATCATCCCGAATTCGGTATCGGTGAAATGGAATTCCGCTTTCAATGGGTTGATCACGAAAGAGATCGCTGAGCGGTCGATGAAATTGATGAGCGTGATCACCGAAATCAGGGACGCAATGAACCAGCGGTAATTGCTCCGGCTTTCTCTTTTCATGACTCTCTCATTTTTAAAATCAGGGGGTTAATAAAGCGACGAGCATACCATTTCGGGCTTCTTTTCAGCCACAAAGGAATTCCTGGCTAATAGGAAAATTTCTTGACATCTCCTTTGCGAAGTGAAATATTTTTTTGATTAATTTTTTGGGGGCATCGTGATTCGGAATTTAACTGTTTATTTTCTCCTGGCGGGAACAGCGGCTCTGCACGCTCAAACAGAGGCTTACGTTCATT
>CAYPZU010000014.1:35642-37798 GCA_964415395.1 uncultured bacterium
ATTACCCCTGATGGAAGCCGAGTGTTTGCTGCGGCCGGAGTAAATCATAGCGTTGTTGTCATCGACACAAATACAAACACGCCGATCGGTTCGATTGATATGGGAGTAGGGTATAATACGCTCTTCGTCACTATCTCGCAGGATGGGACAAAGGCTTATGCCGTCAATTTCCGAACAAGTCCTCTCGCCTCGAATGTGACTTCAATAGATACGTCCACTTTAAACATTCTGCCTGGAAGCCCGATCTCCACTGGAATTGAATCGCAAATGATCGCGTTGACTCCAGATGGTTCCCAGGGCTGGGTTCCTAATTTTAATAGCCCAGCGCCCTCAAGCGACGTAACAGTAATCGATCTGACGACGAGTTTGACGCTTGCGACGATTCCTGTGCAACGAAGGCCGATTTGGGCCGCGATCACTCCTGATGGATCCGAGGCCTATGTTGCAAATAATTTTACTGGAACCGTGAGCGTGCTGAGCACATCCACTTTTATGGACGTCGTTCCCCCTATTTCAGTGGGGATCACCCCTGAGCTGACTGCGATCACTCCGGATGGGTCTGAAGTCTATGTGCCGAACGCTGACAGCGATGATGTCAGCGTTATTAGCACAGCGACTCATACAGTTACCCACACCATTCCAGTAGGCATGAACCCTTTTTTTATTGCTATTTCGCATGATGGTACCAGAGCATTCGTAGCCAATAATGGAAGCGACGATGTAACCGTGATCGATATTGCAACCCATACCGTGTTAGCGCCCTCTATACCGGTAGGCGACAGCCCAAGGCAGCTTGCGATCACTCCAGACAATTCAAAAGTCTATGTAGCTAATGAGGGCGACGCTTTTGTTTCGGTGATCGACAATAGTGGACCGATGCCCTTTTTTTTGACGAATATTGCCACGTCGAATGAATCGAATTGGGTCGCTTTTTCGGGAATAACTCCCTTCATCTCTGCTAGCGGCTTTCAGGTCTCCAATCGGTTTTTGGCGCAGACCGATTTGGTTAACGTTATCCTCCTTTCCGACCCGTCCAATAACCCCGATATCGTAGCCTACGAATTCTACCGCAACGAAGCGCTTACCGATCTTGCGGGCTCAGTTTCTTCCGCGCCCCCCATTCGTTTCGAAGACCATCGAAGAAAAAAGGGAGTCGCCTATACCTATTACATCGTGTCTGTGGATATAGATGGAGATCGGCAGCTGCAGGGGGTATTTACTCTGAATCCATAATAAATATTTTAGTTTATTAATTTTTTTCTGATCTGATGTTTATATAAATAATAGATCGGGTGCTTATACTATTCGCTACTTATGGCATCCGCAGTCTATCGGCCCAATCCCCATAGAGCCGCTACCCTTTCCGGGGAGGGTTCTTCCTTTCATCCCTTCGAAGAGGGGAGAGGCTCTGTTAGAGCGGCTCCTCCCCACCGTCCGTCGGGCCACCGGTTTACCGTTCAGGCGACGGCAGGCCTCGGGGAAAAATACAAGGTGATCAACGAGCGCTTTTCCCAGCTGGAAAGATATTCTCCCCGGGAACGCCTTGAAATCATGGAGAGCCGGGCTGCGTTAGAAGCGAGAAATCGGAGTCTCTTCAAATACAAAGGCAAGCTGGGAGAAGGGCAGTATTCCCAAGTTTATAGAGTGGAAAGAGACGCGGTCGAAGCGGCGGCGAAGCTCAGCACTCCTGCCGCTTTTGCCCACAATCAGCGAGAGGCTGCGATTCTTCAAAAACTGCAAGGCTCCCGCTTCGTTCCGCGCCTCCTGCACCAAGGGTTTGAATCGGCGCCGCGCGAGTTCGCATTTGTGATGGAGCTGATTCCTGAGAATTTCTGGAGTATGTTCCTCTCGAAGCGCAAGACTTTAAGCCTCGCCCAGGTTCGGATTCTAGCGCTCCAGATGATGGAAGCTGTGTCTGATTTTAGAAGGCGTAGGATCGGACACGCCGATTTGAAGCCGGAGAATTTTTCATTTGATGGGCATCAGCTGAAGATTTTCGATTTCGGGATCGCGTTCGAGCCGGGCGGCAGACAGAACCAGAGAGTGCAAAGCGCTTATTATAGAGCGCCGGAAGCCTGGGCGGATCAAGGCCCCTTTACGCCGGAGATCGACCTTTGGAGCGTAGCATGCATCCTATTCGAGGCTTATTTGGGAGT
>CAYPZU010000015.1:0-28989 GCA_964415395.1 uncultured bacterium
CATTCAATCTTTCCATTCTCTCCGTCATCCGGCCTGAAATTCAAGAAATGTTGTATCTAAGCTAATTTTTTTGATAGGTTATTGGCATGCTCAAAAAAATTGCCGGCTGCCTTTTCTTCTCTTCAATTTTCGCCAATCCAAGCGGACCCGCAGTGATTGCGGGGCAAGCCGCGTTTGCTGAACAGGGAGTCGAGCTTTCGATTACAACGGAAGGGCGGACCATCATTGACTGGGACCTCTTTTCGATCAATGCTGGGGAGATTACCCGCTTTCTCCAGGACGCGCCCGTTTTGAACCGGGTGATCGGCGGCGATCCGAGCGTGCTGATGGGGCTTTTAGAGGCTAACGGAGAGATCTACCTCCTCAACCCGCAAGGGATTCTCGTCGGACGGGACGCGGTAATCCAGACAGCGGGATTTATCGCCTCGACGCTCAATATCGACAATTCTGTTTTCTTGGCTGGGGGCAAGATTGATTTTTATGGCGATTCAATCGCGTCAATCGTCTTTGAAGGAACCCACAATGTCGTCGAACAGGAAGGCCGCTTTTTCCTCGTATCGAATGCCGCGACAGAGGTCAGCGGCCAGGTCGCTGCCTCCGAAGTACGGGTATTAGGAGAAAAAGTCCGCCTATACGAAACGGCAACAATCGACTCTCCTGGAGGAGAAGTTCTGATCGGCGGCGATTTCAAGGGGCTGAATCCCGACGTCAGAAACGCAAGGGCGGTCCGCGTCGACCCAGGGGCTTGCATCAATATTGACGGAACTGAAGGAAAGGATGGCGGAAAAGCGATCATCTGGGCTGACGATGCGACTTGGTTTGGAGGAACTATTTCCGGACGGGGATACAACGGCGGATTTGTTGAGGTGTCGGGCAAACAGAAACTTCGCTATGACGGCTTTGCCGATTTGCGCCCCAGGGGAGGGAAATATGGAAGCCTGCTGCTAGATCCCAAAAATATTGTCATCGATGCAGGCGCAGGACTGGTTATGCCCGGAACCAATACCGACTTCGCCAACATGGCCGGCGCCAACGTTACGATGGGGGCGGCGAACGTCGGCGCCGCGATCGACGCCGCCGATTTGACGCTGCAGGCGAATACCGACATCACTTTTGACGCGGCAGTGACCGCGACTGTAGCTGGCCGGTCGCTGACGATTCAAGCGGGAAGGTCGATCCTTTTCAACGCCGCAGGAGACCTTACTTTAGTCGGAGGCGCTTTCGCTGCGACGATCAATGACAGCGGGGCGACGGCGGTAGACCGGGACGGGGGAGCGGCGCAATTCACCTTAAGCGGCACCTCGTCTATTTTAACAGCCGGCGGAAATGTCCAGATCAATCACGGAAGCTTGGCAAACGGAAACGTGGGCGAGGTGATTTTGAACGGAGGCTCTGTCATCAACTCAGGGACGGGGCGGATCGACATTTTCGGCGACGGGATCGATGTCGCCAACGGAGGAGTTCAAATCGGGATCCAGGCTTTGGGCCTCTTGACGACGACTGGGACAGGGGCGGGAGCTGGAATCGCGTTAACCGGAAATGGGGCGGCGATGGGTTCGATCGATGGAAACATCGGCGTTCAAACAGCGTTTTCCATCTCCGCAAACGAAGGAGAGATCGCTATCACGGGCCAAGGCGGCGGGCTAGCCGGGACGAGCATTAACGATGGCATTCGAATCGGGGGGACAATCGCCTCGACGGGCATGGGCGCCGATGCCGCCCGGATCACGCTGCTGGGAACCGGAGGCGCGGGACTTTCCAGCAATTACGGGGTCAGAATCAGTTCCACGATCTCATCCATCGACGGCGATATATCGATCACTGGGACAGGCCAAGGGACGGGAATGGATTGCGTCGGAGTCTTGACAGCACGCATCAACTCTACAGGAACAGGAGCGAATGCAGCCGATATCACAGTAACCGGTTTTGGCAGCTCTCTGGCGATGGGCGATGGAAATAGCGGCGTTCTCATAGCAACACCCAACACCTTCAACACGGTGGATGGCGATATCGCAATCAACGGCACAGGTGGAGGGACGCCAATTACAAATGGCAATCTCGGAATCAGCGTCAGCTCGGGGGTCGGCAATGGAATCAACTCGACCGGAACAGGGGCATCAGCCGGAACGATCACTTTGATCGGGTTGGCAGGCGCTGGCGATAGCAGCAACGATGGGATTGTCTTCTCTGGCCTTGCGCAGGTTTCCTCAACCGATGGGAATATCGTTTTAAACGGGACTGGCCAGGGCACTGGCTCCTCGAACCGGGGCGTTGTGATGAATAACCGGTCGAACATCAATTCATTCGGAATGACCTCCGACGCGGCTGATATCCTCGTTATTGGGAACGGGGCGGCTGGCGGGCTCAATGGCAATAGCGGAGTGGTTCTCGACGGAGTCTTCGCCGTCGCCGGCGATATTTCAATTCAAGGGATGACGTCGTCCACCGGCTCGTTGAATCACGGGATCGAGATGACGACCGACCAAGTCTCCTCCTCAGGAGTAAGTCCCAACGCGGGATTGATCACTCTGACAGGCACAGCGATATCCGGGATGGCGAACAATTACGGTCTTTACATGGCGGGAGGCAGCGTCAATTCGGTGGATGGAGATATCAATTTGACTGGAACGGGACTTTCCGGAGTCATCTCGAGCTATGGAATTTATCTTGACTTCACCAGCTCGATCTCTGCGCTTGGAAATGCGAATTTGAGCCTGACAACACCTGTCAATGGAATGACCTTGAACGGATCGATGACGACCTCATCGGGGACGCAATCTATACTCGCCTTAAACACGGACGCCAATCTCTTTTTCGGCGGAGCCATGTCTCTTACCTGCGGAGGAAATTTTATCGCCGCCGCCAATAATAGCATTTCGATCGAAGGAGGAGTCTCACATTCGATTATGGGAGACGCGGTTTACATCGTCGATGAGCAAAGCGGAGCAGCCGCTGGTCTTGGCGCATTCACCAACGATGGGATCATTTCCGCCGCTTCGGATAATCTCGCTATTTACGCCTCGAGCGGCCCATCCGAGCCTATCGGCCTCGCTCCGGGCGCCGTTCAGTTTTCTTCCAACTCGCCCGCGACAGCCGTAATCGGAATGTGGGACTCGCCGGCGCCGGCGGGAGCCAATCCATCGATTTCTCTGAACGCTAAATACAGCACCTCTTATCAGGGAGGGGGACCTTACCACGGCCCCGGATTTGGAATGAGCTATCTGCCTGGAAATGGCGTCTTCGGCAGTCAAGTCGTCTGGTATAAATATCAAGGTTTAGGCATTACGCCTCCCGTCCCTTCCTTGCCCCCTCTCGCGATCCCTCTGTTGCAGACGGCCCTTTCGCTGATTGGAATCAATACGCTGATTTTCTCCCCTCAAAATTATTTATTGATCCCCTATTTGCCATGCCCTATCCTGCCCTGTTTGGAAGTCTTATGCGAAAACAGCAAGTTGTGAATTCCCAAATGCACCCAAGCTGAGAGAAGTATGAAATATCGATCCTTGCCGGCCTGTCTGCTCGCCGCTCTTACGCTCGCCGCCTCTTTATTCGGAGATGCGCCGCTGCTCAAAAAACTTGTCTTGAACGGAGATGAGGGGAAGCTTGGATTCCTCGCCTTGAGAGAAGAACTAGAAGATCGTTTTCTCGGGCAGCCCCTAACAAAAGAGACCGTTTCCGACATCAAAAGCTTCATAGCGAATTATTACAAGGATTCAGGAGTCCCCCTCGCGAACGTAAGCGCTCCCGACCAAGAAATTACGGATGGCGTGCTGGAATTCGATGTTGCCGAATCCAAGCTTGGCGAAATCCGCTATTGCGGCAACAGGTGGTATAAGCAAAGCCAACTCGCCAAATACATCCGCCAAGAAAAGGGCGAGTGTATCGACATCTGCCGATTTTCTGAAGATCTTGCCTGGATGAACCGGAACCCGTTCCGCAGATCGGACGCCCTTTTTACTCCAGGGAAAGAGCCCAACACAACCGACATCGAGCTGATTACATGGGATCGCCTTCCAATCAGGATGTATGGCGGCTTTGACAACCGCGGCAACGACGGAATCGGCACCGAGCGAATGTTCGCAGGATTCAACAGCGGAAACTTCCTCTGTCTCGACCACAGGATTTCTTACCAGTATACCTGCTCGCTGACCTTCGGCAGCTTGAACGCCCACACGGCCCGCTACGATATGCCGCTTCCTTGGCGCGATGAGCTGAGCGTTTGGTACGGCTATTCGACCGTCCACCTAAAGCACCTCGGCTCCGAATTCCATAGCCGCGGCAGCAGCGAGCAGGCGAGCGGCCGCTACACATTCGCTTCGCAAGACGGATATGTGTCCGACTTCACGCTAGGCTATGATTTTAAAAGGACCAATAACAACCTTGAATTCTCTGAAACGCCAGTCTTTTCGAGCAAAGTCGTCATCGGCCAGTTCCTCGCAGGGTATACTTACCAATCGCAGCCCGGCTGCAGCGTCTTCTATGTGAATGCCGAGATCGTTGGACAGCCGGGCGGCTACTGGAGGCACATGAAAAACTCCGAATACCAGACTCTCCGCCCCTACGCGATCAACTCCTACCTCTACGGCAAAGCGGCAGCCGAGTTCACCCACCGCTTCGTGAAAAACGAGATCTCCCTGTTTGCACGCGCTGCAGGGCAATTTTCGACTGCCAACCTCCTCCCGAGTGAAGAGTTTGGGATCGGCGGAGCAGATACTGTGCGCGGCTACAAGGAGCGGATTGCCAACGGAGATGATGGAATTCTCGCAAACTTCGAATTCCGCTGGGACCTCTTTTCCTTTGTCCGCAAAAAACTCGAATGCCCCACCTGCTGCGAGTCGAACGAGCAGATCTATGACCGGCGGAAACTTGGCGACCTGTTCTCCTTCGTCGCCTTCTTCGATTATGGCTATACCCATGTGCATAAAAGCTCACCCTTCGAGCAAACATGCGCCTACCTGATGAGCGCAGGGCCGGGGCTCCGCTACATCTTCGACCGGTATGTCCATGCCCGTCTCGATTGGGGAATCCAGCTCCACAAGATAGAGGCCGAGAGCTTTGGCTCCCGCCTCCACTTCAGCGTCATAGGCAGCTACTAATCCGTCTTGCGGCTATCCTCTAATTCTAGGGAAGGAAGCGGTCGCGGGGGCCGGGCTCGTGCGTCAGCTTGATCTTGAATTGGTGCCGGTGCTCCGCAATCCAGCGATAAATTGGATCGCCGATCCACGCAGGAAAATAGCAGAAAACGCCCAGCGCGCGCCGGACGCCGCCGAGCAGCCAATAGATCCGGAAGATCGCTTTCGAGCGTATCCAGAATTCACGATGCGTCGACCGGTAGTTTTCAACGAGAACCAGGCTGTTGGCGTGCAACAAGGACTTTTGGGGACCCGACAGGACGTCTTTCGCGGTTGCGCCGGAAAGAGACGCGAACAGGAAATGGCGCTGCGGGTCGCTCTCAATAATGTGCCTCACGGAGCGGTGGCAGAAAGGGCATTCCCCATCAAAAAAAATCAGATGTTCATCCATTCGCTTGCACTCCCTCCGGGATCACGGCCTGGGGCCTTTCCCGCTTGATTAAATCGAACTGGCGGGCGAGATCAAGGACTTCCGCCTCGCTGCATTTCCCGCTGTAAATCTTCAGTTTAATTTCTTCGCGCTGGTGCATCCACCGCCGCTCGAGCAGTTTCTGCACTGTTTCGATGAAGCAGGCGACAGCCCGTTCGCGGTTCACCCGCTTCTGTAGAATCTCTCCAAGAAAGAGCTGCTGCTGCGCCTGCTCGAGGTCGATGGCCAGCGTAAGGAGGTCCCGCGGCTTGTTCTCCCGCGAAGCGGAGATGTATTTCTCATAGAGGCTCCGAGCCGAAGGGACGCGGAAATGTTCGGGCGTCAGATTCGCCTCGGCGATGGAGAGAAGAGCGGGGCAGCTTTCTCCCATCAGGAACAGCCAGCGGAGGAGGTCGGCCTCCAGGATCCGGTCAGGGTCGATTTCAGAGAAGGAGACGCTCGCCTGCCGTTTGATGAAGACCTGCGGGGCGTTCTCCTCGGGGCCGCCGACGATCGACTCGGGAGCTCCGGTGAGACGAGCGAGCTTCCGGAGGCTCTCGTGGACCATGAGGGGATGATCCCATTCGCGGATCTTCTTGGCGATCGACTGCACCAGCTCGTTTTTCCCTGCAGGGGATTGGACGTTGATCGTTTTGGAGAGATGGTTCACGAGGAAGGTGAGGTAGTCGACGCTCGCCTCGAGCCTCTTTTGCCACTCTGCAGGCCCTTTTTCCTGCAGGATCAGATCCGGGTCGCATTTTTCAGGAAGGGCGACGACGAGGACTTCAATCCCCTCTTTCTGGAAGATGTTGCCGATTTTGACGGCGGCTTCCTGCCCGGCCGTGTCGCCGTCGAGGGCCAAATAGGCCTGGCGGATTCCGAGATGGATCAGCTCTTTGGCATGCTCTTCTCCGAAAGCAGTCCCCTGCCCCGCGACGGTCCAGTTATAGCCGGAATAGATGAGGCGGAGCGCGTCGATCTGCCCTTCGACGATGAGAGCGCGCCGGTCTTTGGCGATCTGTTTGCGCGAATAGCTGAGGCCGAAGAGGACTCTCGATTTTTTGAAAAGGGGCGTCTCGGGGGTGTTGATATATTTGCCGCCGAAAGTATCGGTTTTGTATTTGCGGGCCGAAAAGCCGATGACGGAGCCTCCGGCGTCGCGGATCGGGATCGTGATCCGGTCGGAGAAAAATTCCCTCCCCTTCGTCATCAATCCCGCCTCTTCAAGAACGGCGTTGGAAATTTTCTGCTCCCACATCGCTTTCAGAAAGAGCTGCGGCGCTTTCGGGGCAAGCCCGATCTGGAAGGTCTGGATAAAGTTCAGGTCGATGCCGCGGCTGTAGAGATAGTCGAGGGCGGCATGCCCTTCAAGTGTATGAAGGAGAACGAACTGGTAGAATTGGCATGCCCGCTCGAGCGCGTCTTTCAAAACGGTTTTTGAGGGGCCTTTCGGCTGATTGCTGTCTGTCGTCTCCTCGAGAAGAACGCCGAATTTATCGGCGAGGCTTTCGACCGCCTCAGCAAAGCTCATCCGGAGGTGCGTCATCAGAAACTGGATGGCGTCCCCGTGCGCCCCGCAGCCGAAGCAGTGGTAATGGCTGTCGCCTCTCTGAATGATGAGCGAAGGGGATTTTTCGTCGTGGAACGGGCAGAGCGCCTTGTAGGCCGCGCCGGAGCGCTGGAGCTTCACGTAGGGGGAGAGCACCTCGATCAAATCGATGCGGGAGCGGAGGAGCTCTAAACTCTCTCGGGAAAAAGTGCCCATTAAACGTTCTCGTGGATGTAGGAGCCGTGCCTAAACGTTATTCTCTCCCACCCGCGATTTTTCATGTAGCTGAAAACGCGCTTTTCAAAGACGTCTCCGCGCGGATAGTGGGCGCTGTCGGGGCGGATCTCTCCGTAGACGGGCTTTCGGAACAGTTCTTTTTTGACGAGGAACATCTGGTCGGAAAAACCCTGTTTGGCCACGTAAAAATTCCAGGTTGTCCGGTACGCCTCGCGCCGCGCCTCTTTAAAACTGCGGTTCCAGACAAGATTGGCCGCTTTGCACTCAGGGTGGGATTCCATGTACCGGAGCGCTTTCGGAATCCAGTCGATTCGCTCATCCAGGCGGACGTCGCCCGTCAAGTAAAGGAGATAGTCGCTTTTGCACTCGTAGAGGGCGGTCAAAGGCCCGAGGGCGTTGTAGTAGATCCAGTCGGGGTTGACGTTTTCATACAGAGCGGCGTCGGCGCCCGGGCGGAAAGAATCCCGCCTCAAATCAAAGAAACGAAGAGTCTCTTCCCCTTTCTCTTCCGCGGCAATCCACCGCGTCAAAACCCCCTCCTCCACTTGTCTTTGAGCGGCTTCCTTCACGGCGGGCAAATCTTTGACGTTGTTGATGACAAGAAGTTTCTCGGCAAAGGGGAATGCATGGTTGCCGATCTGCCGCACCCTGAGATAATCGGGATCGAGCAGGATCAGACGCCAATCTTTTTCCCAGCAGGAAGTCGCGAAGGCCACAGTTGGAAGCGGTCGTTGCCAGAACATAGAAAACATGGTAGCATATAGCCACTATGAATGCACCCGCTCTCACTCCGATGATGGCCCAATGGCAGGCGTGTAAAACGCAAGCCAAAGACGCTCTGCTCCTTTTCCGCCTGGGCGATTTCTACGAGGCGTTCTATGAAGACGCCGTTACGATCTCGAAAGCGATCGGGCTTACGCTCACCTCGCGCCAGGGGACCCCGATGTGCGGCGTCCCTTTCCACACGGCTGAAGTCTACATCGACAAGCTCATCGGGAAGGGGCACAAGGTCGCCGTCGCGGAGCAAACCGAAGACCCGAAATCGGTCAAAGGGCTGGTGAAGCGGGAGATCGCCCGGATCGTTACTCCCGGGACAATCGTCAACTCGCAGCTTCTTTCAGACAAAAAAAATAATTTCTTCGCATCGATCGCCCAGGTGGGATCGATCTACGGTTTGGCTATCCTCGACTTGACGACGTCCGAATTCCGGGCGTTCGAACTCGACGCCCAGCAGGAACTTCTAGACGAACTCTTCCGCCTTCAGCCGGCCGAATTCCTCGCCAGCCGGAAATTCAAAGAGAGCCATCCCCTCTTTTTCAAAGAGCTCTCCCACGCTTTTTCATTCCTCGTCAACGAAAAAGAGACGCTCGATCCGATGCTTGCCCATCAGGCGCTCCTCTCCCATTTCAACGTCCAGACGCTTGACGGGTTCGGCCTCCGCGGCCAAACAGCGGCCATCGCCGCCGCCGGCTCTCTCCTTCTCTACCTAAAAGACGAACTCTCTCTTTCTTTGGGTCATATCGCCTCGCTCCAGGCGGAGCCGCTCTCTCAAACGATGGGCCTCGACCGGGCGACGCTGCGCAACCTCGAACTGACCGAGCCGATGAACGATCCCGGCTCGAAACATACCCTCCTCGATCTTCTCGACGAAACGGCGACGCCGATGGGCGGAAGATTGCTCAGGCACTGGATCAAACACCCGCTCCTTTCTCCCTCTGAAATCATGCGGCGGCAGGACGCGATCGCCTCTTTTTTAGCCAAGCCGCATGAGAGCAAACATCTCCGGTCGCTTCTGCAGCAGGTGCGCGATTTAGAGCGGCTCATGATGAAAATCTCGGCCCGCTATGCGACGCCGCGCGATCTTTTGGCCCTCGGCCTTTCCCTCTCGCAGCTTCCCGCGATCGAAGAAGCGCTCGCCTGCTACGATGCGCCCGAAGCCAAAGCACCATTTTTCGACGCCGCTCCGCTCGCCCAAAAAATCGTCTCCGCCCTTTCCGACTCCCCGCCGATCCGGATCGGCGAAGGGGAAATTTTCCGCGACGGCTACCATCCCGAGCTCGACCGGCTCCGCCAGCTCGGCAAAGACTCGGCGAGCTGGATGGCCCGCTACCAGACGCAGCTGCGCGAAGAAACAGGGATCAAGACGCTTAAAGTGGGATTTACAAGAGCGTTTGGCTACTACATCGAAGTATCGCGGGCCCAAAGCGAAAAAATCCCTGCCTCGTTCAACCGGCGTCAAACGCTGGTCAATGGAGAACGGTTCATCACCGAAGAGCTGAAGCAGTTCGAACACCAGGCCCTCACCGCAGAAGAGCGGGCAAAAGCGCTCGAAGGGGAACTTTACGAAGAGCTACGCGCCGCCGCCGCCCAGGAGTCCCAATCGGTCGCCAGCGCCGCCAAAGCGATCGCTCGGATCGATGCGCTTCTCTCGCTCGCCAAAACAGCCGAGGCGAGAGACTTTGTCCGCCCCGAAATCGATGGCTCGGACTGCCTTGAAATCATCGAAGGGCGCCATCCGATCATCGAGCGGTCGATCGGCAGAGCCTCCTTCATCCCGAACGACACCCGCCTTTCCCCGGAGCATCAGATGATGCTGATCACCGGCCCCAATATGGCTGGAAAATCGACCTACATCCGGCAGGTTGCTCTCATCGCAATCCTCGCTCAGATCGGCTCCTACGTCCCTGCGAAAAAAGCGCGGCTCGGGATCATCGATAAGATTTTCTCCCGCATCGGCGCCAGCGACGACCTGGCCCGCGGACAGTCCACCTTCATGGTGGAGATGAGCGAAACAGCGAACATCCTCAACAACGCCACGAGCCGCTCCCTCGTTCTCCTCGATGAAATCGGCAGAGGGACAAGCACCTACGACGGGATCTCGATCGCTTGGGCGGTCGCCGAATATCTTCTTACGACTCCCCATAAGCAGGCAAAAACGCTGTTCGCCACCCACTACTGGGAGCTCACCCGCCTCGAAGCGGAATTTCCTCACGCGGCAAACTACCAGATCGCCGTGCAGGAAGTCCCTGGCGGCATCGTCTTTCTCCGGAAAATTCTGAAAGGGGGAACGGATAAAAGCTACGGCATCCATGTGGCCAAACTCGCAGGGCTTCCCTACAAAGCGATCAAGCGGGCCGAAGAGATGCTCCACCAGCTCGAGGCGAAAGTTCCGCGCAAGAAGCGGCTGCTCGACGAACAGCTCCCCCTTTTCGCGGCGTTGGAAAACCCGGTCGTAGCCGAGATCAAACAGATCGATCCGAACAGCCTCACCCCTCTGCAGGCTCTGCAAAAACTCTGCGAGCTGAAAGAGCGGCTCTCAATCTAGGATTTATTTTTCGGAGGTTCTGAGTCTTGGACGATTCTGCCTTTTTTTCTGACCCTCATTTTCGGATGGCTTTCCGCCTCAACAGCGGCGCCTCTTTTCGGAGCCGGCTTTCGATTTGCCGGTTCTTCGACTTGAATCCTCGCCCGCTCCAACTTTCTGCCGATTTTTAAAAATTGGATCCGGACTGAGGCTGGAAGTTCTATAGAAAGATGCTGAAGCGCTTTTTTATCCAGACGCGCTCCGTTTTGAACGAGCAGAAGAGCAAAACGCAAATTGTTATTTTTAAGAGCGAGATCCATCGGCCGAAGTCCGCTTTCATTCAGGAGGCGTATTCTGGCCCCGTTCTCGATCAAACAAGAGACAACCTCAAACCGATTGTGCTCTGCCGCCGTATGCAAAGCGCTGTTTCCCATTTGATCCGGAGCGTTTACATCGGCCCCCAATCCAACCATGAACTCAATCATCTCCGGGCTGTCATCAAGAACGGCGGCTGCAAACCCGCTTGCAGGATCTGCGCCCGCTTTGAGGAGAACTTCTATTTCATTCCACGCTTCCAAATTGACAGCATTCTCCAACCGGGTAATGCCTCTCTCGTTTGGAACGTCGATCGAGAGCTGATCGTCTGGAGTGAAAGAGGGAAAGTCGGAAGAGAGATGCCCTTTGCGGGGAAGCATATTGAATTCGCATCGGATCAGGTTTTCGGAAAGGAGATCCTCTTCGTCAGCAAGCCCTGAAATCGTCAGCTGTTCGTTTAAATTCGTATAGGAAGGATCGGGGGAGGCGCTTCGAAAATCGAGCTTCGACTCTTCTTCCGTTTTGGCGTTTTTTTTCCAGTCGAAATGAAGAGCGTGGATCAATTCATGGGCAAGGGTCAAAAAAGGAGGGTTTTCTTTGAAGACGATCCGTTTTGCGGAATCGACGCACACTGGATAGGTCTTTTCCTTAAAGTTCATTAAAACATGAATCCTGGCATCGTCTTTATACATCCTTGTGGCGGAAGCGCTTGCCGATTGAATGATCGTTTTACGGTCTAGCGAGCAGATCGATCCGATCAAAAGCCTCCCAGCTGGGCGGGTCAGAAGAGTTGCGATATGTTTCAGAGCCATTTTTTGGAATTCCTCTGAACCGGAGATCTGAAGATTTGTCTTTCCTTCGCAGATTTGTCTGTATAAATCCAAAAAGTAATCGGCATCGCTTTTCTTGATTTGATTCAGCTTCAGCGGCTTTGGATGATCGTCGGGAACCGTTTCCATATGTCTGTTGCTGAAAATCGTTTGCGGAAGCGGAATCTTTTGGGGACTCAACTCTTTAAAGGGAATCCGCCCGTTTCCGCGGACAGCCTCTTTTTTAAGGCAAGCCGCGTGATACGGCCCCATAAAATCGACCATACCCTTTAATGTATCGACCGTCTGAGCCAAAGGAAGCTTTAGAAATGGGTTTGACAAACACCTATCCCTTTCATTTTCAGCTGTTTGAACAAGACTAACACTTATTGGAGAGGCCATAATATGATCTAAATTAGTTGTTATATTATAGCACATTTTAACAATAATAATATATTAAACTCTTTGAATTGCAAAAATTTCTATGTTATAATTAGTAAAATTAAAAAATGGATTAATCATGTCTGTAGATCTTAACTTCCAACCCGACCCTGCGGCCGCGCGCAGCCCCGCCGCAAAAAGGAAAACCCCTTCCCCTCTTTCTTCATTGAACCTTTCCCCTTCTCCCGCTTTATCCGACAACTCTCCTTCCTCAAAAAAGCTTTGCCTCACAGATCCATCTCCAGAAGATCTTAAGAGCGAAGACTTTACCCCTTCTCCAATTCATGCCATTCCTACCCGAATGGGGCTGATTAGCCCTGCCTCCTTTCCGGGACAGCCCAAAACGGAGCGTCCGCAGCTCAGAAGGCCGCTGCCCCAACTTACGCTCTCAACCGATTCCTCTCCTGCAGAAGCGCCCTTCCACAGCCCCTCTTCATTTCCCCGGCTTTCTCTGACGCTTCCTATAGCTCCTCCCTTGCTTCTGGGCGAGGTTAAAAGCAGAGGCGAAGAAAAGCCAGACATTCAAATCCTCCCTTTTGAAATGGATTCGGAGAAACCCGCAGAAACATCCGCTCCTGCGCCGAGAGGGCATGAATTTTATCTCAAGTATCTCCAATCGAGATGTCTTCTCGAGACTCCTGAACTTCAGCAAACAGTCGTTAAATTTCTTGAAGAGCAACGGATTGTCTTAAATCGGGTCGTCGCAAGCGGCGCGAACGGAGTTACCTTCGAGGGGATGAAAAATGGCATTCCCGTCATCTTCAAAGTTCTTTTCCATCCGCAGTCGATCGCAGCGAACAGAGGAAACCATCTTCTTCAAAACCTGTCCCACCCTTCGCTCGCTCAAATTAAAGGCATTTGCAACAGCGGCAACCAGCTTCTTGGCGTTCTCATGGAAAACGCCGAGGGACGCACGTTGAAAAGCCTTGCTTTGGATCCTGTTAAAAAGTTCTTGGCTCAAGAGGGGATAGGCAGCCTGCCTCCTTCCCCTCCGCATCGAACCCGGGAGATCACTCCCCGGCAATTCTTTTCGATCGCAGCAAAAATCGCTTCAGGACTCAAGTTTCTTAAAGCGCACGGACTTCTTCATCGAGACATCCAGCCGAGTAATATTCTGGTAGACGATGCCGGAAACGTAAAGATCATCGATTTCGATCTCCTGCGGAAAGCCGACGGCGCCTGCAGAGAAATTGTAGGAGCAGAAAGCTTTCAGGCTCCCGAAATGCCCTGGATCCTTCCCGGAGCGTCCTACAGCTATCCTGTGGACGCTTATAGTTTTGGGAAAGTCCTTTCGCGCCTGGTCAAAAAAGTAAACTGGGAGGACCTCGAATATCTGCAGGTACCTGCGGAAGAGTTCATCGAAGGCCTCATGAAACAAGAGCCGAACGAGAGAACCGAGATCGGCCTGGCCTATGAACAGCTCCTGAAATTCGAGCCTGAAGCTTCGCTTTAAAGAGGCGCGGTTTTGCCGGTTCTGTTACAGTGGCGGCATGCCGTTCGACCCGAAAACGCTAGCTCTCTATCCCGAAGACCCGGGCGTCTATCTCATGAAAGACGACTCCGGGAAGGTGCTTTACGTCGGCAAAGCGAAAAATCTGCGCATCCGTCTGAAGCAATACTTCGGAAAGAGCGGCGACGAACGGGAGATGGTTCCCTACCTGATTGCCCAGGTGGAAGAGATCGACACGATCGTTGCGCTGACAGAAAAAGATGCTCTCATTCTCGAAAATAACCTGATCAAAAAACATCAGCCGAAATACAACGTCCTCCTCAAAGACGATAAAACATTCGTCAGCCTCATGATCACGCGCCACAAGTGGCCGATGCTCCGGATGGTCCGCTACAAAGGGAAACCCAAAGAAGACGGAATTTACTTCGGCCCCTATACGAACGCTCTCGCGGCACGATCCACTTACGACCTCATCTCGCGCCTATTCCCTCTCCGGCAGTGCTCCGACGCCGAACTCGCCTCGCGCGAAAGGCCGTGCCTTCTCTACGACATCAAGCGGTGCATCGCCCCGTGCGCCGCAAAATGCACGGAAGAAGAATACAGCCAGCATGTCTCTTCCGCGATGCGGCTTTTAAAAGGACAGGACAAAGAAGTGGTCCGCGAGCTGAAGCGCTCGATGGAGGCCGCTTCCGAAGCCCTCGAATTCGAAAAAGCAAACGCCTTCCTCCATATGATCCACCAGATCGAACATGTAACTCAAATCCAGCATGTCGACAACCCGGCCGCCAAAGACTGCGATGCAGTCGGCCTTTACCGGGAAGCCGACGCCGTCCTGATCGCGCTCCTGTTTTTCCGGGAAGGGAAACTCATCGGCTCGGAACACTTCAGCTTCCGGCTCATCGCCTCGACCGATGAGGAAATCCTCGAGTCGTTTCTCCTCCAGCACTACAAATACCAAACCTCCCTTCCCTCCGAAATCCTCGTCCCCTGCGAACTTTCGCAGCAGACCGGGCTTGAAGAAATCCTCTCTGAATCGGCCCAGCGCAAAGTCTCGATCCTCGCCCCGCAGAAAGGAAAAAAGAAAGACCTCTCCGAAATGGCTTTCCGGAACGCCAAAGCGCTCTTCGTCCGCGAGCAGGACGCCCGCTCGCTGAAAGAAAAGATGCTGCTCGACCTCCAGGAGACGCTCCAGCTCGCCCGCTATCCGCGCCGGATCGAGTGTTTCGACACCTCGAATATCTCGGGAACCGACCCGGTGGCGAGCCTCGCCTGCTTCGTCCACGGAGAAAAGGACAAATCGCGCACCCGCCTCTTCAAAATTAAAGGCGTCGAGCAAGCGGACGACTATACCTCGATGCGGCAAGTGCTGAAGCGCCATTTTTCAAAAGAGAAAGAGAAGAACGATTTTTGCGACCTGCTGATTGTCGACGGCGGCAAAGGACACCTCAATCTTGCGCTTGAGGTGCTCCGCGAGCTTGAAATCGCCACAATCGACGTGATCGCGCTGACAAAAGAAGAAGCGCGCCACGACAAAGGGCTGACGCAGGAAAAAGTGTTCGTACCCCACCGGAAAGACCCGCTTCTCATCGACCCGCGCTCCCCGCTCCTTTTCCTGCTCCAGAAAATCCGAGACGAAGCGCACCGGCTCGCGATCGAATTCCACCGGAAACGGCGCTCGAAGCGGACCATCTCCAGCTCGCTCGACGACATCCCGGGGATCGGCCCCGTCAAAAAGAAAAGGCTGCTCAAGAAATTCGGCAGCGTCAAAGCGATTAAAAACGCCTCCGCCGACGAGCTTAAATCAGTTCCCGGCCTTACGGCCAAAGACCTCGAGACTCTCAGAAAATGGATATCAACTTAAAGGAACTCTATGGAATATCTCGCCTGCCCTTACCGCCACTCCGATCCACTCGTGCAGCGCAAGCGATGCGCCGCCGCCCATTACACCGCAGCGCAGCTTTTCATTCAGGGAAGACGGGTTTTTTCGCCTCTGACCCACAATGAAATCCTGATCGATATTTTAAACGACGCCCTTCCAGGCGAGCAGTGGCTCGAGTTCGATCTGGGCGTTCTCGCCGCCTGCAAAAAACTGCTCATTTTGAAAATGGACGGGTGGGAGCTCTCCAAAGGGGTGCGCCGGGAAATTCTCTTCGCTCAGGAACGGGGCCTGTCGATCGAAGAACTCGATGCTCCCGAAGAGAAGCTCTATCTCAGATTTTTACGTTCAGATGGAATGGCTTCGCATAGCCGAAGCGCAGGCTGAGAAGACTTTTCAGCGCAGATTCCGCTTCAACGAAGAGCGCTTCCCTCGCGTCTTCTTCAATCGGAGCCATAGACACCCCGATTTCAATCCGCGAGCCGCCTGAAATCTCTACATCCATGAGCGCCATCTTGCGAGCAAAATGGATCCGGAAGCACTCCTCGATCGTCTGCCGGATCACCTGGACGTCAATCTCCGCCCGATGCTGCCCCATCCGGATGCGCAGCGTCCTGCCGCGGTTGATCGCATAAAATCCAAGCAGCAGGACGAAAGAGGCGGCGAAGAATCCGCCGCCGATCCAGAGAAACGCTTCGGGCTGATCGATCAGAGCATCGATCGCCCGCTCCCTCGCCTCGGGGAAATAGGGAAGACACACAAAATAGAAGCCCACAAGAAACAGGGCGAATACGGCAAAAAGCTGCAAAACCGAGGCGAACGCCTGCCTGAACGTCATTAGAAAGCCTCTTCGAATTCGCCGACGCTCGGTTCATCGGAAGCCGGAGCGGGAGCGCCTTGCGGAGGGATCAGATCTTTGAAAATCACGTGGACCGATCCGACATGCAACCCAGTCCAATGGCTGATCTCCTCAACCAGCTTCGACTGCACCTCGTCTGCTTTGTCCGGGATGGAAACGCCATACTCGACATTGATCTCGACGCGGACATCGACCGAATGCTTTTTCTGATCCTGCTCGACATGTATCCCTTTCACCCTCTCGAGATCTCTTCCCAAAAGGCTGTCGAAGAGGTTCCCCTCGATTAAAGCGATTCCCCCGATCTTCGCCAAACACTGCAGCGCAATCGCCTGGAATACGCGCGTTTCGATATCGCGGATGAAAACCGTCTCGGGAAGTTCGATTTCCCTGGCATCGATGTTTTTCAATGGATCGTACATGGCACCCCCTCAAAAAAACCTCGAGTATAGCAGAAACATCCGCTCATGGAAACTTTTTCTCGCTTCGGCTATACTCCTTCCGAACAAGGAAAAAAAATGATCTACCCTTTCAGTCCAGCCGCTCTTATCGGAGCCTCCCTGATCGGAGGACTCTCGGCCTACCTCGCCTACCGGCGGGGAAAAAGCCCCTATCTCTGGTTCTTCATCGGCTTCTTCTTCGGAGCCTTGGGAATCCTATTCATCTTCTTCTCCCCGAAACCAAAGCCCATACCCGTGGAAGAACCCGCTCCGATCATCCCTGCGATCCAGGGCCCTAAAGATAAATTTTGGTATTATCTGGACGCGCTTCACCAGCAGCAGGGACCGATGAGCCATGACGCTTTGACGGCGGCTTGGCGCGAGGGAAAACTCAATCTGTCAACTTATGTTTGGAATGAGGAGCTTCCGGAGTGGAAGCCCCTTGAAGAATTCGTGAAAAGCTAGCTTACCAGCTGGCTTTTACTACGCCGGGGATCAGCCCCTGGGACGCCATCTCGCGGAAGCAGAGGCGGGAGAGCTTGAACTTGCGCAGGAATCCGCGAGATCTGCCGGTGAATTGGCAGCGGTTGCGGAGACGCACGGGCGAAGAATTGCGCGGCAGCTTGTTGAGGCTGTCAACAGCGGCGAGGCGCTCTTCGATGCTCTTGCTCATATCGAGAATCGTCTCTTTCAGCTCTTTGCGCTTGTCAAATTTCAGCTTGACGAGCCTTTCCCGTTTTTTCTGTTTTGCGATGGAAGATTTTTTTGCCATTTTTTAGGTCCTATTTCTTGCGGGCAGGGCCTTTTTGGCGCTGCTTCCGGTTCGGGTCATTTGCGTTGATCACGTAGATCCGGCCTCGGCGGCGGACGATTTTGTCGCCTTTCGAAGGATCTGCTTTAATGGAGGCACCGACTTTCATGTCCAATTCCTTGCTATATAAAGCCTAAACTTATACCTCCCCTCCCCATTCTTTTCAACTAGAAAGGAGAAGACAGATGAGAACCACACTCCAGTCGGGAGGCTCCGCCCCCGCTGCCCCGGGGTCTGCTACGCCGTTCCCCAACTCCGTTGGGGCCCCTCCTGGCGCTGCAGAACTGAGTTTCTTCCAGCGCCTCTTCTTAAGCAGCTCGATCCTGTTTGTTCGGCAGAGGATCCCGCCTCACAGCCTGAGCTCTACATCCCCCCTTCGGCGGGTCGAAAAAATTTGTTGCTGGGATCGAGGTTCTGCAACGCGAGAGGATCCCGCAGGGAGCCCCGCGTTGCAGCCTGCGGCTGCGAACGGCACAGCGCAATCGCACCACAGGCCGAAGGAACAGTGCTTTGCACGGCCGAGGCCGAGGACGCGATAAGGAGCGGAGCGACTGCTGCGCAAAGCCGTAGCAGACCCCGGGGCAGCGGGGGCGGAGCCTCCCGACTGGGGAGATCGCCATTCTTCCCTATTCCCATTATTTTTTCCTTCTGATAAGCTCCTTAGGAAATTAGTTTTAAGGTGTTGTATGAAGAGAACGTATCAGCCAAGCAAAACGAGAAGAAAAAAGACGATCGGCTTCCGCGCGCGCATGAAAACCGCCAACGGACGCAAAATCATCAACCGCCGCCGCAGAGCCGGCCGCAAAACCCTCTCCGCGTGAAATTCCCCAAAGAAGCGCGCCTCCTCACCCGCCGGCAATTCCAGCGGGTGTCCAAAGAGGGGAGCAGAAAAGTCGGCTCCTATCTGTGCGTCGACTGCAGACCTGCCAAACAGGCAAGGCTGGGGATCAGCGCCTCAGCCAAATACGGTTCTTCCCCCGAGAGAAACCGCTTTAAGCGGCTCGTCCGCGAAGCCTTCCGCACATCCCAGGATCGCCTCCCCTCTCTCGAACTCCATGTGATCCCGCGGCAAAGGGCCAAGCACGCCAGCTGCTCCCAAGTCAAGGATGAGCTGGTCCGCCTTGTATGCACCTGAATGAAAACCAGGAAAAAGCTGTCCGCTCCGTCCACGGCCGCATCCTCGTGCTCGCCGGCGCAGGCTCCGGCAAAACAGGCGTTATTGTCCACCGGATCGCCCATCTCATTCGAAATGTAGGCGCAGACCCCCAGTCGATTTTAGGTCTGACCTTCACCAACAAAGCCGCCGCCGAAATGCGCCACCGGGTTGAAAAGCTGATCGGCCCCGCCGCCAAGAACGTGACTCTCTCGACCTTCCATAGCTTTTGCATGCAGGTGCTGCGCCGCGAAATCGGGATTCTGGGCTACACGCGCGACTTCAGCCTCTATGACGAGGGCGACATCCAACGCCTGATCAACCAGATCACACGGGATATCCTTGGGCACGAAGGAGAGCTTCCCTCGCTCGCGCCGACCCGCGCCGCCCTGTCCGACGCAGCGAACCGCGGCGTAATTGGAGCGGAGGAAAAAGGGCACACGTGGCATGACCAGTTTTCCAAAGACCTCTACGCAAGGCTCCATTCGACGCTGCGAGCCTACAACGCGGTGAGCTTTGACAGCCTTATCACGCTGGCCATCCAGCTCTTCGAGCAGCACCCTTCCGTGCTGGAAAAATACCAGGACCGCTACCGCTACCTGATGATCGACGAATACCAGGACACGAATCCGGCCCAGTTCCGCCTCGCGGAGCTGATGGCAGCGAAATACCAGAACCACTGCGTCGTGGGCGACGACGACCAGTCGATCTACGGCTGGCGCGGAGCCGAAGTGAAAAACATCCTCCATTTCAAAGCCGACCAGATCATCAAGCTCGAGCAGAACTACCGCTCGACGCCGAGCATTTTGAATGCTGCGAACGCTGTGATCCGGAACAACAAGAGCCGGCACGACAAGAACCTCTGGAGCTCCTCTGCGCAAAGCGAGCCGATCGAAATTTTCAACGCAGCAACCGACGTCGATGAGGCGGCAGCCGTCGTCGCCCGCCTGATCCGCTTCAAGGAAAAAGAAGGGCTGAAATGGCGCGACATGGCGATCCTCTACCGGTCGAACGCGCTCTCGAGGCAATTCGAGATGGCTCTGATGCAGGCGAGCTGGCAGAAAGACGGCCAATGGGTGCGGGGCATCCCATACGAAGTGTTCGGCGGCCTTGAATTTTCGGAGCGGAGCGAAATCAAAGACCTGCTCGCCTATCTGCGCGCCATCGCCAACCCGCTCGATCAAGAGGCGCTCCTCCGGATCATCAACGTCCCGAGAAGGGGGATCTCCGACAATTTCCTCGATCTCCTCACGCAGCAGAACCGCTCGAAAGAAATCCCCCTCTGGAATCTTCTGGAAGAGACCGCCGAAGGGAAAAACCCGATCTCCAACCATCCGAAAGCGCTCGCCGGAGTCCGCTCCTTCGTCGAGCTGATGAAAACCGCGCAAAGCCGCTTTCAGAAGCGGCCTCTCTCCGACGGCCTGGTGTGGCTGCTCGAGCGGATCAACTACAAAAAGGCGATCGAAGAGGATGTGAAGAGCGACAAGATGCGGGAATTCAAATGGGAGAACGTCCAGGAGTGCGTGAACACGCTTGCCCAATACGAGCAGGACGCCTCCGGGGAAGAAGTTTCGCTCCAGCATTTCATTTCGAACACGACGCTGATGAGGCAGACGATCCAGACCCATTCAAAGCATACGAATGAAGACAAAGTCCATCTGATGACGTTCCACAGCGCAAAAGGTCTCGAGTTCCCCGTCTGCTTCCTCGTGGGGCTCGAAGATGGGATTCTGCCGCATGAAAAGAGCATGATGCAAACGGGCCTTGAAGAAGAGCGGCGCCTCTTCTATGTGGGCATCACGCGGGCGAAAAAATTTCTCGTGATGAGCATGTCCCGCGCCCGGATGCGGATGGGAAAAACCCACCCGACGAATCCTTCGCGCTTTCTTCACGAAATCCCGAAAGGGCTTCTAAAAGCAACCGACCCGAAATTCTTCGACTGATATGCTGCCGACCGTCATCCTCCGCCACAGAAGGGAAAACCTGAAAAAATGCTCGCTCCGCGGCCTTGAAAACCGCTCTGATCTGATCTTCTACACCTATCCAGTCGATCCGATGCCGGATCTCTCAGGCTATCTTCTGCTGAAAGTGGGCGCGCGCCCCTTAAGCGAAGAGGATGCCGAGAGAGGACTGTTCCTCATCGACGGGACGTGGCGGCTTGCCCACGTGATGGAAAAACAGCTTCCCTGGAAGCTCGAGGCGCGCAGCCTTCCGCCCGGCTTCAGAACAGCCTATCCGCGCAGGCAAACCGAATGCCCCGATCCCGAGGCGGGCCTAGCCTCCGTGGAGGCGCTCTATCTCGCCCATCTTCTCGCCGGAAAATCAACCGAAGGGCTCCTCGATCATTACCACTGGAAAGACCTATTCCTCAGTTGCAATAAACTGGCCTGATCGGTAGATCGGGGTCATGGCGGACCAAATCTTTTTTGTTCTTGAGCAGCTCAACGATTTCATCTGGAGCCACCTGGCTTTTGCTCTTGTGATCGGACTCGGCGGCTATTTTTCGTTCAAATCGGGATTTTTCCAACTGCGCAAATTCGGATCGGTCTTCGGTTCCTTCATTCGTTTCTTTAGCGAAAAAACGGGAGGAAGCGGCATCCATCCCCTGAAAACATTTTTCGCGGCTATCGGAGGATGCATCGGCATCGGCAATGTGGTAGCGATCTGCACAGCCGTTGCAATTGGAGGCCCCGGGGCTCTTCTCTGGACATGGGTCGGCGGGATTGCCGGAATGCTGATCCAGTACGCGGAAGTGTATCTCGGGATGAAATACAGGATTAGAAACAAAGAAGGGGGCTACGACGGAGGGCCGATGTACTTCCTTCCCCGCGCCTACAAAGTGCGCTGGGTGGCGACGCTCGTCTCCGTTCTGCTCTGTTTCTACGGCGTCGAGATCTTCATGTTCAACGTGATGGTCGACAGCATTTCCGTGAATTGGAATCTGAACGAATACTGGGTCACTGCCATTCTTCTGATCGCGACCGTGGCGGTTGCCCTCGGCGGAATCAACCGCGTCGGCGAAGTGTGCAGCGCGCTGATTCCGATCTTCATCATCCTGTACCTGGGCATGGGGATCTATGTGCTGATCCAGCACGCCGCCGACCTGCCGGGAATTTTCAAGATGATCTTCGAAGGAGCTTTCACCGCGCAGGCGGCGAAAGGAGCTTTTGCCGGAAGCACAGTCGGCCTCTCGATCTCGATGGGCCTTTCAAGGGGAGCCTACTCGGGAGATATCGGGGTCGGCTACACATCGGTCGTCTATGCCGAGAGCAGCTCTACGCAGATCGGTCGGCAAGCCTCGATGACCATCGTCGGGATTTTTCTCGACACGTTCATCATCTGCACAATGAGCATTTTGATCGTGCTTGCCACGGGCCATTGGCACTCAGGGGTGGACGTCGCTCTGATGGTGCAGGAAGCATTGGGTCTCTATTTCCCCTACATGCACTTCTTCATGCCGTTCTTCCTTTTCCTGCTCGGATACACAACGATCCTCACCTATTTCGTCGTCGGCGTCAAGTGCGCCAAATTCATCTCGCCGAAATGGGGACCCTTTGCCTACTACCTCTATGCCTGCATCGCTCTACCGATTTTTGCATTCGTCGAAGCGACGCAGGCGTTTCTCCTCATGTCCCTCTCTGGAGCGCTTCTACTCATTCTCAACGTAGCCGGCATGTTCCTCTTGCGCAAAGAAGTCCAATTCAAGCTGGAAGAGTCTTAATGGCAGCTGCAGCAAGAGGAGGTCGGTTTCGCCTTCAGAAACTGCGCTTTGTCCAGCTCTCGGCAGTAGCATTTGTAGCAGGTGGGGAAGTACTTCTCTTCCGCTCCTAAATCGACGGAAGCGCCTTCATTCGTCGCCACGCCATTCACATGCTTGAGATTCATGATCGATTTCCGGTTGCAGAAGTGGCAGGTCGCTTTCACTTCTTCGATCGAATCGGCCAATTCCATCAGGCGCAATGATCCTTCGAACATCCGCGATTTAAAATCGGTGCGGAGTCCGTAGCAGAGGATCGGAATGTCGTGCTGCAAGCAGATGCGGCGGAGCTCTTCGATCACTTTCGCGCTTAAGAATTGGACTTCGTCGACTAAAATGCAGGAGATGCCGCGGTAGTCGATATTGTGGAGCGACGTTTCATCGACGATCAAGACGTCGGCCTGCGTTTCGAGACCGGCGCGCGACTTGATCTGTTTTTTTCCGAAGCGGGTATCGAGATCGGGCTTCATCAAAAGAATCTTCTTTCCCTGCTGCCGGTAATTGTGCGCGACTGCGAGCAGATTGAGCGTTTTCGCGCTGCCTACAGTTCCGTGACGGAAATAGAGCTTGGCCATCGTGTTCCTCCTATTGTATTTCTGGGAGAAAACGTTACCTGTTTCTTCCTTTTTCTAAAAAAGAATTGTGCTTTATATTTTCTTAACTTAAGATGCTCCCCTTTTTAAAAAACGGAGGAACTCCTATGGCTACAAAACTACCTGCAGCTGGAGCTGCTGATAAAACGAGTTTCGCTACCTTGTCGGATAATGAAGATTGGGAAGATCTGAGCGAAGCCGGAAAACCGGGAACTCCTATCGCTCCGGGCGACACCATCGGTCCCGCGGATTTAACCAAATCCTGGCTCTACACGGGCGGCGACGGCACCGCCTCGACCGTGATCGACATAAGGGCTCAAGAGCCGGATCCAGATGCTGCAACCCGGAAAGAACCCGAAGGCCCTCCCACCGCGCTGATCCCCATGGGGGCCTCTGCCGCTCCGCAAAAACCGCTCGAAACCACCGCTGGATCCAAAACACCCTGGGACATCAGAAGAGAACAGTGGATGAGAAATATCTGCGACTGCTTTCGGCAATGCTGCGCCTTTTGCATCAAAAACAAGAAAGAAAATTAACGGTTTCTGCAGCCTGTGTAGAGCAAGAATGAGATCAGGGCGAAGCCTGCGGCGCTGAGAAGAGGAAAGGTGATGAACCCGAAAAGGGAAAACACCGGCGCCGCGCACTCTTCCGCATAGCCGCAGGTGGCGCTCCCAAATAGAAAGGGAAGCTTTTGCCCGATTGTTTGATAAAGCGCTACGGCAGCGCCGATGCACGCCAGAGGCAGGGCATACGGGACGATCGACTGATCGTCTTTATACGCGGCGATCCCCAGAAGGATCGCGAGAGGAAACAGCGCGATCCGCTGGTACCAGCAAAGGTTGCATGGCTCGACGTCTAAAATCTCCCCGACGAAAAGGCTAAGAAATAGGCCGAAAAGCGAAATAACCCAAGCTGAATAGAGATTGTTTTTCCGGATCCAGTCGATCATGCCCCCTCCTTCTCCAGCGCTTTTTGAATTTTCAGCTGGACGGCCCGGAAAGAGGACGTAGGCGAAGAAACTCCGTTGATGTAGAGCGTAGGCGTCCCGAACTCCCTCCCCATCAGCCGCTTGGCGAGGTGAAGATTATTTTCCAGCTCTTCGTAGTAGCAGTGGCTCTCGATGCACTCCTGCAGCCGGACAAGATTGATTCCCCCCACCCTTTTCGCAATCCGGTATAATTCATTCTCGTCGGGAACCATCCCGTCGACGCAAGCTTTAAACAGCTCATGCGCATACTCGAAAAACCGGTTCGGATTCTGCCGGTAGACGGCCAAAGCCGCATTCCCGATCGGCTTTGATTTATTCATAAAAGCTAAAGGGACAATCGTGTAGCTCGCAATTCCGGTGTCGACATACGCTTTTTTGAGTTCTGGATAGATCTCTTCGCTGAAGTAGCAGCAGTGGGTGCAGCGGAAATCTTCGAAAATGATGAGTTCGATTTTTGCTTTGGAATCCCCTATCGTCGGGAACCCCTTTGTATCGAAATCGACAGGCATCGGAACGCGGAATGTTTCATACAGGACGCCTGAAACCAATAGAAATAGGGCAGCTCCTGCGGTAGCCAATACGCGGAATTTCGTTCTCTCCATAAGCCCCACATACATCATCTGCCATTTGATGCAAACAAGGGCCTGTCGTCAATTAACCTATGGAAAGCTCTCCGCGCCTTTTCCAGCAGGGCTCTGCGCTATACGCAAACTACTTGAAGGGGCGGGAATATGGCAAGGCTGCGGACACTTTAAAAATGTCCGGGGGACATTTTTAAAGGGAAGCAGGTGAGCTAATACGAACCGGGCCGTAGGCCGCCCTGAATTTGAGCCAGACATAGTCGGCGCCGAATCCTACCCCAAAGACGCGACGTCTTTGGGGACCCCATAATCCACAAGGGGTCCTCAAAAAAGCCTCTTTTTTGGGGGAAGACGTTGCAGCTAAACTTAAAAAGTTTAGCGCCGGGGTCCCCGACGATGCTTCATCGTTGGGGTGGGGTGCAGGCGGGTCTCAAATTCAGTGGCTGCGCGACGAAGCCAGAAACCGATTCTTCAGGTTGTTTGTGTATATATCTAATAAACTGGATCCGAGTTGATTGCGATCTCCGCGCCAAACCCTGCAGAAAAATCCATCAGAGATCTCCCAGAAGATGAATTGACGACACGCCCTAGAAGAGAGGAGAGAACTCGATGGCCAGCTCAACGAAAACGAACAGGAAAAGAAACAGGAGAACCCCTCTGCCCCCGCCGAGCTGAATGGGTCCGCCATGGTGGCCGCCTTTTCCATAGCGGGCGATCCAGACCATGAGGACTGGGAGAAACCCCAAGAGGAGGGCGCAGCCGATGCCGCCCGCAAAAACCAGGGCGAAAATAAAAATATTCGGGTTCAGCAGGGCGATCGCGGCGGGGGGGCCGAAAGTCAGGAAAGCGAGAAACAGCCTGCGGAGTCCCTTCTTCGGCATCCGCAGCCCGTCAGCGAGGAAATCGAGAAGCCCCAGCGTCACTCCCAAAAAGGAAGTCGTGATCGCGAAGAACGCAAACGCCTGCCCGATTGCCGCGATTGAGCCGGAAGCGACATGTTGCTTCAGCGGGGCGACCGCTGTCAGCCCCAATTCTTTTGCCTGAGCCAGCCCCCCATCCCCTTCGATCGGGACGATTCCCAAAATCAGGAATTCCCAAAGCAGGTAGATGACGAAAGCCAGAGTCGTGCCACCGAAAATCGCCAGCCGGATCTTCCGGGGGTCGCGGTGCAGGTAGGTCGTCAGGCTCGGGATGATCCCCTGGTAGCTGAACGAGGTGAAAATCACCGGGAGGGCGATCAGGGAGGCTTTCCACTCTGCGTGCTGGAGCGGGGCAAGCTGGACATGAGGCGCGCCCAGGACGACAAACGCCATATAGCTCAGAATCAACCCTCCCATCAGGACCAGGTTAATCCGGTCGACCATCCGCGCTCCCGCATAGACAAACGGGGCGAGGAGGGCGACGAACAAGAGAGCCGACTGCCACGGAGCGAGCGAATGGCCCAGCCAGTCGTTGAGGAGGCCCCCCCCGCCGGAAATGTAGGCGACGCTCAGGCAGTAAAAAAGGAAGAGATAGAGGAGCCAGGCGAAAATTTTGCCAGGAATTCCCAGATAGGAAGAGGCCATCGAGACCAGATTGGCGTCCGGAGGGAGCTTCAGGCAGATCTCCAGCAGGAGCAGCCCGGTGCAGGTCATGAAAATCCAGCAGAGCAGATAGACGAAAAAGGCGGGGACGAAGCCTCCCGCGGCGGTAACGACGGGCAGGGCAAGCATCCCGGCTCCGATCGACGTTCCTGCGACGAGAAGGGTGCCGCCTAAAAGGTGGCCTTGCTTGGAATTCATAATTTTATTCTGTATAAGTTGGTCTATTCTATTCTCGGGGACCAGTTCTTGGCCACACTTTCTTGACTTAATCCCCCCTTTCAAATAGGCTGGGTTCAGTGTTTACAGCTAAAGACTTACCGCCTTCTTTCGTGGAACCAAAGATCTATAAAGCCGACGAACATCGGATCTCCCCCGATCAGGTCGACCAGCACGCCTCTTACGTAATCCAGAAACTGCGCCAGGCAGGCCATAGCGCCTACCTCGTAGGCGGCGGAGTGCGCGATTTGCTTTTGAATCAAAAGCCGAAAGATTTCGATGTGTCCACTTCAGCCAAACCGGAAGAGATCCGGAGCATCTTCCGCAACGCGATCCTGATTGGACGCAGATTCCGCCTCGCCCACATCCGCTTCGGCCGGAAAATCATCGAAGTCTCCACCTTCCGCGCTGGCGACACTGAGGCGAACGAGCTGATCGTGCGCGACAACGTCTGGGGAAATGAAGAGCAGGACGTTTTACGCCGCGACTTCACCATCAACGGCCTTTTCTACGACCCGGAACATCAAATCGTAATCGATTACGTCGACGGCTATCCCGACATCGAAAAACGGCTTCTCCGCTCCATCGGCCAGCCTGAGCTCCGCTTCAGCCAGGACCCGGTCCGGATGATCCGGCTTCTGAAATTCTGCGCCCGCTTTAATTTCGAAATTCATAAGCCCACTTTCGAAGCGCTCGTTCAGTGCCGCACCGAAATCGTGAAGAGTTCGTCAGCCCGCATTTTCGAAGAACTCCTCCGGATGCTCGAATCAGGCGCGTCAAAACCCTTCTTCCACCTGATCAATCAATACGGCCTTCTCGAGCCTCTCTCGCCCGATCTGGCCGAATTCCTCAATATGCCAGGCCACGCCACATTTAAACTCCTGGAAGAATGCGACGCCGAAATCAAAAAACAGCCTCCCGAACCCCTCGACCGCTCTCTGCTCCTCTCGGCTCTTCTCTTTCCGCTTTTTGAATTGATCGTTCGCGAGAAAGCGAAACGGCATGACAGACCCCTCCACCTCGGTCAGATCGCCGAAGAGTCCCACAGAACTATCGACCTCGCCTTCCATCCGTTCTTCAAGATCCCCCGCCGGATGAGAGGGATGATCGCCTTCATTCTCTCCTCCCAATACCGGATGATCCCTATCGACGGACGCCCGATCCGCAGACCGCGCCCTCCCCGCGACGCGCTCTTCTCGATGGCCCTCCATCTACTCAAACTCCGCTCCCGCGTCCAACCCGAACTTCTGCCGCACTACACCCTCTGGTCCGAAGCGGCCGTCTCTTCGCACGACTCGGAAGCGCCTTTCGATTCCAGCATCGACGGCGACCGCCCGCCCCGCAGAAGACGCCGCAGACGCCGCCGCCGCGGAGGCGGAGATTCGGGCGAATCCGATGGCGCATAACAAAATTCCGTTCGTCTCATTAAGCCCCGCTCCCGGAGTTTCCCTTTTCCATACAGGACCCGCTCTCGATCACGGCCCCCTGCCCTCCCTCTTCTACTTCGCCCTTTCCGGAGAAGATTCCCTTTCTCTCGATCCTTTCAACCAGCCGGTTGCCTTCCTGCACGGGAAAATGATCCGCGTTTTTTCAATGACGCTCCCCGGACATGAGAACGGCCTGCCTGCAGCGAAAGCCCTTTCGGTCTGGGCCGATGACTTTTCCAAAGGGGTCGACTGCATCGGCGAATTCCTTGAGCAGGCCGAAAAAGCCGTCTCGTTCGCCATCCGCGAAAAATTCGCCGATCCGAGCAAACTCGCCTTCGCAGGACTCTCTCGCGGCGGAATGATCGCCGCCCACCTCGCAGCCCGCGTCCCCGCCTGCCGCTTTCTCCTCGCTTTTGCGCCGCTCACGAAGCTCAAAAACGCAAAAGAATTTTCGGAACTGAAACACCACCCGCTCGCTGAAAGCTTCGATTTGGAACGGATCGCACCCGCGCTCTGCAACCGGCATGTGCGCCTTTACATCGGCAACCATGACACCCGCGTCGGCACAAAATCGTGCTTCGACTTCGCCATGTCGCTCGTCGAAAGCGCGAGAGAGCATAAAGTGCGCGTCCCCCAGATCGAACTGTTCATCAGCCCTTCCATCGGACACATGGGCCATGGCACGCCGCCCGAAATTTTCCACCAGGGCGCCCATTGGATCGCCGAATGCCTCAAGTAACCGACCTCTTTATCGTCGCAGGAGAACCGAGCGGCGATCTCCAGGGGGCGAAACTCATCGAAGAGCTCCTCAAACAGCAGCCCTCGCTCAAAATCGGCGCCGTCGCAGGCCCCCGCATGCGCGCTTTTCCGATCGAAACCCATTTCCAAATGGAAAATCTCCAGGTGATGGGCTTCATCGACGTCGTATTGGCCCTGCCCAAAATCGCGCGCCAGTTTTTTGCGATCCGGAATCGAATTCTCTCGCTCAATCCCAAGCGTGTCGTCTGCATCGACTATCCCGGATTCAATCTCCGGCTCGAGCAGTCGCTCCGGGAAAAAGGA
>CAYPZU010000015.1:28999-29656 GCA_964415395.1 uncultured bacterium
ATCCACTACATCTGCCCCACCGTTTGGGCCTGGGGAAAAAAGCGGATCGGGATCATGGCCAAAAATCTCGACCTGCTCCTGACGATCCTCCCCTTCGAGCCCGCCTGCTTCTCCAAGACCAACCTAGCCGTCCGGTACGTCGGCCACCCGCTGGCCCAAGACGTCCCTCCCACGGCTCCGCGCCATCTCCTCGGCCTCTTTCCGGGAAGCCGAAGAACCGAAGTCGAGCGGAATTTTCCCCTCCAGCTTAAAACTGCCCGCCGCCTCGCCGCCCTCGATCCCTCGCTCGAACTCGCCGTCTCGATCGCCTCCCCTTCCCTTGAGCCGCTGATCCGGAACTTAGCCCCCGACCTCCGCTCAATGGACAATTACCAGCTGATGGCCTCCTGCCGCCTGGCGCTCGCCACCTCCGGAACCGCCGCTCTGGAGCTGGCCCTTCGCCGCGTCCCCGCCGTCGTCAACTTCGCCATCAAGCCCCTGGACCTATTCCTCGCACAAAAAATTTTCCGGATCGACCTCCCCTACTACAGCCTCCCCAATATCATCGCCTCGGAGGCAGTCTACCCCGAGCTTTTCGGCCCGAACCTCACCGAAGCGGCCCTGTTCCGCTGGGCCCATCAACTTTGGTTCGACGAAACGGCCCGAGCCGCCTGCCAG
>CAYPZU010000015.1:29666-37198 GCA_964415395.1 uncultured bacterium
ATCGCTTACCCCAAGCCATGCTGCCAGCGGAGCGCCAAACCGTCCGCTCCCGCCTTGGCTCCGGACAGGCGAGCCAAACCGCAGCCTCGGCCATCCTCTCTCTCAAATAAAATATTTACTTGCAGAGCGGCCCCAATTTTCTGCTGTGGATTTTTAACGGCGATTCCTTTAAATTAAGACCTATTTGCAGGAATTTCATGTCGGAACCCTTTCAAATCCTGGTCGATCGGCTGAAAGACGGGAAAGTCTATAAGATCGACGAGACTTTCGCCCCTTCGTTTTTCGAAATCGACGAGCCTGACCTCAGGTTCGATTCGCCTGTCTATGTGCAGGGAGAGGCTTATTTGACCGATGGAGATCTGATCCTCCGGCTGAAGGCGAAAACGAAGGCAATGATGCCGTGCGCCGTATGCAATAAAATGATTGAGAAAGAGCTGAAAGTAGACAATTTTTACCACGCCCAGCCTCTCGCTGAAATCCGGAGCGGAATTTTCGATTTCCGGGAATGTTTGAGGGAAGATCTTTTGATCGAGCTGCCGCAGACCATCGAGTGCAACCAGGGAAAATGCCCTGACAGACCCTCGCTGGCTGCCTATATCCGTTCGCAGGGCGCCAAGGAAAAACCGACCTATTTCCCTTTTTCCGACATAGATATAAAATAACAAGCACCTTTTTAGGAGAAATGAATCATGGCAGTACCTCGCAACCGCGTCTCGAATGCGAAGAAAAATTCCCGCCGCTCGCACCACGCGAAAAAACCGAAAAACCTTTCCGGCTGTTCCAACTGCGGAAAACCGCGGATGTCCCACCGGGTTTGCCCCTCTTGCGGACACTACGGCAAGCAACTCGTAGAGAAAAGTGCGTAAGCGGATCATCGGGGTCGATTTAATGGGGAGCGACAACGCTCCCGGCGAATTGCTCGCGGCCCTGAATTCTCTCGCCCTTCCTGAAAACGCCGAACTGCTTCTTATTGGCGCGCCTGAATACGCAAGCAAAACGCACCGTTTCCTTCCTGCCGCCGAAGCGATCGAGATGGACGAAGCTCCGTTGGCCGCTCTGAGGCGGAAGCGGAATTCGTCCCTTTTGGTCGGAATGCGCCTTCTCAAAGAAGGGGCGATCGACGCCTTCGTCTCCGCTGGCAACACCGGAGCTCTCGTCTCCGGCGCCAAAATGGTTCTCTCCACGCTTCCCGGCATCCTCCGCCCCGCGCTCCTCGCTCTCATGCCGACCAAAAAAAAACCGGTCGCCGTCCTCGACGTAGGAGCCAACGTGCAGATCAAAGCGGCCCACCTCATCCAGTACGCCTGGATCGGCGCCGCGTACCAGACAGCAAGAGGCATCGAAAAGCCCTCCGTCGGCCTCCTCAACATCGGCTCGGAAGCGCTGAAAGGGACCTCGGAACTTAGGCTCGCCTACCAGGAGCTGGCAAAAGCTCATAAAGCCCCGTTCCAATTCAAGGGCAACATCGAAGGGAAATCGGTCTTCGACGGCGACGTGGACGTTCTCGTCACAGACGGCTTTACCGGCAACGTCTTCCTCAAGACGGCTGAAGGGATCGCCAGCCTCATCCTCGACAGGATCCACGGACAGCTCAGTCCGGCCATGCTCCAATCGCTGCAGCCCCAGCTCAACGACCTGCAAAGGCATCTCCACTACGCCGAATATCCCGGCGCCCTTCTCGCCGGCGTCAAGGGAATCGTCATCAAATGCCACGGCTATTCGACGCCGCGGGCGTTTGCGAACGGCGTTCTCGGCGCGATCGGCCTCGCCTCCCAGGGGTTCGTTGAAGTTCTTCAAGATAAGCTGCATCAATTCCGGCCTATGTGAAATTCTTTTAGTGGAAAAAGAACGGAATGTAGTCTATCCTTTCCTAAAAAACTCTATCTCTATCCCCGCTGCATGCGGGACAGGACCTCTATGCATGAAATTTTACTCAACATCGAATCGAAAGAGATCCGCTACGCCTACCTGCGCCACGGCCAGCTCCAGGATTTAATCGTCGACCGGAAAAAGTCCAGGCAGATCACGGGAAACATCTACCGCGGACGGGTCACGAACATCCTCCTCAACATCCAGTCGGCGTTCATCGACATCAACGAAGGCGAAAACGGATTCATCCACATCAGCGACATCCTCGAGAACACCAAAAAGTTCGAGGAGATGTTCGATATGGACTTCGACCTCGATTACGACATCTCGAAGATGGAAGCGACTCCGAAGGCGAAGGACATTACCCAGCTCCTCAAAATCGACCAGCCCGTTCTCGTGCAGGTCGTCAAAGAACCGATCGGAACGAAAGGGGCGAGGCTCACTTCGAACATCTCGATCGCAGGGCGCTATCTCGTCCTCCTCCCCAACAACCCGCACCGCGGCGTCTCGCGCAAAATCGAAGACAAAGGGATGCGCGACCGGCTCAAAAAGCTGATCCGATCCTTCGAAATGCCTCAGGACATGGGGCTCATCTGCCGCACCGCGAGCGCCAACGCGACCACCGAAATGCTCGTCGAAGAAGCGACCGACCTGCTCCATACCTGGCAGTCGATCGTCGAACGATTCGATGGATCGAGCAAGCCGACGCTCCTTTTTGAAGAATCGGATCTCATCAAGCGCGCCGTCACACTCTGCGTCGACAAAAAATACGACCGCCTGCTCATCGATGACTACGCCACCTATCAAAGATGCAAGAGCCTTTACCAGAAATACGCCGCCGAACACCCGCTGAAAATCGAGTTCTACCGCGATAAATCGCCCATGTTCGAGCGATTTAACGTCGAGAGGGAAATCGACCGCGCCGTCCGCCGCAAAATCTGGCTTGGCTCCGGCGGCTATCTTTTCTTCGACCGCACCGAGGCGATGCACACGATCGACGTCAACTCGGGCAGAAGCTCCACCAATCCCTCCGGCGGAGACGTCGAAGAGACCCTCGTACGGATCAACCTCGAAGCTGCAGAAGAAATCGCGCGCCAGCTCCGCCTCAGGAACGTGGGCGGCCTCATCATCTGCGACTTCATCGATATGCGCTCCCGCAAAAACCAGCGGAGAGTTCTGGAGCGGCTCAAGGAGTGCATGAAGGAAGATTCAGCCAAATGCACCATCCTCGGCATGAGCGAATTCGGCCTTGTCGAAATGACGCGGCAGAGAAACCGCGAATCGCTCTCGCAGACAATCTTCACCGGCTGCCCCTATTGCGTCGGCAGCGGCCTTGTCAAGACGCACGAGAGCGTCTCCGTCGAGATCGAACGGGCCCTGAAGAAACTCATCCTGAGCCAAAACCAGTTTGCCCTTAAGCTTGTCGTACACCCCGACCTCAACCGCTATCTGGAAGCCCAGGACAAAGACTTCTACCAGAAACTCGCCAACAAATCGAACGCCCATCTCGAGTTCGCCGTAAACGACAACCTCCACTTAAACGAGTACCTATTTTACTCAACGCTCAATGGCCAAAGAATTGACGCCTGAAGAATCGCACCTGGCTTCCCGCCTTCAGTCAGTAGGAGCAGCCATTCCGGAAAAGTATCGGCAGATCCTTTTCCAGTTCTTCAACTGCTATAGGGAAGCGATCATCTCTTCAGGTCAGCCTGCCAGCGCAGCCGGATCGATGCTGCTCCTCTTCCTCGATCTCGTCCAGGAGCAGTTTTTCCATCCCTATCCCTTTCAGCCGTACCATAAAAAAGTGCGCCATCCGATCGACTACTACCAGTTCAGCCTCGACTTCATCTCGCCGCTCATCGACCTGCCCCATTCGCGCATCTACGGCGAGCAGAACATCCGCACCATCCAGTCGCAGCTCAAAAAAGGGGAAAACGTCGTCCTCCTCGCCAACCACCAGACCGAGCCAGACCCTCAGATCATCGCCATCCTCCTCAAAGAAAAATATCCCGAACTGGCTGAGCAGATCATCTATGTCGCAGGAGAGCGCGTCGTCACCGAGCCTTTGGCTATCCCCTTCAGCCTCGGCTGCGACCTCCTCTGCATCTACTCGAAGCGCTACATCGACCACCCCCCTGAGCTGAAAGCGAAAAAACAGCTCCATAACAAAAATACGATGGAACTCATGAGCCGCCTTCTCCAGGAGGGCGGGAAGATCATCTACGTCGCGCCCTCAGGCGGAAGAGACCGGAAAAACAGCGCAGGCAAAGTCGAAGTGGCCCCGTTCGATCCTCAAAGCATCGAAATGTTCTACCTCATGGCCCGCAAAGCCAAAACCCCCACCCACTTCTACCCCTTCGCTCTCTCAACCTACGACGTGATGCCCCCTCCCGAAACAGTTCAAAAAGAACTCGGGGAAATGCGCACCGCCAAAAGAACTCCCGTCTTCCTCGCCTTCCCGAAAGAGTTCGACATGGAGCATTACCCCGGCTCCCAGGAATCCGACAAATCGCTCCGGCGGCAGATGCGCGCCGACGCCCTCTGGACAATCGTCAAACGCAACTACGAACATCCTCAAGCCATGGAATAGATCATGAACACGCTGATTTCCGTCTCCACCCTGCTCGCAACGATGACCTCTGCAGGAGCGGACCCCAAACCCTCGGAATTCACCGTAATCGAAGATCTTTCCTCCCTTCCCCTCCTCAATCCCGACCTCGCCGAACGGAAAACCGCCAAACTCCGCCTCCATAACAACCTCGAAATCCTCCTTGTCTCCGATCCCCAGGCCGACCAGTCGGCCGCCGCGATGGCTGTCGAAGCCGGCTCGTGGAACGATCCCGTAGAATATCCCGGCATGGCCCACTTCTGCGAACACATGCTCTTCATGGGCACCGAGAAATATCCCGACGAACATGAATTCCAGTCGCTCGTCTCCGACTACGCCGGCCTCACCAACGCCTTCACCGCACCGAACCGAACCGTCTACATGTTCGCCTCTCAGCCCGAAGGGTTCCTCCCCATCCTCGACCGCTTCGCCCGCTTCTTCATCGACCCCCTCTTCAATCCCTCCGGCATCTCCCGCGAGATGCACGCCGTCGACCAGGAATTCGCCAAGAACATCGAAAACGACGGCTGGCGCGAATACATGGTCTTCAAAGAAAATGGAAACCCTGAACACCCCAACCGGATGTTCTCTGTCGGCAATTCCCAAACCCTCGGGAAGATCCCCCAAAGCGCGCTCAAAAAATGGCACAGGCAGCATTACGGCGCCAACCGGATGCACCTGGCGATCTACTCCTCCCTCCCCATCGACACCCTGAAAGCCACCGCCGCCCAGTGCTTCGCCTCGATCCCGCAAACCCTCGACGCCCCGTTCGACCACCGCTTCCCTCTCCTCTCGAACCAGCAAAAAGGGCAGATCGCCTACATCAAGCCGATCCAAAACCGGCGCCTCCTCACTCTCGCATGGGAACTCCCCCTCGAACACTCCCTCGACGAAAGCAAATCGGCCGAGCTCTTCGCCTACGCTCTCGAAAGGGGCCAGCGCTTCAGCCTTTATGAGCGGCTCAAAGAGGAGCAGCTCATCGACGGGATGACGGCGCGCGTCGACGACCTCGGCGGCGTCGAACACAAATTCTTCCAGATCTATCTCGAACTCACCCAAAAAGGACTCGAGCAGATCGAAACCACCATCCACCGCTGCTTCCAGGCCATCGCAGGACTCCGCTCTACAGGCGTTCCCTCCTATCTGTTCCAGGAAAAAAACGCCATTCAGCAGCTCAATTACCAATATCAGAGCCGGGAAGGAGCCTTCGAGTACATCACCAAACTCGCCGACTCTCTTGTAGATGAGGAAATCAGCACGTTTCCCAGAAAATCAATCCTCGCTACCGAATACAACCCGCAGAAAATCGAAGCCGCCGCCTCTCTCCTCACCCCCGAGACCTGCGCGATCAGCCTCATGGCGTCTCCCGAACTGACAAAAATCCACCCGGACCGGAAAGAAAAATGGTGCGGCGCCGAATATGCGATCCGCCCCATCCCCTCCCAGTGGATCGCCGGCTGGAACAACGCCGCTCCCCACTCCCAGATCCGCCTCGCGGATCCAAACCCCTACCTCCCCGCCCATCTCGACATCGTTTCCGACACAACCCAGAAAAACAGCCCCATCCCCATCTCGAAAACCGACCTAGGAACTGCCTACTACATCCGCTCCTCTGAATTCAACACCCCCGAATCGGTTTATCTCTTCCACATCCTCTCTCCGGAACTTTCCCCCAACGCGAAAAGCTCCGTCCTCGCCTCGCTCTATCTCGACCACCTCACCGACCTCCTCCACCCGACGTTAGCCGCCGCCGCCTCCGCAGGCCTCAAATGCCGCTTCGATTACGACCGGAGCCGGATCCACTTCAGCATCTCCGGATTCAGCGAAAAAGCCCCGCTGCTGCTTCAGGAAATCGCCAGACAGATGCCTCTCAATCCTCCGACCCGCGAGCAGTTCGCCCTCTACACCGAGCGGCATGAAAAAGATTATCTCAACGGGGCGAAAGAACTCGCCGCGCGCCAGGCCAAAGAGCTGATGGACTCGCTCGTCAACCAGGATAAAACGACCAAAAAAGAGCGGCATGCCGCTCTTAAAAGCATCAGCTACGAAGAGTTTCTCGACTTCCACAAACGGCTGTTTGAAAAAACCCATATCGAAGCGCTCTTCGCCGGCAACCTCTCCCTCAAAGACGCCCAGTCGGCCTGGCTCGACGTCGTCCACATCCTCGGCAGATCCCCCTATCCGCCCGAGCAGCACCCCCAGACCAAAACGCTCCGCCTCCCCGCGCAGACCGGCCCGTTCTCCATCTACCAAACCGCCGACGTGCAGGGAAACGCCGCCCTCCTCCTCCTCGACGAAGGGGACTTCACCTTCCAGAAACGGGCCGTCCAGGAAATCCTCTCCGGCGCCGTCAAAGAAGCCTTCTTCGACGAACTGCGCACCAAGCAGAGAACCGGATACATCGTCCAGAGCGACGGAGTCGAAATCGACGAGCACCTCTTCCGCACTTTCCTCGTCCAGTCGAACTCGCACCAGCCTGAAGAGCTCCTCTACCGCTTCGAACTTTTCCTCGAAGGGTACAGCGCAGCGCTCCACGAAAACATTTCTGCCGAGCGCTTCGAAACGCTCAAGAAAAGCCAGATTTCCTCGTTGAAAAACCGATTCCGCAACCTAAAAGACAAGACGGCGCTTTGGGATCTCCTCGCCTTCCAGCACGATGCAGACTTTGCATTCATCGAAAAGCGGATCGCCGCCATCGAAGCGCTCGACTACGAAGGATTCATCGCTACTGGGAAAAACTTTTTATCGAGAGACAACCGGAAGAGGCTTGCAGTCCTTGTCGAAGGAAGAATCCCTTCGCCGTTTGCGTATGAAACGATCGCCCTTCCTCAGCTCGAAGAGATCGCAAACTACGCAAAGCGGAGTGAAAAAGAGACGATCGCTGCGCGCGATTAGGTGCGGAGAACTTCCATACCGAGAGAGATTGAAGAATCGGAATATGCCAAGGAGGCGCCCTGAATTTGGGTCAGACGAAGTCGGCGCTGAAGCAGCTAAACTTGAAAAGTTTAGCGATGGAGGCGGATCCCAAATTAAGTGGCTGTCCGACGCAGGCAGA
>CAYPZU010000016.1:0-3931 GCA_964415395.1 uncultured bacterium
CGGCGCGCGGGAGCTGACCGAGACGATCCAGTCGATCGTTTTGCGGCTGGCGAAAGAAGAGGGGATCGTTTTTCCCCGCGAGGCGCTGGAAGATCTGCTCGATTGGCTCGATGAAGGGGCCGCCAACCGAAAGAAGGAGATTCAGGGAAGGGTCTTTTACGCCGACAGGAAGATCCTGTTCCTTTTAAATGCGAAGCTGCCTGTTTTCGAAGCGCCGATGGAGATCGGAACCGGAAAAAGGCGTTCGGGAGATTGGATCGTCGAAGGAGAAGAAGCGGGAGGGGAGGCGTCCGCGCCCCCCTGTTGGAAAGATGTGTGGAGCGGGCGATTCACTCTTCTGTTGGAAAAAGGAAATCTTCTGTTAGACTGGACGGCTTTAGACGGGAAGCTTGGCAAGCTCTGGAGCGACCGGAAAACTCCCTCCTTTTTCCGTAGGCTTGTTCCTATTGTCTTAAGGGACGGCGCTTTGGAGGGGGAATTTTTGTCCGGCAGAGCGGTCCCCGCAAAAGAACCAAAGGTGAAATTTTCATTTTATTTTGCTCCAAAAGATTCATTTCCAGTGTTTTAGGGATAAGCGTTTCGGCGGGGCCAGACAATTTAATAGTTTTTTGCTATGAGGACGTTTCCAGGGGCGTGCGGAAACGGCCCTGAAGGCTTTACTTTATCGTGAAAAGGTGGTTTAATTAACCTGCTTAAACAGTAATCTAAGATAAACAAAACAAGGCGTTTATGGCCAAAATGAGACCCGATCCGAAAAAAAGCTTTCCAGGCGGATTCCTCGTATTTCTCCTGGCGGCGATCCTGATCATTCTCGGTATCCAGACTTTCACGAGCGACAAGATAGCGAAGGTCTCATTCAGCCACCAGGTGGAGCATCTCTCCAACCTGAACCTCACCGTTCCCGAGGAAAACCGGAAAATCGCCCAGAACGAGAACCTTGTTACGTTCAGCGGCCGATTCCGCGACCGCCTCTCCGACGAGAGCAACGAGCGCTACCGCTATCTCGAACTGTTGAACCGGAATCATGAACTGAAAGCTGAAGGGTCCCGCCTTTCAGCCGAGCTCGAGACGCTCCAGAAAAACGTTCAGGATGCAGCCGATCTCTACCTTCATATCAGCGGACAGACCCTGTACCGTTCCGGATTCACCGTCGTCGGCTCGCTTTATGACACCCCGGATCGGGACAGCGCCATCATTATCAAGAGCCTCTCCGACCGCGAAGTCGCGAATGTCCCCTTTGTCCAAAGGGCGTTGGGTTTAGCGCAGCAGGCGCAGACAGTCGACTCGATGGATGCCGCCGCAAAAGATCTCCGCGACTTGATCGCTCTTCTCCGGTCGCCCGCGCTCGGGATCGGAACTGAGTCGATCAAGCAGGAACTCAAGACGATCGACAGCCAAATTTCAGCTGCTTTGGAGCAGTCTCCCGAACATCAGATGAAAACGTATCGGAACGCGCTGAATCAACTCACTGCGCTGATTGGCGATTTGGGTCGGGAAAAAGACGGCGTCCGCCTCGGCGCGCTGAGAAGCGTCCGCAGCTATGTCGAACAGCTCAAGCAATATTCCCAGGTATCCCACGATCTCGAAAAGAATGAAGCTCTGCTTGAGAAGGCAAGATCGAAAGTCGCCTCGGTCATCTGGTATTTCAACAACCAGGAACTTTCGACGAGAGCCCTGGAAAAGCAGGATCCGGAATCGTTCAACTATTGGTTTTCCCAGGCTAAGCAGGAATGGGATAACTACAATGCGAACAAAGGGCTTGCTTACCGCGCGCCCGACCAACCCCGCAATACCGTCTTGGAAAAGACATTCAAGAGCCAAGAACCGGCTCCGAATTATTTCAGCTACATTCTGACGATGCTGCCCGTCTTGCTGGTGATCCTTTTCCTCTACTTCATCTTCTCCAGGCAGATGAAAGGGGTCGGCTCTTCCGCGATGAATTTCGGCAAGTCGCCCGCCAAGCTGATGACGAAAGAGACCCTGAAGGTCACGTTCAAAGATGTCGCCGGAGCTGACGAGGCAAAGGAAGAGCTGAAAGAGATCGTCGACTTTTTAAAAGATCCGCAGAGATTTACATCGCTCGGCGCGAGAATCCCAAAAGGGGTTTTGCTCGTTGGGCCGCCTGGAACGGGAAAGACCCTGATCGCGAAAGCGGTTGCGGGGGAAGCGGACCGCCCCTTCTTCTCGATCTCCGGATCTGATTTCGTAGAAATGTTCGTCGGCGTCGGCGCGAGCCGCATCCGCGACATGTTCGACACGGCGAAGAAAAACGCCCCCTGCATTATCTTCATGGACGAGATCGATGCGGTCGGACGCCATCGCGGCGCAGGCATCGGCGGCGGACATGACGAGCGGGAGCAGACACTCAACCAGCTTCTCGTCGAAATGGATGGATTCGATACGAAGGAAGGGGTCATTTTAATGGCCGCGACCAACCGCCCCGATATCCTCGACAAAGCGCTCTTAAGACCTGGCCGTTTCGACCGGCGCGTCGTGCTCGATCTGCCTGACATCAAAGGTCGCCTTGAGATTTTAAAAGTGCATGCCCGGAAAATCAAAATCGACGCTTCGGTCGATTTAAACGACGTCGCGCGCAGCACGCCTGGCGCATCCGGCGCGGATCTGGAGAATGTTTTGAATGAAGCGGCTCTCCTTGCCGCCCGAAAAGGGCGCAGCGCGGTCACTTCGTCCGAAGTTCGCGAAGCGTGCGATAAAGTGCGCTATGGAAAAGAGCGGCGCAGCCTTGAAATGGACCAGAACGAGAAGCTCACGACTGCTTACCACGAATCGGGCCATGCGATCGCAGGCTTGATCGTCAAACACAGCGATCCGGTAGATAAAGTGACGATCATTCCGCGCGGGTTCTCTCTTGGCGCAACCCACTTCATGCCCAAGAAGAACCGCTTAAGCTATTGGAAGCGGGAAGTGCTCGACCAGCTCGTCGTCCTGATGGGCGGGCGCGCTGCGGAAGAACTCTTTGTCAAAGATATGTCGTCCGGCGCCCAGCATGACATCATGCAGGCGACCAAAATCGCCCGCAGCATGGTGTGCGAATGGGGGATGAGCGACAACCTCGGGACAGTCACGTATGACGAGCGGTCCGAATCGGGTCAATATCTCGGCATGGCGGGCTATCATGAGAAGAATTATTCAGATGAAACCGCCCGCAAAATCGATAAGGAAGTAAAAGACCTGATCGAAGCGGCTCATAAACGCGCCGTCGAAATCCTGGATGAGAACAAAGAAAAAGTCCAGCTTATGACCGATATGCTCATGGAATTCGAGACGCTCGATGCGACCGACGTCAAAGAAATCATGGAAGGCTCCTGGAATGCGGAGAAGAAGCGCGAGCGGGTAAAAGTCGCCGACGAGCTGCAGAAGAAAAGTCCTCCGCCGATCCCTCCAATTCCTGCTGCGGTTCGCCCGCCGGCAGAACCTGGCGCGGGAATTCAGCCAGGTTTAAATACCTGACCGACAATTAGATAGATAAAAATCTAGCACTCGACGTCGTCGAGTGCTAGACAAAATCCACCCTCTTCGCTACAATCTGGAAATAGATTGCGATGAACGCAATTCAACCAGGAGTGTAACGATGAATGCTAGAGCTTATCTTCCCAGCCTTTTCAATGAACTTCTCAACGAAGAGACCTTTCCTGAGCTTTTCAGGAATAACTGCTCCAAAGGGCAATGCTTAGGCGTCAATCTGTATGAGGACGACCAGGCGATTTATCTGGAAGCTCCCGTTCCTGGAATCAAAGCGGAAGAGATTAAAATCTTCTTTGATAAGGGAGGTCTTTCTATTGAAGCGAAGGCGGCTGAAGAGAAGAAGGATGTGAAATACCATTTCAAATCCGCCGCCAACTATTCGTACTGGATTCCTCTTCCTGCAGGGAAAATTGATGAAAATGCCCAGCCGGAAGCGGTATGCAAG
>CAYPZU010000016.1:3941-35283 GCA_964415395.1 uncultured bacterium
GATGGCATCTTGAAAGTCGCCTTTGCGAAAAGCCGCGCTTCGAAGCCGCTCAAAATCGCGGTGAAGACCGGTTAACGCACCTGAATCTGGATTGGACGTAAATCAACCCCGGCTCTGCCGGGGTTTCTTATTTGTACGATCACCCGAACCGAAAGAGAAGCGGGGTCGAGCCGCAAAGCTTTCTGGAGAATCCCTGCTCCAATGAACAGGAACATCATCCCGTTCGGGATTGGGTGAGTCGACCAGCGGCATCCCCATTCGTTGTAAAAGCCGTTGCTTGGATTGCACTGGAGCAGCGATTGAGTCATCAGCATGATCGACCCGGTTGTGCCTATGAACGTCAGCGGCTGGCGGGAATACCAGTTCAAAAAGCGGGCGGTCTGCTCTCCCAAATAGGTAGGGATTTGCCAAATAGATGTCATTCAGTCTCTTAAAAGAGATCTATTTTTCTCTGGATGCCCATTTCCGTAAAGAGGTATCCTATCCGGCCTATGAATTCTTTATTCGTTCCTCTCATTAAAGGTCTTTTTACCGGAGGCGGTCTGATCATCGCGATCGGCGCCCAGAATGCGTTTGTTTTGAAGCAGGGGCTTTTGCGCAACCAGGTGTTTGCGACGGCGCTTTTCTGCATCCTGGGCGACGCGATCCTGATCGGACTGGGAGTGGGCGGGATGGGGAAAGTGTTTACCAGCAGCGAGTGGCTTCTGTTCCTTTCCAAATGGGGCGGGATCGCCTTTCTTTCCTGGTATGGATATCGGGCGTTCCGCTCGGCCTTCAGCCGATCGCAAATTCTGCATGCGGCGGGGATGGAGCGCCCTTCTCTCAAAGAGACATTTATGGTCGTGGCTGCAGTGACTTTCCTGAACCCGCACGCCTATCTCGATACATTCGTTCTCTTGGGCAGCATCGGCAGCCAGTTCGAAGAGGCGGCCCGCCCCTATTTCGCACTCGGCGCGATTCTCGCTTCCGTTTTCTGGTTTTTCGGTCTCTCGTACGGAGCGCGTCTTTTAGCTCCCTTATTCATGAAGCCGAAATCGTGGAAAATTCTCGATTTCCTCGTGGGCTGCTCGATGCTCTTCATCGCCCTTTCTCTTCTGATCGGATAGCATTTAATTATTAATTTGAAAATGGTATGAAGGATCAAAACAAGGTTGATCCATGCGTACGATTTGTTCCGCTGTTGCACTCATTTTTGCGCAATCGCTTTGCGCGCTTCCGGGAATCCTTTCCGTTTCTGAGGGAGAGGCTTCGGTCGCAATGCAGTCGATTCAGGAGATGGAGATTTCGGCTTCCGACGGGGCGGTTCTTGATTGGGGATCGTTTTCGATCGGAGCGGATGAAATCGTGAGATTTCTGCAGCCTGATGCGGCGGCGCTTGCAGTCAACCGCGTGATGAGCCAGGAGATTTCGTCTCTGTTGGGGCGTCTTGAGGCGAATGGACGGGTAGTTTTATTGAACCCGAACGGAATCCTGGTGGGGCAGGGCGCAGTGATCGATACGGGCTCGTTTGTCGCTGCCGCCTTCGACCATTTGGAAAACTTTCGGAGCGGGCATCTTGAGTTTGGAGCGGGCCGGATCCAGAGCGAAGGGATGATTTTCGCGCGGGCGGGCGATGCGGCGTTTGCCGCCGGGCGGATCGAACAGTCGGGACGAATCGAAGCTTTGCGGGGAGAAGTTTTATTCAGGGCCGGCGAAGAGATTGAAAATTCGGGGGCGATTGCAGCTCCCAGGATCACGTTTTTATCTTCGGGAACAGTCTCCGTCGCTGGAGAGCTGACGGCTTTGGCTGGCGGGAAGGGAGGCAAGATCCATATCCTGGGCAATGTGAACCATATTTTCCGGCCGGCCCGGATCAATGCGTCAGGACCGATGGGAGGTGGGGAAATATTGATCGGAGGCGATTTCCGCGGGAAAAATCCGCTGATTCCCCGGAGCAGGAGAACGTTCATCGATGCGGGCGCTTCCGTTTACGCGGACGCCTCTTTGAATGGGAACGGGGGGAGAGTGATCGTATGGAGCGATGAAGCGACGATTTCCTCCGGATTCCTTTCAGCCGAAGGGGGAGTTCAAGGAGGGGATGGGGGGCTTATCGAAATCTCTTCGAAAGGGCTTCTTTCGCCTCTTGGCAGGACGAGCACGCTGGCTCCTCTTGGCAGAACAGGACTTCTTTTTTTAGACCCTTGCGCAGTAACGATCTCGAATGCGGGGGATATGAATGCGACCTACAGCGCGATGACGCAGGATTACGCTTTCTCTGGAGCTGCAGCGAATATTGATGTAACAGCTTTGGGCATGCACCTTCAGTCGAATAACGTGACGATCGATGCAGCAAGCGGCGGCGGAACGGCGCCGAGCGGATCAATCTCGCTTCTGCCAGGGTTGGGCAATACGCTCATTTGGGATTCTTCGATGACGCCGCCGAATCTCCCGACAAAGCTTACGCTGATCGCTGACGGGTTCATCGACATTCAGAATGTGATTTTTTCGCAGCACCTTTCTGCCGCTCCGGGGGAGGTGGTGATCGAAATCAACGCCCCTGTAGTGACGATTGGGGAGCCCACCCTGATGTTGGCCAATTCGGCGCAACTCATCGCTGCGACTGGACAAGTTCAGGTAAATGCATCGACTTCTCTCACCATCTATGGGAATGCAGCATCATCAGGAGGCATTCAAGCCGGCAGTTTGATGATGCCTGTTCAAGTTGGCTCGATTTCTATCAACACGGGTTCATTCTATTTGGAATCGGGTTCTGCCTTTACAAGCGTTGTCGCTTATGGCGACATTTCCATTGACGCGGGTGGGGATATTGAATTTCATGCAGGAACAGCTCCTGGCGGGCTTCTCATGGCGGATCCCGCAGGGACTATATTCATCAGAGGAGGCGGAGATCTCACTCTGGAGGGCGGGAGCGGCGCAGGTTCCGCGGCAGGAGCGATCATAGCGCTCAGCGGAGGGACGGTCGACATTGCGATGGATGGGGATTATATTTTACAGGGCGGCACATCCACAGGAGACGGAAACACAGGGATTTCGATTAACGGGGGAACGGGAAGTGTCACGGTATCGGGGCGTAATATTTATCTGAATGCGGGAACTGCTCCTGCAGCCACCGCCATAGCGGCGATCGGAATTGTAGCACCCGCTTCGGGAGACGTAACTGTTACGGCGACAGGATCGGACGGAATTGTTGCGACAGCGCAAGGAGGCAGCGGCGCGGGGATATTGAACTTGGGCGGCGTCTCGACCGATCTCATTTCGATCACGACGACCCATCTGCAGCTATTCGGCTCCAATACGCCTGGCGCAATGAACGTAGGAGGGCTGATTCTTGCTGGAGCTGCTGATCTTTCTATCCAGGCATCTGGCGATCTTATTATGACTGCCGGAGGGGGCGCGGGGGGGAATACCGCTGCCATTCAGAAGGGAGGCACGGGCTCTGTCGCGGTCTCGGCTAGGAATGCGTTCCTTACAGGAGGTTCTTCTCCTGGTTCATTTGCCTTCATTGCAAATGACGCTGGTTCGGTGACGATTGATCTTTCCGGGGATTGCGTTTTGAATGGGGGAAGCGCTTTATCTACGTTTGCGGCTCTTGTCGCATCGTTTTCAGGAGGCAGCGGAAATCTGACGCTGCAGGCTAGAAATTTAAGCGTAACAGGCGGAAGTGGAGACAACGCGATAGCTGGCTTATTTACAGGCGATATCACGATGGGAATGGGAGGAGGGGATGGGGCGATTTCTGTTTCTCTTTTCGGAACCAATGGAGCATCCCTGACAGGAGGAGCGGGCGCGGGAGCAACCGCAAGAATTGAGACGCTTGGGTCTTCAACGGCGAATGCAATCTCGATTTCGGCGCTGCATCCGAGCGCGAATCTTTCTCTTGCTACGGGAAGCGGGATGGGGTCGAATGCTGCGATCCATACCCTTTCCGGCGGCGCGATCGATCTTGCAGTCGGACATGACATCGTGTTGCAGGATGCGGCAGGCAGCCTCGCATCGATCGAAATGGGGGCGGGGGGAGCGGGCGATCTTTTCATTAGCGCCGGCCATTCGCTTTCGATCAATTCTTCCGTCTTGAATTTGGGCAGCGGAAATCTATTTATTGTCGTTGACGCCGCTTTTCCTTCGTCGCCTCTTTTTGGATCGGGATCGTTGAGTCTGGGACCCAGCGGGATCATCAGCGCGGCTGGAGGGTTGGTGCGGATTTGGTCCGCTCAGCAGGGACTCAATACGATCAGCGGTTTGATCAATGGCGTTTCATTTGATCGGGGGACGCTCTTCATCAATTCGGATCAGGAGGTCTGGTGCACTTACTACCCCTCAGGAACAGGAACTTCGCCTCTGATCTTTTTCTATAAGGACTGTTTGCAGGAACTCGTCTTTCAGGCATCCGTCATCGATTCGGAAGCGCTGGAGGATCTCCACCCTTCGAATGAAAATCCGGGATGGTTCGCGCGGTTTTATCTGCAGGGCGGAGGATTGGGAGATCCGGAACTTTCCGTCCGCGAACCATATCTGATCCGCAGACGGATTTTGAAAACGATCGACCAGCCCAAAACCTATACGGCCTGGTAGGGCTCCTACTCTTTCGAGAATTTGCCGATTTTCGGATCGGCGGCGGCGATCAGGTCTTTCGCCTTCATGACGATCGACTCGGTCGGAAGGCCGCAATTGAAAGCAGCCCGTTCGTTCCGGATGATTTGCTCGTCGAAGTAGTTGTCGAGCGCGAGCAGATGGCCGAACGGAGGAACTCCTCCTACCTGGAGGCCGAAGCGCTCCTGGATGACAAGCGGGTCTTCGAACTCGCACTTTTCTCCGACGGCTTCAGCTGCCGCTTTGATATCGAGTTTCAGGTGCGACGGGATGTTGAACTGGAAGTTTTTCTTCGACGATTTTCCACGCAGAATCAGGGATTTAACTCCTTCTTCGAGCTGCGTATTGCGGACGCGGGCCGAATCTTGCGAGGTGGGCGTCGTCTCATGGGTGAGGTGGTTGAACTCGATGTTCCGCTTGTTGAGCTGATGGATGATCTCGTTGCGGATGTTCTCGCCGCCGAAGAAAATCTTCGCTTTGACCCGGTTGCCTGCGATCCGCTTCGTGTCGGAAGGGAAAAGGGAAGCTTCGCGGATGTTCTTCAGCTTGAGGAGCGTCATCGTGAGCCGCTCAAGGCCCATGCCGAATCCTCCGTGCGGAGGCATGCCGTATTTGAAGATGCTGAGGTAGTCGGTGAAGTTGGCTGGATCCATTCCTTTCATCCGGATCCCTTCGAGCATCGATTCGTAGGTGTGGCGCCGCTGTCCGCCCGAGGTGATTTCGGTGCCGGCGCAGAGGAGGTCGAAGGTGTTGGTCAGCTCAGGATTGTCTTCTTTCGGCGCCGCGTAGAAGGGGCGCTTGACCGTTTTCCAGTCGATGACGAAGACGAGTTCGGTTCCGTGTTTTTCTTTCGCCCAGGCGCAAAGCTCCCGTTCAGCTGCAGGGCTGAGATCGGGTTCTTGCCTTTCGTCTACGCCGGAGCGCTGGAAATAAAGTTCCTGGGCTTCTGCGAAGGTGAGGCGGGGGAACGGAACGTTTTCCGGAGCGAGGATGATCTGGTTGTTCAGCGCTTCGAGTTCCGCTTTGCAGTGGCGGTGAAGATAGGAAACGATGAACTTGATGCACCCTTCCTGGACGTCGAGGATCTCGTGCCAGTGGTTGAAAAAGCCCATCTCGAACTCGAACTGCTTCCCTTCGGAAACGTGGCGCGATGTTTGGGACGGTTCGGCGCGGAAGAAGGGGGCGAGGGCGAAAACGCGCTCGTTGACGCCGACCATGATCTGCTTGTAGAGCTGGCTGCTCTGGGCGAGGGTGGCTGTATACCCGAAATAGTCGACGTTGAAAAATTCGGCGCCGCCTTCGGAGGAGGCTCCGATCATGTTCGGAGAGAAATATTCCGAGGCGTGGACCGTGTCGTGCATGTAAAGGCGGTAGGCGTGGGCCAGTTCCGCCTGGATGCGGAATACGGCCTGGGTCTGCCGGTTGCGGAGAGCGATGGGGCGATGGTCGAGGATGAACTCGAGATCGTTATGCATCTCGGGCTTGTAGTACTCGATCGGCGGGATTTCACGGATCGGGTTCTCGACGGTGATTTTCGGGTCGACGATTTCGACTTTGAGCGCCGCTTCTTTGGAGGAGACGCACCGGCCGCTAATCTTCAGGATCGAACCGGGCTGCAGTCCTTCGACCTTGGCCAGCTCTTCTTTCTTCTCGATGACGACCTGGGCGAGGCCGGTCCGGTCGCGAAGAAGGAGGAAATTCAGTTTGCCGAAGGAGCGGAGGTTGTTAAGCCACCCCCGCACTTCAATCGTTTGATCGACGCAGTTCGCCAGTTCGCGCGCAAGAATGCGGGACATAAAGCACCCCTCATTAATGGATTGCGGTCTGTTCGAGAACTGCTCTGTGGCTCAGTTTGATCTGGCCGCGGTCGTTGATGTCGAGGACCTTCACTTCGATCTTGTCCCCTTCGCGGAACGGGATGTCGTGGATGTTCTGGATCCGCTTCGGAGAGATTTCGGAGATGTGGCAGAGCCCTTCTTTTCCAAAGATCTCGACGAAGATCCCGAACTGCACCATCGAGGTGATCCGTCCTGTATAGATCTTGCCGATTTCCACTTCCGCAGTGAGGTTGTGGACGATCTCTTTCGCGCGGGCCATCGCTTCCGCGTTGGTCGATGCGATGCTGACCAGGCCGCTGTCGTTGATGTCGATCTGGACGCCGGTCTCTTCGATGATGGCGCGGATCTGCTTTCCGCCTGGGCCGATGACGATGCCGATCTTGCTTGGCTTGATCTGCACGGTTTCGATGCGCGGAGCGTACATAGACATTTCGGCTTTAGGTTTCGGGCACACCGCAATCATTTTGTGAAGGATGTGGGATCTACCTTCTTTAGCTTGCGCGAGCGCTGCCTTCATGATGTCGGTGGTGATTCCTTCGACTTTGATGTCCATTTGGAATGCAGTGATCCCGTTGTCGTCGCCAGTGACTTTGAAGTCCATGTCGCCGAGAGCGTCTTCTGCGCCGAGGATGTCGGAGAGGATGACGAAATCATTTCCTTCGAGGATGAGTCCCATGGCGATCCCGGAAACGGGGCGCTTGATGGGGACGCCGGCGTCCATGAGCGAGAGGCAGCCGCCGCAGACGGAGGCCATCGACGAGGAGCCGTTCGACTCGGTGATGTTCGACTCGATCCGGATGACGTAAGGGAAGTCTTCCTGCTTCGGCAGAACTGCGGCAAGGGCTCTTTCAGCGAGTTTGCCGTGGCCGATCTCCCGTCTGCCGGGAGAGCCGATACGGCCCACTTCGCCGACGGAGAAGGGAGGAAACGAATACTGGAGGTAGAAGCGGGCGGCTCCTTCGCCATACAGGTCTTCGAAGCGCTGAGCGGAGCTTTCGCCGCCGAGGGTGCAGACTGCGAGAGCCTGGGTTTCTCCGCGGGTGAAGAGGGAGCTTCCGTGGGTGCGCGGGAGGATCGACTGTTCTACGTCGATCGGGCGGATGTCTTTCAGGCCGCGCCCGTCGATCCGTTTCTTCTCAGCCAGGACCATCTTCCTCATGAGCGAGGATTGGAGGTTTTTGAACGAGAGGAGAACGTCTACTTTATTGAATTTTACCTCTGCAGTTTCTGCAAGGACGGTTTTGAGAACCGATTCTTTGATCTCGGCGATCACTTTTTCCCGCTCCTGTTTGGAGGAGATGCGGAGGGCCGATTCAAGGAGGGCTGCCGAGGCGGCGTGGACGGCGTTGTTGACTTCTGCAGGAATTTTACGGAGCGTGTCGGTTTTTTTCGGTTTGCCTACTTGGGCGCGCCACTGGGAGAGGTGATGGCAGATATTTTTGATCGCTTTGTGGCCTGTTTCGATCGCGTCGAGAACCTGCTCTTCTGTGAGGAAGTCGCAGAAGCCTTCGATCATGAGGATCGCGTCTTCCGTTCCGGCGAGGACGAGGTCGAGCTTCGACTCTTTCATCTCTACGGAGGTCGGGTTTACGACGAAATGGCCGTTGATCAGACCCATCCGGACGGCGCCGATCGGCTTGAGAAGGGGAATGTCGGAGATGACGAGCGCAGCGGAGGAGGCGCAGATCGCCAGGACGTCGGGAGTGTGGAGGCCGTCGAACGAGTAAACGTACGAGAGGACCTGTACTTCGTTATAGTAGCCGTCTTCGAACATGGGACGGAGAGGGCGGTCGATCAGGCGGCAGGCGAGGATTTCGCGCTCGGAGGGGCGTCCTTCCCGCTTGATGAATCCCGCGGCTGTGCGGCCTACGGCGGAGTAGCGCTCCTGGTAGTCGACGCGCAGGGGGAAGAAGTCGATTTCAGCGCTGGCAGTCGGCGCTGCGCAGGCGGAGGCGAACACGACGGTTTCGCCGCTGTGGACGAGTACGGCGCCATTGGCCTGGCGGGCGACTTTCCCTGTCTCGAATTTGAGGGTCTGGTTTCCAACTTGGATGGTAAGGATTTCGCGATTGAGTGTCATTGGGTGATTCTCCTAAAGGTGAATAGGAAGGTAGAAAGGAATCGAGACTAAAGGAAGCGTGCCAAAAAGGCAAATTTTCTTTTTAGATCGAGACGAAAGGAAGAATAGAAATCAGAAAGCAACCCTCTCTTGGGAAAAGGTTTGTTTCTGTTCTCTATTGTTTCCAGGATTCTACCTTCGGGATTTTTGGTATAAAATAGGGGGCGGAAGAGCCCCCGGGTCGCTTATTTTCTCAGGTTCAGGCGGACGATCAAGGTTTGGTAGCGCTTGGTGTCCGTTGAGTTGAGATAGTCGAGCAGTTTGCGTCTCTGGCCAACGAGCTTCAAAAGGGCCAAGCGGGAGCTATGGTCTTTTGGAGCTAGTTTGAGATGTTCTGTCAGTTCAGCGATTCTTTCAGTTAATATCGCGATTTGGACGTCGGCTGAGCCGGTGTCTTTCTCGTGCAACTGAAATTTTTTGGTGATTTCTTCCTTGGTACCTTTATCTAAAGACATGGAGGAAGCTCTCCGATTTCAAGGGTTTAGACATTCGTTTATACCGCGTATTCTACCCTAAAACCGATATCTAGGCAACACTCCGGTTTTTTCTCAGCGAGGTTCTTGCGTTTTAGCGGGTTTTGCTGCTATGCTCAAAATCCAATTTAACCCCTAGTCTGACATGAAAAACCAATTTGAAATTTTACAGCCCTGGATCGTTCAAATTCTCTCTACGATTAAAAAAGACGTCAAGACGGAACTTTTAGGTTCAGATCCCGTCTTTTACAAGTCTTATTTTGGCGGAAGGCCGCAGAACCGCCTCTCGACTGAGGAGATTTTCGCAGCCTATGAAAAAGAATTGTTGAAAGGGAATGAAGATCTGGCTGAGTGGGTTGTGAACCGCTGGGTTTTCAAGCATGGCGACCTTTACACCCATTTTGCCGAGCGCCTCACTCAAATCCGCCCCGATTTCGACGAGATCGAGGAGCTGACCCCCGAGCAGAGCGAACAGATCCTGAAAGGAGCGGCGGAAGCCTTCGGAGCCCTGCCTGTCTATCTCTTCTCCGTCCTTAATGGAGTTGTATTCCCTGAGGCTGTCCTCTCCAAGATGAGAGCTGCCGCCGAGAAGGAAGAAGCAGCCCTTGAGCAGGAGGCCCTCAAAGCGGCCGAGAACCAGACGATCGAGCAGATTCTGGCGCGCCACCAGCGCGAGGTATCCCGCCTCAACGAGAAGTACGACAGCCGCCTTGCAGGGATCCAAAAAAAATATACGACGGATACCGAGGCTCTGAAGAAGCAGATCCGGGCGCTCCAGAAAAGACTTGAGGCGAAGACAGTCTGATGTCTGTCCTGGCTGATCTTTCCCAGATGACTGTCGATCAGCGCGACCTCCATTTTATGCGGGAAGCGCTGAAAGAGGCCAAAAAGGCCTTTGCGCAGGATGAGGTGCCGGTCGGCGCTGTGCTGGTTCAGAATATGAAGGTGATCGCCCGCGGGTTCAATCAGGTGGAGCTGCTGCAGGACGCGACAGCCCATGCGGAGATGATCTGCCTCACTTCGGGCGCCTCCGCGTTAGGCAATTGGCGCCTGGCCGACACGACCCTGTACTGCACCCTTGAGCCGTGCTGCATGTGCGCGGGAGCGATGTTTTCCTCCCGCATCAAGCGGCTTGTTTGGGGCGCTCCCGATCTGCGGATGGGGGCGGGGGGGAGCTGGATCAATCTTTTCTCCCAAAAACACCCGATGCATGAAATCGAAATCGCCTCCGGCGTCCTCGGGGAAGAGTCGGCCGATCTGATGAGGCAGTTCTTTCAGAAGCAAAGGAAAAAAAAGAATGAGTCCGCTCTTTGAAGAATTGATCTCTTCGCAGCAGAAAAAACTGCTCGAAACGGCGCGCCGGATCATTCCTCATGTCACCGACGACGACCTTCTCCAGCCAAACGACTTTCCCGAGTTGGAAAACCACCCCCATTTCCGCTATGAAGAGGGGATTCTGGACGGCCTCAGGGTCGCCTACACCGCCTATCTCGCCGCTCAATCCAATCAATAGATATTGAGTCCCCGCTCTCTGAGGGAGAGGATTTCTTCCCGCAGGACGCCCGTACAGTTTTCCAGGACGATTTTGCATCCAGGAATCCGGAGGAGTTTTTCGATTCCTCTGCCCGTGATTTTCGGGCAGTGGGAGAGAGAGAGTTGTTTGATTGGCTGGCGCGCGATCTGTTCCAGCGCCTCGTCGGTTAGATTCGGGCAATCGGCCAGCTTCAGGATTTGGACGTTGAGGCTGGCGGGAAGCGTCGTGATGAGAGGGAATCCTTCCAGGAGAAGGATGGCGAGGCAGGGATTGCGCTCCGAGAAGGCTGCAAGGGTCTCGTCGTCGATTTCAAGCCCCTGGAAAAACCAGGCGTACATAATTTCTTTTGTTGCAGCGGCGAGGGAGAGGAACTCTTCTTTCCGGGCGTTCTCCAGCGGGGCGACGAGGTAGACGAGGCTGGGGGAGCCCGCTGCGAGGCGCGCCAGGGAGGCGCCCCTGATTTTGCGGCAGTCTTTCAACAGGATCGCTGTGAGCTCCTGGGTGGGAGCCTCGATGTCGATTTCTTCGATCTCATCGAGTCCTTCAAGCGACAGAAAGCGGAGTCTCGGGCAATTTTTAAGAACGGAGCGGATTCCCTGTTCGGTCAAAAGCGGACAATTGGATGCGTTAAGGATCATCAGGTTGGGGCAATTCTCTCCGATCCAGCCGAGGGAGCGGTCAGTGAAGAGGGGGGAATTGGAGAGATTCAGCTCGTGGATTTGGGAAGCCTGCTCTCGGCCGAACGCGAAAAGGGCGCGGTCCGTCAAAGATGAGGCGTTTGAAAGATTGGCGACGGGGGCAAACGGAGTGGATCCGAGGATGCGGGCCCATTCTTCATCTGTGGCGTTCGGCGGGGCTGCGATCTCGAACGAATATTTTTGGAGCGAGGCGGGCGCCCATGATTTTTCCTGATAGATCTTTTCCACGTTTTGAAAAAAAGAGCGGGCTTTCTGTTCCAATTCCCGGGAAAGGGAGGAGGGGGCGAGATTGTTCTGTTCGTGGGGGTCGCTCTCCAGGTCGTATAGCTCGGTTTGATCCGGGGTTGCCGTCAGCTTCCATTTTCCGTCGATGCAGCCCACCTGTTTTTGGCCGCGCGGGAGCGAGAGAAAGAGGGGCGGGCTTCCTTTCCGCAGCAGGCTTTTCCCTGTGCTGTGGTGGATGGCGGAGAGATTGAGGAGGTCGAGAACGGTCGGCAGAAGGTCGATCTGGCTTGCCGGAGTCCCGATCCGGGCGGGGGCGATCCCGTTTCCCAGGATGAGAAGGGGAACGTGGATGTTTTCCTGGTAGAGGTCGTTGTGGAGGTCGGCGGCCCGCCCTCTTTCCCCCATGCCCTGTCCATGATCTCCGAAGATGAAGAAGATCGTTTGATCCAGCAGGTTCTCTTTATGAAGACGTTCGATGAACTGTCCAAGGGCGTGGTCCGAGTAGGAAAAAGTTTGAAGAAAGCGTTGGTAGAAGGTCGGAATGCCCGGCGGCGCGGAGAAATTCCAGTCCGGAGGGCAGTCCCAGGGATGGTGGTTCGAGATGGTGAAAAGGGAGAGGAAGAAGGGATCGGTTTGTTTTCCCATCCAATCCGCGGCATGGGAGAAAAGCGCTTCGTCGCAGAGTCCCCAGCTTGTCGTTTGGTTCGGGCCTGCCGGGAAATCTTCTTTGCCGAGGATGGTGTCAAACCCGTGCGTCTGGAAGAAGGGCAAAGTCCAGTCGAAAGCGGCGCTCCCTCCCTGGATCAGGGCCGTGCGGTATCCGTTCTCTTTTAAAATCGAGGGGAGGCCGATGAGGGGCAGAGAACAGTAGGGTTTCAGGCTTAGAGTTTCCAGATGGGGCGGAATACTGAAAAAAGCAGCGAGGAATGAACGGTAGGTTTGAAGCCCTCCTGCGATGAAATCCGTGAAGAGAACGCCTTTTTCCGAGAGAGCGTCGAAACAGGGCGAAGCGGGGATTTCTCCGCCGAGGCAGCCGACGTTTTTTGCGCGGAACGATTCCATGAAGAGAAAGACGATGTTCGGCTTGTCTGTTTTCGGAATCTCGAATTGCTTTTCCCCTTTGAACCCAAAGGTTTTTCTGAGAAGCGGATAGCGGGGGGAAATGAAAGCGTTGATTTCCTGCGGAAAGTTCCATTCCAATCGAAGGGTTTTCTCTTTTTTCCGGAAGCGGAGGAGGGAGAAGAAAGGATTCTCCGTTTCTCTGGATTTGAACAGATAGGCGGGCAGCCCTGCGGCGAGAAGGGGGATGTAGGAGAGCGATGTCCCTAGAAAGCTTAAGCAGGAGATGAGATACAGCGCGATCGCGCACAAGGCGGCAGGGCCTGTTTTGACTTCCCTGGCCGAGTCGAGAAAGGAGGCGGGATGGCGCAGGAAATAAACGAGATCGAAAGAGAGATGAATGCCGAAGCGCCAGGGAAGATACCAGCTCAAAAAATGGAGAGGGAAGAAAAGCGTCCAGAGAAGGATTGCGCCTGGCTGCGGGAGCTGCGAGAGGAGGAGAACGGCGAGCCCCAAGATGAAGGAATCTTCGAGAAATCCCAGGAGAGCCGCTTTTTTATTCCGGAAGAAAAATTCCGCTCCGCGGCACGCAAGCGAAGGAAGGAGAAAGCAAACCGTCCACATAAAATGGCATCTTGCCTTCGGGATCTAAAAGTTGCAAGAGGCTAAAGAACGTTTCGGGAGAGGAGAGGGCAATTGAGGAAGATCGTTTTCTGCAGAGGAAGAGAGGAGAGCGCTGCGACTCCGGCGTCGGTGAGTTTCGCGCTTCCTTTGATCGCAAGATTCCGGAGCACCCGGCTGCGCAATGCGGCCAGCGACCCATCGCCGATCTCAGGGCAATCTTCGATGGAGAGAACGCGGAGGTCGGGATTGGCTGCGAGGAGAGGCGAGAGTCCCCGGTCGGTGATTTGCGGCATTTCGGAGAGCTGCAGGAACCAGAGGCTGTGGCAGGTTTTGGATAGGGTAATCAGATCGTCGTCCGTCAGGCTTTCCGAGCCAAGATGGAGCTGATGGAGCGCGGGAAGCTTGAGCAGCCAGTCGATCCGGAGGCGCGGGCATTGCAGGGCGTTCAGAAAGGAGAGCGAGGGGGCTTCGGGCCAATCGGTTCCGGTGATCTCGTCGAGTCCCTGCAGATTGAGCTCTTCGATAGCGGGGCACGATTTGAGGAGCGCATCGATTCCGGAGTCGGTGAGAAGGAGGCAGCGAGCGAGCGAGGCGCGCAGCAGCCCGGGATTCTCTTTTGCTTTTGCGGCGACCCGCTCATCGGTCGCTTCGAGCGAATCGCTTAAGTCAAGCCCGATGGAAGGGGGCGAGGGGGAGGGGGGATTTGTCTCGTAAAACGTTTGGAGGGAGGAGAAAAAGGCGGAGGTCTTTTCCTCCAGCTTGCGCGCGGTTTCGGGATGGCTTAAGGCAAGGTTGTTTTTTTCTTCCGGATCGGTGGCAAGGTCATAGAGTTCCTGTTTCCCTTCCTCGCGGGTGAATTTCCAGTTCGCTTCGCGGCACCCCTGGATCGGAACGTCGAACGGGTGGGAAAAGTAGACGGGTAGAGATGTTTTCCGGAGAAGGCTGCTGCCCAGGCACGGATGGGAAATTCCGAGTAGATCGGCCAACGTGGGAAAGAGGTCGATCTGGCTGGCCGGCTCGTCGATTCGGAGCTTTTTGCGGATTCTCCCCTCTGCATAGATCAAAAGGGGAACGTGGATGTTGTCCTGGTAGAGATGACGGTTGATCTCGAATTGCGGGCTACGGTCTTCCAGCTCCTGGCCGTGGTCGCCGTAAATGAAGAGGATCGATTTTTCGAGCAGGTTTTTCTTTCGGAGCTCTTCGATCAAAAGGCCGAGGCACTGATCGGTGTAGCTGAACGTCTCGAAAAATGAATTCCCTTTCGCGCCGCCAGGCGCGCTCCAGGGGTGGTGGTTGGAGATCGTGAAAAGAGAGAGGAATGCGGGTTGGTTCTGTTTCTCCAGCCACGATGCGGCAAAAGGCATCAGGTATTCGTCATGCACGCCCCAGCTTGTGCTCTTTGCGCCTGGAACGGCTTTTTCGATTTCCCGTTTGCCCAGAATCGTCTGAAAACCGAGCTTTTGGAAGAGTTCATGGGAATAGCCGAAAGAGAGGTGTCCTCCCTGGATCAGTGCAGGATGGTAGCCGTTTTGAGAGAGGATGTGGGGCAGCGCAGGCTGCGAAAGGGAAAGATAGGGTTTTGTCGTTTTCCATTCAGGAGCAGGAGGAATTCCGAGAAACGAGGCGATGGAGCACTGCGCCGTCAGCGTGTCGGGAGAATGGAAAGAGGTGAAGAGGATCCCTTTTTCCGCCAGGGCGTCGAAACAGGGCGAGAGGGCTTTTTCCGCCCCGAGGCAGCCGACGTTTTTTGCGCGGAACGACTCAAGGATGACGAAGAGGATGTGGGGTTTATCTGACGCGGGAATGACGAACCGTTTTTTGCCGGCGGGAATGCGGAAAGAGAGAGAATCGGCTGCGGGTGTGATTTTTTTCTTCGCGAAGAGCCTTTTCTGCAGTTCGAAAAGCGGGTTCGGATGGGCGGCAGCCTCGGAGAAATAAATCATAATCCCGCTGAGAGAGAGGGAGACGAGCCAGAAGGGGAGGTTAGGAGAGGAGAGGAAGCCGAGAAACGAGAGGCTGATCAGACAGACTCCTCCAAGGAGATAGGGGATAGGGGTTAATTTCCGGGCCGAATCGAGGAAGGAGAGAGGGCGGAGAAGGTAGCTCCATTGCGTGAAGGGAGTGCCGAGCCGGTAGGAGAAAAACCAGCCGCCGAGCTGAATTGCAGCCAGCAACGGCCAGAGCGCTAGAGTAAAGGGAAAGAGGGAATAGAGGATCCCGAATTCGCTGACGACAAAAACGTCTTGCAGAAGCCCTCTCCATCCGGTTTTCAAACGGACAGCGAGAAAGGGGAGAAAGAATGCGAGTTCCATTCAGTTTGTTTTGCGATAGAGCCAGAATCCCTTGAAGCAGTCGGATTCTTGCTGTTCATAGGCGAGAATATTCCCTTCGCGGATGAGCTTCAGCTTTCCTTTGAAGAGGCGGGCGTAGTCGAGGAAGGAGCGGTACTCTGCAAAGTAGCCTTCATTCGTCGAAGAGGTTCTTTTCGCGGCGCACGACTCGCGGAAGAAGAGAAAGCCGCCGGGTTTGAGCCACCGGACGATATTTTCAGCGAGGGCGTGGGATTCAGAGTCGGTTAAATACATAAAAAGCCAGCTGATGAAAACAAGGTCGAACGATCCGGATTCGAAATCGGCGTCGAGCGCATCTTTGCAATGATAGACTATGTTAGTGAAGCGGCTATTATTTTTCTCATTTTCTTTCAGGAACAGGGGATTGAAATCGAGAGCGGCTACGCTGCGGCACGTTTTCGCAAACTCTCCCGTAAAGCGCCCGATCCCCGCGCCCAGATCGAGGACGTCCGTTCCTTGGAGAGAGGGGAGATATCCGAGGATTTCCGGCCGTTCGCTCCGGTCGAGTTCGGTGGCAGAATGGTTGAGCAGCATCGAGCGGATTTCGGGGTTTTTCTGGTTCCAAAACCTCCCCGATTCGTGGCAGCGGCGAAGGTCTTTCATTTTTTTCCGGTCGATTTGCGGGCGGAGATCGCTTTCATCCGCTGTTTCTCTTCCGGCGTGAGGGAATCTTCCCCGTGGAGAGAGATCCGGGCCAGCATCGCATCCATGAACTGGTCGTCGCTGAGCTGGGGGGCGCCGGAATGGATGTCGTAGATTTTTGGCTGTTTGGGCGTTTTTTCCCTGCGGCCGATTTGGCGGAGCCTCTCGAGGGTGCGGAGAAGAGTTCGCTCGAAGGCGCGGAGAAAAAGGAAAGGGCTGTGCTCCCGGAAGGCGATCAGCGTGTAGAGGTAGCCGTAGAGGACGCTTCCCGAGTAGCTGGCGAGGCTGATCCAGTCGCTATTGGAAAGATCGATCAGGAGATTGGCGCCGATGAGGCCCAGAAGGAGCCATTTTGCCTTGAAGGGGATGGCGAAAAAGAGGAGGAGTTCGGCGTCGGGGTTGAGGATGACCCAGGAGATCAGGAGGGCGTAGAGGGCGGTCGAACTGCCGGCCAGGGCGTAGGGTATGGAGAAGCCGTACATGAGGGCGAAGGCGGTCAGGCCGGCGAAAAGGCCAGCTCCGAAGTAGAGGCCGAGGAAGGTTCCGAGATGGGTGCGCTGGAGGAGCGAGGCGCCAAAGGTCCAAAGCAGGTACATGTTGAAGGCGAGGTGGAGGAGGAAGGGGAAGGAGATCGAGCCGAACTGGACGAAAAGGTAGGTGGCGAATTGCCAGAGAAAGAGGTGCTCGACGCCGGGTAGGGTGAGGGCGAGGAGGCCCTGCAGAAAAGGGAAAAAAGCGGCCGCCAGCGTGCATGCTGCAGTCGCTCCGATGAGGATTTTCAGGGCAGGAGGGGTCGCCTCAGGTCCTGGCTGGTAAGAGGATCGATAGGTCATAAAAAAATTTTCTAACACATCCCTGGATTAAATTTGTTGAAAATTTCACCCCAAGACGATATTTTTGATGGGAAATTCTGAAAGGACTAATCTATATGAAAGACAAAAAGCACCCCCCATACCAGGAAGTTCTCTTCGTCGACTCTTCCACTGGAACGAAATTCGTCATCGGAAGCACGCTCCAGCCGAAAGAAAAAGAAAAATTCGAAGGGAAGGAATATCCTCTCTACCGCGTAGCCGTTTCTTCCGCTTCCCACCCGTTCTTCACGAAAGCCACCCAGTTTATGGATACTGAAGGCCGCGTCGACAAGTTCACCAAGAAGTATCAGCGCAAGACTGAGCAGGTGAAAGAGACGCAAGTGAAGCAGGAAGAAGCGAAGAAAGCGAAAGTCAAAGCTGCCAAGAAAAAATAAGCCATGAACGAGAAAGTCCAGCGGCTCCTCAGTCGTCTGCAAGAAGTTGAAGCCTTGCTGGGCGCTCCTGAGACTCTTTCGGATCAGAAACGGTATCGGCAGCTTACGCAGGAACACGCCCAGCTTTCCGAATTAAAGGAGAGCTGGGATCGACTCCAGTCCGCTGAGAAACAGCTTGCCGAGAACAAGGATCTGCTCCTTTCGGAGAAAGATCCAGAGATGGTTCAGCTCCTGCGCGATGAAATCGCCCAGCTCGAAGCTGACCGGATCGCTCTCGAAAAAAATGTTCAAAATCTCCTCGTCCCTCCCGATCCCCGAGACAGCCGCAATATCATTTTGGAGCTTCGCGCCGGAACCGGCGGCGACGAGGCGGCCCTTTTTGTCGCCGACTGCGTCCGCATGTACCAGTATTATGCGAACACAAAAGGCTGGAAATGCGAGATCCTTTCCAGTTCGCCGTCAGAGCTAGGCGGCTATAAAGAATACATCATGTCCCTCTCGGGACTGAACGTTTTCCGTCTCATGCAGTACGAAGCCGGGACGCACCGCGTCCAGAGGGTTCCCGATACCGAGACGCAGGGGCGCGTCCACACCTCGGCCATCACCGTTGCGGTGCTTTTGGAGCCGGCCGAAGAAGATAAGTTCCAGATCGACGAAAAAGATCTCCAGATCGACACCTTCCGCGCCAGCGGTGCCGGCGGCCAGCACGTCAACCGGACCGACTCGGCGGTTCGGATCACCCACATCCCTACAGGAACCGTCGTCGCGTGCCAGGAAGAGCGGAGCCAGCACAAGAACAAAGAGAAGGCGATGCGCCTCCTCTCGACCCGCATTATGGAGACGCAGAGAAGGAAAGCGCATGAGGAAATGTCAGCTATACGCTTAAGCCAGGTCGGAAGCGGCGACCGCTCAGAGAGAATCCGGACCTACAATTTTCCACAGAACCGGGTCACCGACCACCGGATCGATCTCACTCTCTACAAACTCGACCGGGTCATGGAAGGGGATCTCGACGACTTGACCATTCCTCTCGTCAATTACTTCTATCAGGAAAAATTAACCACATGAAGACGATCGGCGAAGTGCTCAAACTTTCCGCATCGTATCTCCAGGAAAGGCAGGCGGAAAATCCCCGCAGATCGGCTGAAGAACTCCTCGCTTCGCTTTTGAAGATGAAGCGGCTCGAGCTCTACATGCAGTTCGACAGGCCTCTGACCGAACCGGAGCTGGCCGCTCTGCGCGAACAGATTCGGCGCAAGGCCAAGGGCGAGCCTCTAGCGTATATCTCCGGAGAGGTTGAATTCCTCGATTGCAAAATCCGGGTCGACCGGAGGGTGCTGATTCCCCGCCAGGAGACCGAAATCCTGGCCGACCTCATCGTCAAGAAGCTCGGCGCCAGGGAGGGGGTCTTATGGGACGTCTGCACGGGCTCCGGCTGTTTGGGGATCGCCCTGAAAAAGGCGCTGCCCCAGCTTCAGGTCGTTTTGTCGGACCTTTCCAAAGACGCTTTGGCTCTGGCTCGAGAGAATGCGAGGGCGAACGGAGTCGAAGTGGAATTCCTTGAAGGCGATTTTTTGAAGCCGTTCGAAGGCCGCGTCTGTGATTTTTTTGTGTCGAACCCTCCTTATGTTTCGCAAAGCGAATATTTGAGCCTCGACCCCTCCGTCAGGGATTTCGAGCCCCAAATGGCCTTCGTCGGAGGGGAGAGCGGTCTTGCCTTCTACGAGAGGCTGGGACGCGATTTGCCCCGGTTTCTGAAGCCTGGGGGGGTGGCTTTTCTGGAGATCGGCGCGGGTCAGGGAGAGGCTGTGAAAAAAATATTTTCAGAGGCCGAATGGGCGCAGGCGGAGCTGAAGAAAGACTGGTCTGGGCGCGACCGCTTCTTTTTCCTTGAAAAGCAATCATTTCACGAGTATCCTACTCCCTTAAATTGACTATTACAGACTTATGTTTGGCGCGCTTACTGATAAGCTCCAAAATCTTTTTTCGAGCCTTTCGGGCAAAAAGACCCTGACCGAGGACAACATCGCCGATGCGGTCCGCCAGGTGCGTCTTGCTTTGCTCGACGCCGACGTGAACTATACGGTCGTCGGGAACTTCGTCAAGAGAGTCAAAGAGAAGGCCCTCGGCGATGCGGTTTTGAAGTCGGTGAGTCCTGGCCAGCAGTTTACGAAACTCGTCCATGACGAGCTGATCGAACTGATGGGCGCAGTCGAGTCGCCCCTTGATTTGAAAGGGAAGCTCTCGGTCGTGATGCTCTGCGGGTTGCAGGGATCTGGAAAAACGACCTCGTGCGCCAAACTTGCCGTCTATATCGGCAAAACGGAAAAGCATAAGAAGATTCTCCTCGCCGCCTGCGATTTGCAAAGGCCGGCTGCGGTAGAGCAGCTGAAAAAACTGGGGGCGTCAATCGCCGTTCCGGTTTTTACGGTCGAGGGAGAGAAAAATCCCGTCAAAGTCGCGAAAAAAGCGATGGAGAAAGCGGATGCCGAAGGGTTCGACGTCCTGATCGTCGACACGGCCGGCAGGCTCCATCTCGACGAAGAACTGATGGTCGAGCTGGAAGAGATGAAAAAGGCTCTGCAGCCGCGCGAAGTGCTCTTTGTGGCGAATGCTACAACGGGCCAGGACGCGGTGAAGACGGCCGCCGAATTCGACAAGCGGGTTCAGGTGACGGGAACGATCCTCACCATGCTCGACGGCAATAGCCGCGCTGGCGCTGCGATCTCGATCCGCGAAGTGACCCAGAAGCCGCTGAAATTCGAAGGCGTGGGCGAGAAGACGGGCGATTTGCAGATTTTCAATCCCCGCTCGATGGCCGACCGGATTCTCGGCATGGGCGATGTGATCAACCTGGTGAAAAAAGCCCAGGAAAATTTCGACGAGGCCCAAAGCGCCGAACTCGAAAAGAAATTAAAGAAAGCGTCCTTCACCTACGACGACTACCTGAAGCAGATGGGGATGGTGAAGAAAATGGGCTCCTTCAAGAGCCTTTTGAAAATGCTCCCCGGCATGGGCTCGATGGGCGATCTCGACTTCTCCGACAAGGAGTTCGTCAAGATGGAGGCGATGATCCTCTCCATGACTCCGGACGAGCGGAACGAGAAGAAGGAACTGGACTACACCCGTAAGAAGCGGATCTCCAAAGGAAGCGGCGTCTCTGTGGACGACATCAACCGCATGGTGAAAGGCTTTAAGAGGGTGAAACAGCTTTTTAAGAATATGCCCGATATGAAAGCCCAGGCGAAGAAGATGGGCCTATCGGACTTGAATCAACTGAAAAAACAATTCGAAGGTAAAAAATGGCACTAGTCATTCGTATGAGACAGCAAGGCGCCAACAGCCGGCAGAGATTCCGTCTCGTTGTCACCAATTCCCGCCACCCCCGCGACGGCAAATACATCGAGATGGTGGGCTGGTACAATCCGTTCGGCGCAGACGATAAAAACTACTTCATCGATGTGCCCCGCGTTCAATTCTGGCTCGACAATGGAGCGCAGATCAGCGATCGCGTTAAGTCTCTTGTGAAAAAACTCGCTCCAGAAGTCGTTAAGCAGATGAACGCGAAGAAAGTCGCGAAGATGGTGAAAGGGCGGGAGCAGCGCAAGAAGAAATAATGATCGTCGACCTCCTGTCGCTCTTTCCCGATTATTTCCGGGGCCCCTTTGACGTCAGCATGATGAAACGGGCCCGGGAGTTCGGCTTCCTAGAGATCCGACATACCAATATCCGCGATTTTGCTGAAAATAAGCACGGGAGAGTCGATGAGCGCCCCTTTGGCGGAGGCCCTGGAATGGTCCTCTGTCCCGGTCCGGTGGCAAAAGCCATCCGGAGCGTGAAAAAACCCGGGTCGCGCGTGATCTATCTGTCGCCCCAGGGAAACCTGCTGACAGCCGCCAAATGCCAGGAGCTCGCGAAATACGAGCATCTGGTTCTCCTCTGCGGCCATTCCGAAGGGGTTGACGAGCGGGTGATTCAGTCCGATGTAGATGCGGAGATCAGCATCGGCGACTATGTGCTGACGAACGGCGGGGCCGCCGCGATCGTCCTCATCGATGCCGTCGCCCGGTTCATCCCGGGAGTGATCGGGCATCCAGAGGCTGTCTTCGCAGATTCCTTCCAGGAAGGGATTTTCGATGCGCCCCACTACACAAGGCCAGAGGTGTTCGAAGGGATGGAAGTCCCAGCCGTGCTGAGAGAAGGACACCACGCGAAAATTGAAGCATGGCGAAAAAGCGAAGCATTAAAAAAAACACGCCGGGTACGACCCGATTTATGTGAAAAGGAGAACTATTGTGAGCCGCTCGCGAATCATTGAAGAGTTAGAAACCCACTATCTGAAAACGGAAGTCCCTGCGTTCAACATCGGCGATACTGTCCGAGTCAGCACGCGCATCATCGAGGGAGAAAAAGAGCGTCTCCAGGCTTTCACTGGCACGGTTGTCGCCAAAAAGGGAACCGGTCTTTCTGAGACGTTTACCCTCTACCGCACCGCCTACGGATCGAGCATGGACCGCGTTTTCCTGCTCCACAGCCCGCGAATCGCCAGCATCGAAGTGATGCGCCCAGGAAAAGTCCGCAGAGCGAAGCTCTATTACCTGCGCGGCCGTTCCGGCAAAGCGGCGAAAGTCCGCGAGCTGTATGTAGCCGGCGATGCAGAAGCCGCTGCGCCTGCCGCTCCTCAAGCGTAATTTTTCTACCGGAAAATCTTTTCCCTGTCATAAAGTGTGCTGCTTATGCAGCACACGATTTCTCACTCTGAACGAAAACGCTTAGAATCGCTCTCGATCCACGAAAGCCGTCTTCGAAAAGAAGGTTTTTTGCTGATCGCCGGCGTAGATGAAGCAGGCCGCGGCCCTTTGGCCGGCCCTGTTGTCGCTGCTGCATGCATCTTGCCCCAACACGCTCTCATCGCCAAACTCAACGACAGCAAGCAGCTTTCGGCCCCCGAAAGAGACGCTCTCTTCGATCAAATCGTCCAGCTTCCACAAATCCTCTTCGGCATCGGCATTGCCGACGCGGAGACGATCGACCGGATCAATATCCTTCAGGCGACATTTCTTGCCATGCAAAGAGCCGTCGCCGCTATGCAGAAAAAACCCGATTATCTCCTCATCGATGGCAATCAGCTTCCCTCGTTCGAGATCCCGAGAGAAGCTCTCGTCGAAGGGGACGCGAAATCGGTTTCGATCGCCGCCGCCTCGATTCTAGCGAAAGTCACGCGCGACCGGATGCTGGAAGAGTTCGATGCAAAATATCCCGCCTACGGGTTCAGACAGCATAAAGGCTACGCGACTGAGCAGCACTTAAATGCGCTGAGAGATCATGGACCCTGCCCCATCCACCGCAAATCATTCGAACCGATTAAATCAATGCTTAAAACTGAGCGGCAAGGCGATTTTCTATCCGACCTTATCTAACGCAATATGAAACAGGTCTGCGGCGGCGAATCCTCCGAGAAGAAAAGCTGTTTCGATAGAGCTGAGCGAAGGGAAGGCGTAGCCTAGAAGAGCCAGAATTCCGTAGGCCCAGCCGATCCGCGTCAGGGTTCCGATCACCGGCCAATGGGAGATGCCCCGGTGGCTGAAAAGAAAGCTGTAGGGGCGGAAGGGGAGGGTAAGCAGCCCCTTGATCGAGAAGAGCTTGATTTGGCGCGCCAGGTCGAGGTCGGGGTGGAGGAAGAGCGTTCCGTAGACAAACGTTCCCGCAAACGAAATAAGACGTTCGTCCGTTCCCCCCTTAATTTGAGTGAGGGCCAGAAGGGAAAGGGGAAGCGCGATGAGGAGGTTGAAGCGGACGTGTGTGCGGTAAGCGGGCATAACTGTTGTATACCACAAGTCTCCCTTGACGGGCATCGCCTATTTGCCTACACTGGATGAGAAAGGCAAATTATGCTCATGAGTATGACTGGTTTCGGCCGGTCGGTCTTCGAAGCTCCCTTCGGGCGGGTCGTCGTTGAAATTCAGTCAGTCAACAGAAAATATCTGGAGATGTTCGTCTCCTTGCCGAAGGAATTCGGACGGTTTGAAAACGATATCCGGAAATGGCTTTCAGAGGCGATTTCGAGAGGGCAGATCTCCGTTCGCGTCCATGTGATGCCGTCGGCCGCTGCCGTCCAGGAATCGCTCCCAAGCATCGAACTCCTGAGAGAGCTGAAATTCGGCTGGGAGCGGATCGCGCAGCAGCTCCAAATCGACCCTAAATCAATCGATCTTCCGTTCCTGATGCAGTATCTCCCTTCTCAGTCGAAACTGGACCTGGCCAAAGATGAGGATCTCCCTGTGATCCACCGCTGCGTCGACGAAGCGCTCCAGGGGCTTGTCCAGATGAAAAAAGCGGAAGGGAAGGCTCTCGCCAAAGATTTGACCGATCGGCTCAAACTACTCGAAAGCCACCTGGCCCAGATTGAGCAGCTCGCGCCCGATTCGTCGAAGAAGGTGCGGGAAAAACTTTTGGAAAAGATGGGGGAGATCCTGAAGGCTGGACCCGAGACTGAGGAGAGGCTTTTCAGGGAAGCGGCCCTCATGGCGGAAAGGGCTGATGTGGCTGAAGAGATCACCCGCCTCAAGTCCCATTTCAAGCAGTTCCAGGAACTTTTCTCCCCGAAAGCGGGAGGAGTGGGCCGAAAGATGGATTTCCTCGTCCAGGAGATGGGGCGCGAGATCAACACCATCGGCTCCAAAACAGCCGAAGCAAAGATTTCCTACCTCGTCGTCGATATGAAAAGCGAACTCGACAGAATACGCGAACAGATCCAAAATATAGAGTAAGATGCATCAGATATTAGGCGGACTGAAAAAGGGTCTCGTTTTCATCATCAGCGCCCCAGCGGGAACAGGTAAAACTACGCTCGTCCGGATGATCCGCGAAGAGTTCCATTGCGTCGTCGAGAGCGTTTCCTTCACCACCCGCCCTCCGCGCCCCAATGAAATTCCCGGCAGGGACTATCATTTCATCACGATCGAAGAATTCAAAGAGAAGATCGCCGAGGGAGAGTTTCTCGAATACGCCCAGGTCTTCGGCAACTACTACGGCACCTCGCGCAAATACGTCGAATCGCAGCAGGATAAGGGGAAGCATGTGGTTCTTGTCATCGACACGCAGGGCGCCCTCAACCTCATGGACCAGATCGAAGCGGCTTTCATCTTCATCAGCCCTCCCAATCTCGACGAACTGCGCGCCCGCCTCATCGCCCGCAGATCGGAGACCGACGAGGCGATCGAGCATCGCCTCTCCTGGGCTGAAAAGGAAATGTCTCTCATCCCCAGATACGACTACCACATCGTCAACGACAATTTGAAAACGGCCTACGACGCGCTCCGCTCCATCCTGATTGCCGAAGAACACCGGAATCGTTCTTGATTTTAACTCGTGAATCGCCGATTCTACTACCTGAAAGGAAATTATCTATGATCAGCGACTCGTTAACCACTGAACAGTTAAGGAAGAAATTCAAAAACAATTTCGACCTTTGCAATTTCTCGATCAATATCGCCCGGAATATGATCATGGGCGGCACTCCAGCGACCCTCGGGCAGATCCTTGACGCGATCTTTGTGAGAGCTTCGGAAGAAAGAGAGTGATTCCGCGTCAAAAGATTTTAATCACCTCTGCTTTGCCCTATGCGAATGGTCCGCTCCATTTCGGCCATATCGCGGGGGCCTATCTCCCAGGCGACTGCTATGCCCGCTTTCAGAGGCTGAAAGGGAATGACGTACTCTACATCTGCGGCTCCGACGAGCACGGGGTGGCGATCACCCTCAGCGCCGATCTGGCGAAGCGCACCCCCAAAGAGCACGTCGACCACTTCCACGAAGTGATAAAAAATTTCTTTAATGAGCTCGAATTCTCCTTCGACCACTACAGCCGGACCACTTGGCCGGGCCATGTCCCGACGACCCAGGAGTTCTATCGCGCCCTCGACCAAAAAGGGCTGATCGAAGAGAAAACCGAAAACCACCTCTACTCCGAGCAGGAAAAGCGGTTCCTCGCCGACCGGTACGTCGTCGGAACCTGCCCCAAGTGCGGCTTCGAAGAGGCCCGCGGCGACGAATGCCAGCGGTGCGCCGCCTCCTACGAGGCGACCGACCTCAAGAACCCCCGCTCGAAGCTCACCGGCTCGCCTCTCGTCTTAAAGCCCAGCAGCCACCTCTACCTCCGCTTCGACAAGTTCAAAGAGCAGCTCGCCTCCTGGATCAAGGAGAAAGACTGGAAAGAGAACGTCGTCCGCTTCGCGATGCACTACATCGACGATTTAAAGCCCCGCGCGATCACCCGCGACTCCGACTGGGGCGTGCCCGTGCCGGGCCGACCCGGGAAGGTCTTCTACGTCTGGTTCGACGCCCCCATCGGCTACGTCTCTGCGACGAAAGAGTGGGCCCTGAAAACAGGCCATCCCGACCGCTGGAAAGACTACTGGCTCGACGCCAAAACAAAACTCGTTCATTTCATCGGCAAGGACAACATCCCGTTCCACGCCGTGTTTTTCCCCGCCATGCTCATGGGGCAGGATCTTCCTTACAAGCTTCCCGATGAAATTCCCGCCAATGAATTCTTCCTTCTCGAGGGAAGGCAGTTTTCCAAGTCGGACGGCTGGACGATCGACATGAAAGAGTTTTTCTCCCGCTACACCCCCGACCAGGCCCGCTACGCTCTTGCGGCGAACGCCCCTGAAACGGCCGATGCGGAATTCAGCTGGAAAGATTTCCAGATGCGCTGCAATGCGGAACTGCTTGGCAAATTCGGCAACTTCATCCACCGCGTCCTCACCTTCGCCCAACTCCACTGCAAAGGGCACGCGCCTGCCGCCTCCCATCTTGAGCCGCTCGATGAACAGTTCTTGGGCCAGATCGCAGTGCAGATGGAGCTTCTTTCCCAAAGCTACGAACGGTTTTCCCTTCGGAAAGCCTGCCAGGTCCTGATGGAGCTGGCGCAGCTAGGAAACGTCTATTTCGACGCCAAGAAACCCTGGGTATTGGCTAAAGACCCCGCTCAGAGAGCCGCCCTCGAAACGACGATCGCCCTTTGCATCGAGTGCATTAAAAATCTTGCCCTTGCCGCCTTTCCGCTAATCCCAAAATCGGCGCAGAAGATCTGGCAATTCCTCGGCAATACAACCGACCTCTCCAAAGAAAGCTGGGATGCCGTCCGCAAGAATCCTGTTCCTTCGGGACGAAAACTCCCTGAGCCTGAAATCCTGTTCCGCAAAGTCGAAGACGCCGAGATCGAAGAGCAGATCCAGCGGCTCGGCCAGCCCAAAGCCCTGCAACCCAAACCAGAGCCCTCCATGACCGCCCTGACGACCTACCAGCCTGTAAAAGCCCCCATCTCGATCGACGAGTTCGACAAGATCGACTTGCGCGTCGGCCAGATCGTCGAAGCGGAAAAAGTCCCCAAATCGAAAAAGCTCCTCAAGCTCCTCGTCGACGTCGGCTTTGAAAAACGGACCGTCGTCTCAGGCATCGCCCTTTCCTACGAGCCGGAGCAGCTCATCGGCCGGAAAATCATCCTCGTCGTCAATCTCCAGCCGGCAACTCTCATGGGCATCGAAAGCCGCGGCATGATCCTCGCCGGCAAAGCCGACGCCCTCCTCGAAGTGCCTCATATCCAGCACCTCCCGCCGGGCAGCGTCGTCTCGTAAAATAAACTATTCCGCATCTATCCTGATTAAGGTATCGATGCTCTACGTCCGAATAGAGCGATCACTCCTGCGCCTGCCGCTAAAACAGCAGTCAAACCGATCGCACCCATGAAAGTTCCTGTTTCTTGTACGATCCATCCCGTGATCGCAGGCGAGATAAGTCCTGAGAATGCAAAAAAGGAATTGGCGATTCCCTGCGCGGCTCCTGGAGTTTTAGGATAGAGATCTCCGTTTATGGCATAAATGGGAGCGTTCGCAAACATGGCAAAACCGATCCCAAGAGAGAGCATCAGGAGATAGAAGGGAAGCGAAGAGGCGAAAAGCAAAAGGAAGAAACACAACGAAGAGCAGAACATCCCCGCTGCGATGATTAAAGATCGGCTCCAGAATAAAGAGCGGTTTTTTAAGTAAATCCGGTCCGAGAGCCAGCCTCCCGCAACGACGAAAATAGCTCCGGAAAGCCAAGGTCCCATAGTATAAAAACCTGTCTGGCGAAACGTGGCGCCATACGTCTTTTCCAGCATTCCCGGAAGCCACATCAGTCCAAAAAAGAGGATGTATCCGAATACCAAAAAGGCGAGGCAGTTAGCAAGAAAGGGGAGAGAGAGAAATTCCTTCCAGAAAATCTTCTGGCGGGGAGGGTAGCCGCTTAAACGGGGATTGGTTTTTCCCTTAAATGAAAGCGTCCAGACAGCCGCCCAGATCAAGCCCAGAGCTCCCAAAATGAAGTACATTCCCCGCCAACCCAGCTGATCCATCAGCAGCGTTAGAAAAGGAGCTCCGACAAGAGAGGCGAGAGGGACGCCGAACAGCCCGATTGCGATTGAGCGGGCGCGAAGGGGTTTCGGCAGCCAGTCAGCCGACATCTTCAGGATTGCCGAAAAATGAACCCCTTCGGCGACTCCCAGAAGGATCCGGAGAAGCAAGAGGGATGTAAAGCTGCCGGCCCATCCCGTTGCGAACGTGACAAGCGACCAGGCGGCTGCCGCCCAGGCCCAGACCCGGGCGCAATCGAATTTTTCGATCAGGATTCCGCCCAAAACCGCCATAATCAGATAGCCGATGCCGAATCCGCCGGCGGCAACCCCGAATTGGGCATCGGTCAGCCCCAGCTCCTTCTGCAGCGGCAAAATCGCGTAGGAAATCGCGCTCCGGTCGAAATAATTGATCGTCGTTATGTACGCGATCATTCCCAGAATGCGCAGTTCGAACGGACGGTAAGCAGCCATTAAACGAATTCTAGCTGGCTGTGGGTCGGTCTGTCTACTTTGAATGTGCGGGCCGTGTCTTTCAGCGCTTTCTCGAGCCCCGTGTAGCGCTTCTGCACCTGGTTGTTGTGGATCGCGATCCCGATCGCTTTCTTCGTCCCGACGAGATAGACCTGTTTTTTGCCCCGCGTGACCGCTGTATAGAGGAGATTGCGGTGCAAGAGCTTGAAATGGGACGTGTGGATCGGAATCACGACGCAGGGGCATTCGCTTCCCTGGTATTTGTGGACTGAAGTGGCATACGCGAGGACGATCTCATCCAGCTCCGAGAATTCATACTCGATTTCCCGATCGTCGAAGACGATCTTCATGAGCTGCTCCGTGGGATCGATCGAGACGATCCTTCCCACGTCGCCGTTGTAGATCTTCTTGTCGTAGTTGTTCTTGATCTGCATCACTTTGTCGGCTACGTGGAATCTATGGCCTGCGCGGAAGAGCGGCTTTGAGCTGGGATTGAGCAACTCCTGCAGCGCCACGTTGAGCATCTCGGACCCGACCCCTCCTTTCTTCATCGGGGAGAGAACCTGGATGTCGTCGATCGGGTGGAAATGCCATTTTTCGGGGATCTCCTTCGACACGAGCTGCAGGATCACCTGCTGGATCGCCTCCGGAGATTCGGCCTCGACGAAGTGGAAATCGCTCCGCTCCGGCGTCATCAGGTCGGGGAACTCCCCCTGGTTGATCCGGTGGGCGTTTACGATGATTTTAGAGCCCTTCGCCTGCCGGAAGATCTCCGTCAGCCGCGTCACGCCGACGAGGCCCGACTGGATGATGTCGCGCAGCACCGTTCCTGCGCCTACGCTCGGCAGCTGGTCGATGTCTCCCACGAACAGCACTCTCGCCCGGCTCGGGATCGCCCGCAGCAAAAAGAAGAGAAGCTGCGTGTCGATCATGCTCGCCTCGTCGATGATCAGCAGATCGCAGTTTAAGGGATTCTCTTTGCTCCTCTTGAACCCGCCCGTCGCAAAATCCATCTCGAGAAGCGCGTGGATCGTGAACGCCTTTTTCCCGGTGATCTGCGTCATCCTTTTCGCAGCCCTTCCCGTCGGCGCCGCAAGAAGGATTTCATTCGTCAGCTTCCCCGAGATGCCTAAAATCGCCTTCGTGATCGTGCTTTTTCCCGTACCCGGGCCGCCCGTGATGATATGCACCTTGTCGGAGAGCGCCTGGATCACCGCCGCCCGCTGCTGATCGGCGAACTGGATCGAGAGCTGCGTCTGAACCCAGTCGGCCGCTTTCACCGCGTCGATCTTCCGGATCGCCTGCTGGCTGTGGGCGAGCCTCAATAAATCCTTCGAAATGCTCTGCTCGTAGGCGAAAAAAGGCTTCAGCCACAGCATTTGCTCCTGCTGGATCAGAGCCTGCCTGTCGACCATCGACTTCAGCTCTTTTTCCACCAGATCGCCTTCCACCTCGAGCATCCCCTTGGCGATCGGCAAAAACTCCTGGGCCGGGAAACAGGTGTGCCCCTCGCTGGCCAGCTCCCACAAAACGAACTCGATCCCCGCGCTCAATCTCTCCGAAGAGTGAAGCGGGAAGCCCATCTTCTGGGCGATCAGGTCGGCCATCTTGAAGCCGATCCCGAACACCTCTTTGGCCAGCTGGTAAGGGTTTTCTTTGACCTTCTCGATGCTCTTTTCGCCATACGCCTTGTAGATCCTCTGGGCGTAGCCCGGGCTGACCCCATGCGTCCTGAGAAAGATCATCACCTCCCGGATCGAGCGCTGCTCGCCCCAGCACTTCTTCACCTTTTCGACCTTTTTCTCCCCGAGGCCGGGGATCTCCAGCAACCGGTCGGGGGCTTTTTCGATCACCAAAAGCGTATCCATGCCGAACCGGTCGACGATCTTTTTGGCGAACGCGGGGCCGATCCCCTTCACCAGGCCTGATTCGAGATACTTTTGGATCCCCATCAGATCGGAAGGGGAGTCGACCGTGTACTCCTTTACTTCGAACTGTCTTCCATGCGAGGGGTGGTTCCGCCATTCCCCCTTGCAGATCACCGATTCTCCCGGCTGGAGATGAGGAATCGTTCCTACAATCACCGTAAAATCTTTTTTATGAGGTTCTTTCAGACGGGCGACTGTGAAGCCGTTATCGGGGTGGGCAAAGACGATGGCTTCGATGGTACCGGCGAGTTGTTCCATAAATCCCTCTAAGAGACTGTTAACGGATTTATTTTCGTCGAGTTTTTGGATTATTTTGGCCGCTTTTCGACTTCAACCTTGGGGGGTTATATACTTCTGTCGATATTACCCCCCACGATTTGAATCGAAAATCGGCTCAAAAGAACCGAAAAATCGCCTGAAACTAATTCAGTTAACAGTCTCTAAAGCTAACAGGTTATACCGTTCATCCTCAAGGCCAAAATCGCTTGCCGAAAAATCGGCTCAAGTTTAAGATAGCTTCTTTCTATTCCGGGTTAGCTCAGTGGTAGAGCAGTGGACTGTTAATCCATTGGTCGAATGTTCGAATCATTCACCCGGAGTGTGTTCGTTTTGGCAGTTATAGCGAGAGCTGTAACTGCCTTTTTTTATTCTGCTGCACCCCCCTGGAGCCACATCGAATCGCTAATCAAAGAATTGGAGCAAAAAATTGATTCCCTAATTCAGGAAAATGCTGAATTAAAAGCATGGAAGCAAGAATACAGTTCCGCGAAGCAAAGCGTTTGCCGTATGAGCGTTCGGTTGCGTAAGTTATGCAAACGATTGACAGCTGATCATGAAACCGTTCTTGAAATGCAGAAAATTGCAGATGGCATCCGCGAGTTGGTAAAATCTAACTGTATCTAGAGATTTTTGTTATACCGCTACCTGACTAAAATGCGCCTGAAAAAAGATCGCCAAAGCCGCGAATAGCATCTCTCTGGTGCGTGATGCATTGACGCTCAATCGAATTTCTACGCTAACATGATTTTTTGCTAGACAGATTAGTCGAGCTATCAATCGAGCTGCCTAAAAAGGAACTTTTCTCCACTCAAAGGATCTAGGGGCCTTCTTGTTGGTCTAAGAATACTGGGTTTCCTTGAAGCATGT
>CAYPZU010000017.1:0-34810 GCA_964415395.1 uncultured bacterium
AATCGGCGGCACACACACGCTCATCATCGAACTGGGCGTTGAAAAGTCCGATATCGGCAAGATCATCGGCAAAAAAGGGAAAACCATCAACGCGATCCGCACCCTTCTCATGTCTGTCGCTAGCCGCAACGGCATCCGCGTCAATCTTGAGATCATCGAAGAAGCGAAAGAATAAATTGCAAAAGGAGCAAGCCTCTTGCTCCTTTCTCACACAATCGATGGCAAGAAGGGCGATACCATCGCCTTTCTCGAATTCAGCGACCCTGCATTATAGCGCAAGATAGCGATTGGCAAATCTCTCTTCGAGCGCTTCTCCGGAATTTCCATAAAGCTCTCTTTGAATACGAGGGACAGCTCGTCCGTATTCGCGCCGAGATACTCTACTTCGACCGGATTATTTTTCAGGCCTGGGGACGATTGGAACGCGCTCAGGAACCTCTTCAAATGATTCACCGCTGTTTCATCCTGAGGAACCCAAAGCCACAGCTCATCCTTGTGGGGATGCTTGCCGTGCGTCCCCTTGTAAACCTCTTCCGCGCTCACGATCGTACTGATCATGTGCAAATGGAGATCGATTTCTTTTTTTCCCTTGAAAACCGACTTCGATTTTTCGAGCCACACTTTCCGGATCGCATCTGCATGCTTCTCAAAGAACGGGACGTTATTGGCAAATAGCTTCGTCTGCCCGACCCGGCAGCAGCCGTTCTGCTCTTTCGTATCGGCAAACAGGTTGGAATCCTCTCCTTTGGAGCAGAGAAGCAGGTTTTTCTCCACCTCTTTCTCGCGGTATTCATACACCTTGCGATAGAGAGAGTACATATCTTCGTTCTGCAGGATCCTCTGGGCCGCCTTCTTCGCAAAACTTTTATCGCGGGGCAAGTCGTCGAGAGTCACCGCTTCGGCTTCCTCCTTCGACACCAGCGATTTCATCCGGTTCAGCAGCGCGGCGACGCATTCGAGATCGATCGCGCTCACTTTGCTCAACAGATCCGTATCATCCAGAATTCCGTAGACAAAGTGGAGATACTCCATAAATTCCCTGTCGGGATGGACGAAATAGGCCCCTTTCGACTGCGCGGCGATTTGCTTCTTCAACAAACGCTGGAGCAATCTTCCCGAAAGCCCTTCCGGATCCTTTGCGCATACGCCGATCTGGCGGCCGATCTCCTCGGGCTTCTGAGCGCCGAGACTATACCTGTCGTTGATCTGGAACGCTTTTTGAGCCACCAGCGTATTGCTCGACTGGCAGTCGGCGATGATCGCCAGCGGCGGAGAAAACGTATTCAGAGCCGATTTATGGTGGTCGATCACGCTGATCACTTCGAGATAAGACGGAATCGTCATCTCGTCGCGGTTGCAGAAATCGCGCAGCGAGACCGTCCCCAGAATATTCTTCCTTAAATCCGAGGCCAAAATCACTCCCGCAGGATAAAGCTTCCCCTGATCCGGATAGGTGACGGCCAAATAGGGATACGATCCCATCTTGTGCCGGATCTCTTCCACATCGGTCCTGACAGAGACATACGTCGGATGGTGGTCGAATACCTCGCTCTTCGTCTTCATCGCGATATCAAGCTGCTCGAGCCGCCCGCGGATTTTATAAATCCCCTCATGCAGACCTCTCACGGCCTTTTCGAAAAAGGCGAAAATGCGGGGCCTTTCCTCGATGAGATGGCCCTTTGAGTCAAAGAGATTGGCTTTCTTCATCGAACCCAGGATCTTCTCCAGCCCTTCGAACGGGATTTCTCCCAGTTTCGTCAGCTGCAGTCCCAGCTCCTCGAAATTGCACTCGATCCCTTTTTTTAATCCCAGAACATGCGAGATGAAATCATCCACATGCTTCTTCTGCTTCACAGAAAATTCATGGGCCGGCTCGCAATCGGCGAGCTTCATCCCAAACAGATTCTTCAAAACGGGAGAGATGTCGTTGAATTCGAGGGTTTCTTTCGCGAAAAGCGAAATCAGATGAAGATGGAGACTATTCTCGAACCACCTTAAGCAGCTGCTCAGCATGATGATCACCTGGCGGACCGACTCGGCGTCGAGGCTGCGCCAGTCTCCCAGATAGAACCCATCCTTGTCGACTACGATCACCGCGTTCTGGTCCCGCTCGTGCTCGATCCCGCCGATTCCCTCGGACGGCGTCTTGCGCACCAATCCCTTCTGGGACATCAGATCGTTGCCTGTGAGCGTCAGCGCCGTGGCCGTCTTGGCCAAATGAGTGAAAAGCGAAGCGCCGAACACATCGCGGAAAATCCAGTCGATCTCGATCTGCGAAGCGGGCGGGCCTCCCGGCACGTTCCACATATGAAGCCCTTCGCTCACTCGCGCGGAGAAGGCGTCGATCCATCCCCAGAAAGAGGCGATCGTCGTGTCCAAATCGGGAGACTTGTGCGCCGTGACGAAATGGGTTCCCTCGAAAACCTTGCCCATCCCGATCGGAAAAAGAACCTGGTAGTCGGTTCTTTCGATCCACTTTCCAGCGATCTTTCCTCTCACCCGATAGTTTTCCTCAAAACTCAAACCGGAAAACTGGTTGAGCCACAGCTCAAAACTCGTAAACGTGTAATGGTGCAGGATCTTTTCCTGATCCACCCTCTCGATAAAATCGAGCACTTCCGAGAGCAAAAAGCACGGTTCCGGCTCTTTCTGGATCAACTCCAGAAGAGACCGGTTGACCCATTCGCTCCGTTTCCGGTCGATCAATCCTTCAAACTCTTTCGTCTGAAATTCTTTGAAAACAGCATCGAGGCGGGAGAACTTTTTTTTCTGAACCGTGTGATCTCCCAGAAGGGAACGCTTGGCCATAAAAAACCTGATTCGAAGATCTTTTTAAAGATGCGCCCCTACAGGAGAGGGGCGCCATGTAAATCCGTCGGATTGAGCAGGACTCCCCTCAGGCGATCCGCTTCGCTAAATGCTCAGCTTCTCGTCCATCGGGCCGATTCGTCCGGCTTTTGCTCCGCAAAAGCAACGTCCTCATTTCTCGACCTGACGCGACCCGAACTGTCGGGTCGCTCTACAATCCTATCGGATTGAGCAGGACTCGAACCTGCGACCGCCCGCTACGACTCCCCCAAAAAATCTTCGATTTTTCGGGGACCCCTAACATGCGTCAACCCATTTCGGATTGAGCAGGACTCGAACCTGCGACCGCCCGCTTAGAAGGCGGGTGCTCTATCCACTGAGCTATCAATCCCAATCAATCCTAACAATTTAACCTCTCGGAACCCTATTTGGCAAGTCTTCTCCTCTCCAGATCAAAAAAGATCCAGCTCCCGGCAGGTTCTTCTGCCTTGCCTAAAACCGGGCTCCTAAAGTAGTGTCTTCCATTCACTTAAAATAAATGAGCGGAACCATGATTCGGATCTTCCTCCCCCTCCTCGCCTGCATTTCCCTTCTCGCCCAGGCTGCAGACACAACCCATATGATCCAACTGGAGAGCGGCCCCCTCTCCTACAAAGCGACGGCAGGGACGATCCCTGTCAAAGACAGCCAGGGCGCAGTGAAAGGGGAAATCGGCTACTTCGCTTACCTGCAGGAAGGGGCTCCAAGCAGCCGCCCGATCACCTTCGCATTCAACGGCGGACCCGGCTCCTCCTCCATCTGGCTCCACATCGCAGCGATCGGCCCCCGCCGGATCCTCTCCAACGAAGAAGGGCAATCCCTGACCCCTCCCTATCAACTCGTCGACAACGCCGACACCCTCCTCGAATGGACCGACCTGGTCTTCATCGATCCCCTCTGCACAGGGAGCAGCCGCGTTAACTCTCTGGACGACGCGAAGCCCTACCTCGACGTCAGGGGAGACATCGAGTCGATCAGCGATTTCATCTACGATTTCGTCACCGCCCACAAGCGTTGGAATTCCCCTAAATATCTCGCGGGAGAAAGCTACGGGACGACCCGGGCCTGCGGGATCGCCGACTACCTGCAGAACGAACACGCGATGTTTCTGAACGGGCTGATCCTCATCTCCTGCGCGATCGACTTCCAGACGTTCATCCACTCTCCGGATAACCAGCTTCCCTATTTTCTCTTCCTCCCCAGTTTTGCGGCGACCGCCTGGCATCACGGCAAATACCGGCCCGAAGCCTCTCTCGAAGAGGTCGTCAAAGAAGCGAATGAATTCGTCTACAGGGAATACGTCCCTGCGCAGATCCATCGCGCCTCGCTCGGCAAAGCCGAAAAAGAGACGCTCTACGCCCGCATCGCTGAACTCACCGGCCTGAGCTTCGAAACAGTCCGCCGGCATCAGGGAAGGATCTCGGACGACCTGTTCATCCGCGAATTTTTCGGTAGCGAAAGAAAAATTCTGGGCCACTACGATTCCCGCCTTGTGGGAGATCTCTATGAATTTCCTACAGATCCTTTTGCAACCGACCCGAGCATCTACACGATCTCAGGCATAGCGGGGGGCGCCTTCTGCGAGTATCTGCAGAAAGAACTCAATTTCCCGCTCGAAAGGTATAAAATTCTTTCGATGGAAGCAAACCGGAACTGGAATTTCTTTTCCCTCACTCCCTGGGGCTATCCGAACCTGATGAACTCGCTCCGGACGGCTCTTCTCTCGAATCCCCGGCTTAAAATATTCGTCGCCTCCGGCTACTACGACTGCGTCACTCCGTTTGGCGGCGCCGACTATTGCATCGACCACCTGGAACTGCCCGATTCGTACCGCGCCAACATCCAGATGGGCTACTACGAAGGGGGCCACATGTTTTATCTGAATCCTTCCGCCCGCACTCAGTTTAAAAACGATCTCGCACCCTTTTACCTAAAACCCTGAAGGAAATTATGCGGCTGATCTTTTTCCTGCTCGCTTTCTCTCTTCTCCATGCAGACAACCCATCGGCTCCCCAGTATAACATCACCTCGCACGAAATCCTGCTCAATGGCGAGCCTATGGAATACACTGCGATCGCAGGGACGATTCCGCTCTTCAACAACGAAGGCAAAACCTCTGCAGAAATCTTCTTCATCGCCTACCACGCCGAAGAAGAGAAAGAAGATCGCCCCATCACGTTCGTACTCCCGGGCGGTCCCGGCGGCGCAGGAACCCTCGAAGCGATTCTCGTTTACGGCCCCCGCCGCCTCCTCACCGCAGGAGAAGGACGGTCGATCCTCCCTCCCTATAAGTTTATCGACAATCCCGAAACGATCCTCCCATTCACCGACCTCGTCTACATCGACCCGGTCAACTGCGGCTTCAGCCGCGTAACCGAGGACGGAAACCTCAACTATTTCTACTCTGTGGAAGGAGATCTCCATTCCCTCGGCGAGTTCATCCGCACCTACATCTCCTGCTTCGATAAATGGAACTGCCCCAAATACCTTTCCGGCGGCAGCTACGGAACCCCCCGCTGCTGCGGCCTCGCCCTGAATCTCCTGGCTTATGACATCGCCCTCAGCGGCATCATTCTCCACGGCTGCGCGCTCGATTTCTCCACCCTCATCGGCCAAAGGGATCAATCGCTCCCCGACTGCCTCCTGATCCCCACTTTCGCCGCGACCGCTTGGTACTACGGCAGGCTATGGCCCGAAAAAAACCTCTCCGAAGTAGTCGACTACGCGCGCCGTTTCGCATTCGACGAGTACGCCCCTGCCATGCTGCAGCCCTCCCGCTTGGGCCGCGACGAGAAGGAAGCGTTCCACCAGCGCTTAAGCGAAATCATCGGCCTGCCTGTCTCAACCGTCAAACGGTACAACGCCCGGATCGACGAGCGGATCTACTGCCAGGAATTTTTCGCGCCGGAGCGGCAAAAACTCGGCGGGCTCGACACCCGTTTCGCCGGAGATGTCAGCTCGATCGACCCCGACCATGACAACGACCCGAGCTATCTCGATTCGCTCGGCGCCCAGTGCGCGCTCCAGTCGTATCTGCAAAGAGAACTCGATACCAGCTACCCCTACTCCAATTACGTCGGCTTCTCTTTCGACGCGAACTCTAACTGGTATTTCGGCACCTACGATTCCTTCGGCACTCCAAACCTCCTGCAGCGCCTCCGACGCGCGCTCATTTTCAACCCGCGCCTGAAAGTCTTCATCGGATCGGGCTACTACGACTGCAGAACGCCCTTTGCCGCAACGGAATTTTCTTTCGATCATCTCGATCTGGCCCCGTCCTACCAAAAAAATCTCCAATTCGAATACTACGAAGCAGGACACGGGTACATCTACGACATCGGCTCGCTCAAAAAACTCAAAGGGGATCTGACCCGCTTTTATGGACAATAAACCGCTCCGGATCGCCTTGATCGGGGCATCGGGCCGATTCGGGCAGGCGATCGCGCAGCTTGCCCTTCAAAACCCCGCATTCCGCATCGCCGCATCGATCGGACGCGAAACCGACCGCTCCTCCCTCTCCTGCGATCTCCTCATCGACGCCTCTTCCGCTAACGCCCTCGCCGGCAATTTGCAAACCGCCCTGTCTCTTCAAAAACCCATCGTCGTCGGGACGACCGGCATTTCCGATTTCAGCCTTCTAGAAAAGGCCTCCCGGGAAATCCCTGTTTTCTACGCTCCCAATTTCTCTCTCGGCATGGCGATCATGAACAAACTCGCGCGGCAAGCCGCCGCTTATTTCCATCCCGACGCCCACATCGACCTGATCGAGACGCACCACACGCGCAAAAAAGACGCCCCCAGCGGCGCCGCCCTCCTCCTCTCCCAAACCGTCGAAAACGCCTCCTCCATCCCCGTGAAAATCCATTCTCTCCGCTCCGGAAACGTCGTCGGCGAACACACCCTTTTCTTCAACACCGCGGAAGAGCGCCTCTCGATTACCCACGAAGCCCACTCCCGCGAGGCGTTCGCCCGCGGCGCGCTTGCCGCCGCCCTCTTTCTCATCCGCCAGCCGCCCGGCCTCTATGGCATGGACAACCTGCTTGCCTAAAACCTCGCCACCCTTCATCATGTCTCTCTTATGGAACTTGTACCTGTACGCAATTTTCTGATCGGAGAGGGACAGCCGCTCACCCTCATTTGCGGCCCCTGCGTCATCGAAAGCGAGGAGTTCACCCTCCGCGCCGCCGAGAAACTCAAAGAGCTCACAGCCCCGCTTCCATTCCAGTTCATTTTCAAAGCGAGCTACGACAAAGCGAACCGCTCCTCCATCCACTCGTTCCGCGGCCCCGGCCTTCAGGAAGGACTCCGCATCCTCGAGCGCGTCAAAAACGAATTGGATCTCCCAGTCACCTCCGACGTCCATTCTCCTGAAGAAGCGAAAGCCGCCGCATCGGTGTGCGACCTCCTTCAGATCCCCGCCTTCCTCTGCCGCCAGACCGACCTGATCGCCGCCGCCGGAGAAACAGGCGTCCCCGTCAACGTGAAAAAAGGGCAGTTCCTCGCCCCCTGGGATATGAAAAACGTCGTTGAAAAACTCCTGGCCTGCGGCAACCGGAAAATCATCCTCACAGACCGGGGCACTTCTTTCGGATACAATAATCTCGTCACCGACATGCGCTGCATCCCGATCATGCAGAAATTCGGGTTCCCCGTCTGCTTCGACGCATCCCATTCCGTCCAGCTGCCGGGCGGTCTCGGCAACGCCTCGGGAGGCCAGCGCGAATTCATCCCGACGCTCACAAAAGCCGCTGTCGCCGCTGGATGCAACGCCCTCTTCATCGAAGCCCATCCCAACCCCTCCCAGGCGAAAAGCGACGCTGCGACCGTCATGCCCTTCGACGCGCTCAAAACCTTGCTAACGCAAGCCGCTAAAATCTATGATGCACTGCAGGAAGGGAAACCATGTTCGCCAAGTCCCACGCTTGTTTCCTCGCGCTGATCGGCCTCGCCGCCAGCCTGGCCTATTCGCTCCACATTCGCATTCAACCTCAAGACGCTCCCCGCTACCGCAGCTTCACGCAGGAAAGCCAGGCGCTCCGCTCCCATCACGCCCTCGAACGGCATCCCGCACAGCAGAAGCGGGAGAGAGTCCAAAAAGACATCTGGCTCGTCGACGGCAGCCAGAGGCTCCACTTCCGCCTGAAAAGCGCCTATTCCCATCTCACCCTCTCGCAAAAAAAAGACAAAGTCGAAGCCGTCGAGCAGCTGAAACAGATCGAATCGTGGATCCAGGACGAAATCGACCCTGTCGATTCCTACCAGCAGATCCGCACCATCGCAGCCGAACAGGGCGTCTACTATTTTCCCTCGCACCGCTTCCTCGCCCAGTCGGTCCACCTCGCCTTTTTCCGCATTCCCGGCACAGAGCTTCCCCTCTCGCTCTTCCCTGAAAAACCATTCCTGACCGGCATCGCGCGCGAAGTATCTTTTGCCGCCATCAGCAAAACCCCCACCTTCACCGCCTATCACCTCCAGGCGCAGCTCGACCCCGAACGGGGGATACCATGATCGCGCTCCTCGCAGTATGCTACCAGCTCGCCGCAGGCCAGGCCGACTATGACGGCAAAACCCTCATCCTCACGGGACAATTCGAAATCACCCACCCGATGGGGCGCCTCTCCGCCGACAAAGCGACTCTCACCAACCCGCAGCTCCACCGCCCCGCGAAAAAATCGACGCAGCTCTACCTCGAAAACAACGTCGCCATCCACGTCTCTGAAGGGAAAAATCCTTTTTCCATTTTCGCCAAGCGGGCTCTCTGCAATTTACTGCCCAACACGATCTTTTCCCTCTTCCAGTTCCAGGAGATCCAGTTTTTCGACCAGGTCGAAATCCGGACGCTGAACGACCTCGTCGCCCGCGGAGGCTCGGCCCTCTACAAACTCGGCGCGCTCATTCTCTTCCCCACTCTCCCCACTTCCCACTGCCAGCTCCTCCGCGGAACCGACCGGATCGACGCCCGCGAAATTCGCTTCGACCTCCCGACAGAAACCCTCGCTTGCGACGCCCCTCAAGGTTCGCTCCAGCAAGACAACTACCGCTTTTCAGCCAGCCAGCTCGTCTGGAGGAAAAAAGAAAGAACGCTCCAGCTCCAAAAAAACGTCCAGCTCACGCAGCCGGGAGTTTTTACCCTCGAAGGGGAGGAAGGACTCATCACCTGCCGCGAAGAGTTCGAACCTGAAACGCTCCTTCTCCAAGGATCAGTCCGCCTCATCGCCGCCCAAATCCAGGAAAAAGAAAGCTACGCCGCCGCCGACACCCTCCTCTACCGCCCGCTCGAAAAAACGCTCGTCCTCTCCGCGCGCGCCCCCCGCAAAGTCCTCTTCTGGCAGGACGGCCTCTCCCTCAGCGCCTCCGAAATCCAGATCCGGCAAGACGCATCGACACACAAAGAAACCATCGAAGGAATCGGCGACGTCCATTTCGCGTTCGACATCGACGAACAAAACTATTTCGAAAAACTATTCTCGAATTACCTATGACGAATCTTCTCGAAGTGAAAAACCTGGTCAAACACTATGGCGGCAAAGCGGTCGTCAACGGACTCTCCTTCCACATCCACCCGGGAGAAGTCGTTGGCCTTCTCGGCCCCAACGGCGCCGGGAAAACAACCGCTTTCTACATGACCGTCGGACTCATCCAGCCTGATGAAGGCGAAGTCTTTTTCAAAAACGAAAACATCACCCGCCTTCCCATCCATAAACGGGCCATGATGGGCCTCGGCTATCTCGCCCAGGAACCCTCTGTCTTCCGCTCGCTTTCCGTTGAAGACAACATCCTCTGCATTCTCGAAACGCTCCCGCTTTCCAAAGCCGAAAAGTTCGCCCGCCTCTCTTCCCTCCTCAACGAACTCCACCTGGCTCACCTGCGCAAGAAAAAAGCCAGCACCCTCTCCGGAGGGGAGCGGCGCCGCCTCGAGATCACCCGCGCGCTCGTCACCCAGCCCTCGCTCCTCCTCCTCGACGAACCGTTCGCCAACATCGATCCTCTCGCCGTCGCCGACGTGAAACACCTCATCCGGATCCTCAAACAAAAACAGATCAGCGTCCTCATCACCGACCACAACGCGCGCGAGATCTTCACCATCGTCGACCGGAGCTACCTCGTTCAGGAAGGGAAGGTGCTTCTATCCGGGACCGTCGACGCGCTCATCGCCCACCCCGAAGCGCGCCGCAGCTACTTCGGCGAAGACTTCAAACTCTAGAATACAACGAAACGCGCCCTTCCTCTATAATGCCCCTTTTTTTGGAAGGAAATCATGTCTCAAGCCATCGCTCTCAATTCTAGACCCAACGTCTGCCAAAGAATCCAGGACTCCGTAGAGAGCTTGAGGCATGGCAAGAAGGCCATGATTCTCACCGCTTTAACAGTCGTGGCCTCTGTTGCCGCCCCCATTTTTGCCGCCCTTCTTATAGCCGGATGGACGGCAGCAGCCGCGCCGACAATCATCTTTAGCGCGGTCGTTGTCGCTTCTTCTCTTTTGTTCGGCTCCAAGCTGTTCAAAAATTATATGCCTGACCTCTGTAAAATGATCATTGGATTTATGAGAGGGCAGCCCGTCATCCAGCCCAACGGAGCCTGGAAGGGAGAACGGGTAGCTCATGCCCACTTTTTCGATAAGCCGCTCTCTCAGGAGCTCTGCAAATTTTTCCAAGAAGAAAGAGCGGACGGCGTCGCTGATTTTGGCTGCGGAACCGGGGAATACGTTAAACTTCTTCGAGGGTCCGGAATTCGATCGGACGGCTTCGATGGGAATCCCGACACCCCGGCTATTTCTAAAAATACTTGCCAGGTTCAAGACTTAGGCGTCCCATTCCGCTCTCCAGCAGGCTATGACTGGGTGATGTCTCTTGAGGTAGGGGAGCACCTTCCAAAAGAGTTAGAAAGCGTCTTTATCGACAATCTTATGGCCAACGCACGCAAAGGAGTCGTTCTTAGCTGGGCGAAAAAGGGACAGGGAGGCCACGGACATGTCAATGAGCAAAACAACGACTACATCAAACGAATCTTCCAGCAGAAAGGATGGGTCAATGATCTGGCTGCCGAAAAAAGGCTCCGTTGCGCCAGCTATCCGATCTACTTTTGGTATTATGACACTGTGATGGTGTTCAGAAAACCCGCTTAAAAACTTTACTAGAACAGGCTCTTCAACAATTTATATATTACCTATCTTTATTTATTCTTGAAACTATCTCCGATTGCTAATAAAATAGACAGAACGAATAAATAATAAAAAAAGGTAATAAACATGTCAGCAATTAAAGCGCCTATATCTCTACCAGCGCCAGCTCCTGCTACGCGGGCCGACGTCAAAAAAGAATTTCACCAGATTGAAGTCTCAACCGCTCAAAAAATCATTAATTTCGTCTTGAATTTCTTTAGCGCAACAACGTTCCACTTCTACCAAAACCACCGTTTGATCGAAGCGCTTAAAAACGGCGACATCGACAAAGCCGCGAACGCAATCGCTTGGGGAGCCAGCATCGATCTGGAAGGCCGGGATATCATCCCTCTCCTCCAAACAGGCCAAACCGATTCAGTGAACTTTTTAATTGCCCAGGTCGGGCCTGACGAAGACGACGTTAAAGAAAAGCCTTCCCACCTCGAAGGGCTGCCTCTTTCCCTGATCTCCATCCGAGACGACTCTCAGTGGGGCGGCGAGGCGAACCAGGCGATGCTCAAACTCATCCCTTATGCCGCATTCCCGAAAACAATGATGGAACAGCGGATGCTCCCCGATGAACTGTTCGGTTTCGAAATTCCGTTCAACGTCCGGGTATTAGCCCCTCACCAATCCTGATACTCTCTGATTCCGGAACGGGAGAAAAGAGCCATCTTCGCCCGATGGCTCTCTTCTAAACTCTCGATCGCCTTCCACACCTTTTCGACCGGCAGAGTATAAAGGCAATCGCTCAGCTTGCTTCCCCCGCACCCATCCTGATAACACGGCCTGCAGGAATAATTCTGCGCGACAATCCGCGCGTTCGGATTGCGCCAGGGACCCCAAGCCACTTCCGACGTCGGCCCCCAAACCGCTACAACGCTTTTCTTAAACGCGCTCGCCATGTGAAAGGGCACCGAGTCGACGCAAACCATGAACTCGCACGCCCGGATCAGCGCCGCCAATTCCTGAAGCGAAATCGCCCCTGCCAGATTCACCACGTTCAGCCCTTTTGCAATCTCTTCCACCATCGCCCGCTCGTCCGGATCGGGCCCCGACGTGAAGACCACCCTTTTCCCCTTGGCGATCAGCCGCTCCGCCAGCTCCCGCATCTTCTCCGCGGGCCAGCACTTGAACCGCCACCGCGATGTCGGATGGATCAAGACGAATTTATCGCTCCCCACCCGCTCTTTCATCGCCAGCGCCTCCCCTTCCGGCACCGCCAGGAAAAGATCCCGCTCCTCCGTCCCCGGGAAAATCCCGATCCTTCGCAGCACATCCAGATTTTTTTCCACCGTATGCCTGACCGTCGGACAATGCTTCGCAATATGCGTTAAAATCTTCTTTTGCCACCGCCCCTTTGGAGCGAACCCGACCTTCAACCGGGCTCCCGACCACCACGCCGCCGCAACCCCGCGGTCCCCCTCAGTCAGGTTGATGACCAGGTCATACCCCCCGCCCCGGATCCGGCCGAGAAGCTCCCGCTCGTTGCCCAGCCGGCCCCAAAACCCAAGCTTCTTCCATTTCCGGTCATAGGCCAAAAACCCGTCTACGCCCGGATGCCCCTTGAGCATAGGGATCGCCTCCTCATAGACATACGCATCGATCTTCGCCTCAGGCAAAGCCCGCCTCAGACACGAGAAGACCGGCCCCGTCAAAAGAACATCGCCCAGCTGCCTCAGCTTGACAACCAAAACTTTTTTTACCCCTGACAGATCTGGATAATCGCCGTACACCATCTTAGCCTCTCGTGAAGGACCGATTCTAAAGAAATTCAGTCAAATTAGAACAGAACTTCGTGAGATTTATTGGTCTCTCATCTACAATGGCTCTTCAATTTGAATTATGGAGAACCTCATGTCCCAAGTTACGACCCAAACTCTGGAGCAAACCCTCTCGATCATCAAACCTGATGCCGTCGGCCAAAACATGATCGGCAACATCATCGAGTACTTCGAAAAAGAAGGCCTCTGCATCGTCGCCGCAAAAATGCTCCACCTCAGCCAGGAACAGGCGCAAGGCTTCTACGCCGTGCATAAAGAGCGTCCCTTCTTCAAAGAACTCGTCGAGTTCATGGTCTCCGGCCCCGTTCTCGTCATGGTTCTCGAAGGCGAAAACGCAGTCGCCCGCAACCGCCAGATCATGGGCGCCACCGACCCATCCAAAGCCGCTGCAGGCACCATCCGCGCCGATTTCGCAACCAGCATCGACCGGAACGCCGTCCACGGCTCCGACAGCCTCGCAAACGCCAAAACGGAAATTGCTTTCTTCTTCAAACCGAACGAAATCTTCCCGCGCGCTTAAAGGAACACAGATGCTGCATCTTCTCCTCCCCATTTTTTCCCTCTTCGCATGCCCCGACTGCAACGCGACCCCGCTGGCCTCCATCCAGCCAGAGCTTGACATCGAGCAAACGCTCACGCTGATCAAGCCCGACGCCCTTGCCCACGAGCAGGAAATCCTCTCTTTTTACGAAGAGACTTCCCTCAAGATCGTCGCGAAGAAAAAGATGCAGCTCTCTCCCGAACAGGCCCGCTCCTTCTATGCCCACTTAAAAGACAAGCCGTTCTACAACGACCTCGTCTCCTACATATCCTCCGGCCCGATTGAAGCGATCCTTCTCGAAGGAGAAGACGCCGTCGCCGTAAACCGGCAGATTATCGGCACCACCGATCCGCACAAAGCCTCCGCAGGCACGATCCGCGCCGAGTTTGGAACCGACGTGCAGCACAACGCCGTCCACGGCTCCGACACACCCGAAAACGCTCTCAAAGAAATCGCCTATTTCTTCCCCGGCGAATGAAAGAGATCGAAGAGCTCCAGCAGAAGTACCGCCAATTCATCCAGGAGCGGGATTGGGATCGTTTTAACACCCCGAAAAACCTCGCTGCGGCGCTCTCCATCGAAGCCTCGGAGCTCCTTGAAGTCTTTCTCTGGCTCTCCGATAACCAGCCCCTCTCTCCTGCCCGCCTCCAAAGCGCCCAGGACGAGCTAGCCGACATCTTTCTCTACCTTCTCCGCCTGGCCGACGCCCTAAACATCGACCCCATCGCAGCCGCCCATTCCAAATTCGCCAAAATCATTGAAAAGTACCCCATCGAAAAATCCCGCGAACTAGCCCGAGAAATTAACGAATCACCCTTTCCCAATAAATAAAATCTTGGCACAGAGCAGGACTTAAATATCCCAAATAGGATGTTAGGTAATATAGCGCCGTGATTAAATAAATTGGCTTTGGAGCAGTGACTGCACTGTCTTATATTTTCCGTCCTGCCTTCGTCCCTAGCTCAAAAAAATGAAGCTGCCCGGTTCTAAAAGCTGGATTTTTGAATCTTTCTGGATAAATGGAATGAGGACTGTTCTAAAAGAAAAAGGACCACAGGAAATCCTAAATTTCCTGCGCTGCCAAATTTCTTTCAATAATCAAATCAGGGAAAATATCTGAAAGAGTTCGGCAATATGGCATCAAATTGGGATCGTTTACAGGCTCAACAGTATAAACATCTATCCCGTTTGCTATCGAGTAACCAATTTCCATTAAAGCCGCCTTCCCCAAATATCCATCAATATTCGCAATAACTACAAAAGTCGAGCGACGAATTTTCGCAAATACAGAGTCTTGAAGGAGTTTAGGAACTTGGATCGGATCAGAATCAAGAATGATGAATTCCTCGTCCGGATTCTGTGCTACAGCTCCAGCAGGAGAAAGAACACGAATCCCCCTCTGTTCAAGAAGCGTTTTTAGTGATGCAATTTCACCAAGGTGTTTTCTAAACGACCCGCATATCACTGTATAAATCGAATGCTCTTGTTCTCTCCCGTGATTATTACTTGGCATATGCCCCTTATATTTTAAAATTTTCAAGTATTTCTACAACTGAAGAAACTACAAACTGAAATGCCTCTCTTTGAGCATGAAGTAAATTTAGTTCAGCAAATTCATTTATCTTTACCCAACGAAACGCCAAATGTTCATTTAGATTAACTTGAGGCAGATCATCATTCTCGGGGAAGATTGCATGATAAATATGCAATCCATATCTCCCGTCAGAAGAAGTCTTGGAAAAAGCAGACCCAAGATAGGTTAAATCCGCCGAAGATATGACAGCGCCTGTCTCCTCAAAAATTTCTCTGCACAACCCTTCTTTAGGATCCTCTTCAGAACCTAACTTGCCGCCGGGAATTCCCCACAATTGATACTGGGCATCACGCTTCCCCCTTTGCAGGGCCAAAATCTTATCTCCCTTTTGAAGATAACAACAGACGACAACCGAATCGAGATTGCCGACATCAGATTCAACCCAGGGTTCTAGATGCTTGCATGAGCTGAAAAAAGAGTCCGAGTTTCTACCACTCATTTTCATTGAATAACCCAGATAAAAAAATCAAATTGATCCGATTTATATTGGTGAGTGTATTTTATCCCAGAATTCATTTAAACTCCTGCATATTCTCGAAAATCGGCCTAAATTATAATTAATAATTGATAATAATGTCAAATATTTAATATAATATCTACAAACCAAACAGAGACAAGCATGAAATTGCCACTAGTCGAAATCGTAACTGATTCATATCAAGGACCTTACCTAGACAATGTGTTCATTATTGGGGTCCAACATATTCTTGAAACCACGCATGCGATGTTTCGTTCATTATATAAATTAGGCTTAAAACCGGAGAATATTTCTCTCATCGGGAAATGCTACTCAACCTGCAAAGAGGTTTATGACGAAATGATTGCAGACGGAATAGACGTCGACCCGAAGAGTTTTTCTTATTCTTCCCATGCATCATTCGACCATGAATTTCACGACTTAATTGAAAAATTTATCAGAGAGAGAATTCAGAAAATAAAAGACAAGAAAATAGAGAAATTAATTATTTTGGACGATGGTGGAAAATGCATTGAAATCATCTTAAAGCACTTGGATTCTTTTCCCCCTCTTGTAGCTATAGAACAAACCTCTTCCGGATATGAAGCAGTGAAATCATTGGCATTGACCCTGCCAGTAATCAATGTTGCTCGAACAAGCACCAAGCTGAAACTCGAATCTCCAATGATTGCTCAAGCCGCTATAGAACGACTGATGTCCAGCTTGCAAAAAGCAAATCATAAAGTGGATAAATCATTAGTGATTGGCGCCGGACCAATTGGTCTTGCAATTTTCGAAAAACTTCAAAAGTTAGGGATTAACGCCGATATTTTCGATATTAAAAATCCTGAAGGCAAGAACCTGCAAGACATTCTACATCGCTATAACTTGATCGTAGGATGTACAGGGAAAACCAGCATCCCTAAAGAGTATCATCAATACCTATCGGCTCGTACAGCATTGGCAAGCGCCTCCTCTTCTGACAGAGAATTCGACGCAGCCTTCCTGAGAAACCAAATCCCCGAAACTACCAACTGCCATTTAGACCTCCAAATTAATGATCTCTTGCTCATCAGGAATGGATTCCCTGTAAATTTTGATGGTGAACGGGAAAATATCGATCCAAATTTAATCCAGCTGACCATAGCCCTAATGACAGCAGGGATATTGCAAGGCGTTGAACAAGACCTCTTGACTTCGCACGGAATCATTTCCCTTAACAATCAATACGTTGAACTGATCGAAGATGGTTTTGCTTATATTTTGGGCTCTATCTAATCTATAATCTTTACACGAGATCTTTCGGCCATTTTTTGGAATCCTGTAGCCAATAAATAGAGAGCTAATAGAATCCACAAGATCTCAGTTGGAGAAGGCTTAAATATTAAATTAAAAAAAGGCGCAATGAATATTGCAATTGTATCTCCAAATTCCACCATTGCTGAACCAACGGCTTTATTATTGGGGCCGAACATTTTTATAACAGCATCCGTAACAAAAGGGAAATAAATCCCCCCCATCACAGAATAATGACTCATTGCACTCAACAAACTTACTTCACAGCTAAAAACTGAAAGCCCGCAAGTTAGCAACGCCACCAAAGAAAGAGCAAAACCAATGCTATACAACAACGTTATAATCGACATATGAGGGAGCCGAGTATATAGCATAACTATGAGAATTCCGACTAAAGTTGCAAATGTCGTAAGATCTAACCAAACGGCATTTCCCTTGGAATATTCAATATAAACCCAAATTATATAAAAAGTCATTTCAGAAAGTGTAAATGCTAGCAACGTATAAAGCAGCCTTCCGTCGTTTCTCACAAACTCCCATGAATTATTGATCTGAGCTTTAGGATGAATTAAATCCCTTCTGTCCTCGAAAAGAACTGAAGTCAATACGAGGTTTGAGGCGATAAGAAATAACGTTATCAAAACCAAGGAATCCATACTAAAATATGACAATTGCTTAAAAAACACCCATGGTAGATTTTGAGCAAGAAACGTGACCGCTACCAGTTTTAATGTTGAGAATTGAGGAAAATTATCGAGGAGAGCAGCACGGGCAATCGGCAATGGATTAAATGTCATGGCTATCAGAATCAATACCCATGTTTTAGCCCCCACCATAAACAATACTATACCACCAAAAAAGCCTAACGCCTGACTGATCACGAGCATCTGTTTGCGATAGTTTCTATCTGAAATATATCCAAAAACAAACGCTGGAATTATTTGCAAAATGTTCCACAGAATAAACATCGTTGACCCATCCGAAACCGGCCCATATAAATATATTTCAGCGTTCACAAGTTCTATAAGAGCAATAGCTATCAATGATGGTATCGAGAGCGAAACAATTCTCCAAATTTTATTGGCTGGTTTTTTTTCTACACTATTCATATCCTGCCTTATCACAGTCCCTACCAAGAAACCACTTTATCCACAACAGTCAACAACACTCCCAAAGCACGCATATAACCTGCAATAAATTCAAAGGTGAAATAATTCGGGCAAAAAATGATGAATCCAATTCGAACCTGCAAGTCCTTTAGCGAACTAGATAGAATGACCCAAACTATTAAACCTGGGATTTCATTCTGGGGATGGCGATATGTAACCCTAGAATTCCAGCATAAGAAATTTAAAGTCTCAATCGGCTTAATCTATGACCAGCTCGATCGAATTCTGAGATTCGATCCTAACTTTTCTAGAGAAGAAAGAGTCCATTTAAGAAATTTAGAAAATCGGATTAAGATTGTCTATAAGCATATGACGAAGCTTTATGAGAAGAGTCGCTGTATTACTCAATTATTTTGCAGAGTCAGGGGATGGTTTTACCGTCAAATGTCTGCAAAACCTTATCCAGTGAATGAAATGGAGAATGGAACAGCCTCTGAATTTTATTATTCGGATGCTCAATTCAAAGCCGAATATGGAATTTCAATAGAAAATGCCAGAAGATGGTGCGACGGGTTCCAGCGTCGTGGAGGGACTAGAACTGAAGGTTGGCGAATCAATCCAAATTGGGTTGGGATTGCTCGAAATCCTGTCCAAATAAATTATAGATTTGAGAGACCTGCTATTATGCTACGTCCTATATAGCAAGGAGATGCTCGCCTATACTTTACGAGCGACCAATACGTAATAATCCATATGTCCGTTATCTTACATATCAACCCAGCTTAGAGTATTGGGAATCCCACCTACTTCAAACAAAAGAAGCGGAGTAAGCTGATCAATATCTCAACATAATCTATCGCTTCCAAGAGATGACGATGGCGGTTTTCCCTCTCGTCCTGAAATAATCTATAAGTTCAGATATCTATCAATATGGCGGTCCAGGACCGGTTCGATCGGCATGCCGGGCTTTAGCTCGCTGCAGATCGCCGTTTCGAAATAGGACGGCTGGTCGAGCGGAAGCGGGACAAAACGGTTCATGAGATTGGAAAGAAAATCCGCCCTCCGGCCGCACATCAGCTCCCCGATCTGGAAAGCGGTGAGCCCGCGGCGGGCGCATCTTTTGAGAAGCAAAGCCGCCGCCTTGCATCGGAGCAGAGAGGCGGGAGAGAGCGAGGGGGCTTCCCTTTTGAGAAGTTCGATGTCGGCGTCGGGATCCAGTTCTTCAATGTAGCGCAATTCTTTCGGAGAAAAGGGCTCTTTCGACTGGTTGAAGTTCATCCAGTTGAACCGGAGGTTCGACGCGTTGCCCGGGAAGGTGAAGCCGTGGTCGATCGGATGGATCTGGAAATGGGAATCGACGAGGAAGTTTTTCAGGTGGCGGTCAGAGTTCAGCGTCCGGATGTCGAGGATCGCGATCTTGTGGATCTCATGGACCGGAATCCGGTGGCCGTCGGCGGAACTGAGGGGCCACGGGAGAATCTGATAGTGATCCCAGGCATGGGTGCAGCCGGGGACGAATCTCTGAAACGATCCCCTCGCAAACGGAGCGCTTCCCTGCGGGATAAAGAAGCGGCGGGGCATTTCGGCCACCGTTGTAAGAGGGACTCCTGAAAAATGGCCGCGGTCGAGAAGGTAGGCCGCCCGCTCTCTTTGGAAGCTCGTGCCAGGCGCAATCTGGATCCGGTCGAGAAACGGCTTCAGATCGCCGAATCCCTTCGGATTCGCGCGCATCCCCGGCTCCTGCTCCTCGGGCTTGAATACAGCCCACGGCCTGCCCTGGCGGTTATAGAGGAGATAGGAGCCGCTGATCCCCTCCGAGACGAGGGTAGGCCGGACCGAACGGTCGAGCGCAAGCCTGGCCTCGGCCACTTCGGGACACTCCTGCAAATCGAGGATATAGCGGGCGATTTTCTGATCGCAGAGCCGGGGCGGCAGACGCCTGATCGCCTGAGCGAGCCTTTCGATCGCCCCGCGGCTTTGCCGGATCGCAGGAGACGACGCTTCTAAGGGCGAGGGGCATCGAGCGCAGATTTCATCGAAGAACCGCCTTGAAACAGCCGTGATCGCCTGAGCGGTTCTCCTGTGGAGAAAGCCGCAGGTCGCGAAATCGCGGATCAAAAACCACGCTTTCTGCCAGGCGCCCCGGACCGTTCGCAGCTCGCCCGAAGCAGAAGCCACAAGCCATTCGCCCTTTCTCCGATCGGCTATTAGTTGGAAATCAGAAGTATTGCAAATCATTTTATTTCGCAATTATCTTAACGAGATAGAAAATAAACGAAAACACAAAGAAATAACTATTTAATTACTAAATTTTTGATTGACTTTATCGCACGCCTAAATAATCTTTATCCAAATTTGAAAGCGAAGGATTGTTTATGGCCAGTCTCGTTCAAAGCGTTGTCCGAGCGCTCTTTCCAGCCACTCACCCTCCCTGCCTGGCAGATCAAATTGCGGATCTCGACCGGAAGCTCGACTCCCTAAGCTGGGAAACCGGCTACAAAGACTGGCGCATCCCCTCCGCTCAACTGGAGAGAACCGATGAAACAGACGAGGCGTTGCTGCGGCGCCTTCACGGAATCCGCGCGCGGCTTGTCCGCTTCGAGCCTGTGAGGCTTTACAAACCGCTCATTTTCGACAATTATGGAACAGCCCGCGGAGCCATTACGGGCCTCGGCGAGGCGGCCAAAGACCTGGCGCAAAAAAGCCCGCAAAGAAAACTCCAGGTCAAAATCACCAAACAGACAATCAACATCGCGCTAACCGAAGTGTTTTATCAACTCAGCGCTGTCTATAACGGAGGCCCCTGGCTCCAATTCCTCCGCAGCGCCAACGTCTACCAGATCGAAGCTGGCAAGCTGACGCCGATCCGCATAGAGGACGATGCAGCCTCCGATGAACTCAGCAGTCTGCGCGATCAAATGGCCCCTTCGATCAAGCTTCTCCAGGATGCGGAAGACAACCTGCTCGCCTGGGAGTTCTCCGTCGACACTGAGCTCCGGGAAGCCCGCAGCCTCGAAGGACAGTGGGAAAAACGATACCCCCGGCTTGCCAATTTCCTCGATTCGGAAGGGAGAGTCGTGAATTTTTTAGCCGAGAAATGGTCCGCCTTCCATGCCCATGACGCAAAGTACATCGCAGCGCAGCAAGAGCGCGGACAAAGAAAAGCTCTCTACGAAATCTACGTCGATTTCGAATCGGGAACCTACACGATCCTCAGCTTCGGTTTTCTAAAGGAACAAAGATAAAAAGACTAAACCCAGAGCTTGTTTGGACTGGAATCCTGAGTTTAAATTGCTTATTGATGTTTTTGATGAAGATCCCTATCCCGAGATCGATTTAGCCCTCGAACGAAACTCTGATACTATGAGAGAGATCGACTTATTAACTCCGGATGTCAACAACTAGCCCAAGTGGGACAATGCTGAATCAAAGCGTAGCATAGCTGGCGAAAAGGGCGATTGAGAGATCGCCCCCAAAAGATTATAAAATCCCCTTCAAAATGCATCTGAGGCCAAAAGAGAGCAGGAAAACGCTCCATAGATTTTTTACAGAGTATTTTCTCTCCTGAATTCGGCTCATCCCTCCCTCAAGAATCAACAGGCCCAGAGCAAAAGAAAACAGAGGACTGTTTAACGCGGCTTCGAGAGCGTCCATCATTGGCTCAATCCTCTTTGTTCATTTCATTTCCAATCGTTTGTATTGCATCCGCAACTCCCTGAACTGCGTCCTGGCCAGCTGGACTTTCAAAAGCATCTCTGATCGCAGATCCAAATTCTCCGTTGCCCACATGCTCCAGTATATCACTGATTGTCGTATCTTCCGAACCATTATGCGGACAAAAAGAAGGCTGACTAGGACGATCAGTAGAATCTGGTTCAACTGGAAACGGAGGACGATCTGGTCCTATTCGAGATTTTACCTTCGCACGGTCCCCTAAATCTGGAAAAATCGACTTTGCCGATAAGGATGATTTACACCCGTTCTCTCCCAGGAAAGCTGGAGCGCCTTTCTGAACGTTTCCTTGCAACGGAGCCTTCTTGACCATGTATCTACTGGCTGCTAACGCAGATCCTGAAATGCCAACAGATGCAGAGTTTGCGCGCTCAGTAAGACCTGAAATAGATCCCGGTTTCCCGGTATATACAGCCATTCGGGAAGCTCCACATAGAGCTGAAGTTTGGCCAGATTTCGGATCACTATATGACGATAGAACAGAATCCTTCTTATATCCTGTGCCTGACAATGCTGATGTTACGGTAGACATATATACCTCCTTTCTTGATGATTTTTTTCTCTAAAGAACAATTCCTGCAGCCTCTACTTGCTGCCGATGAATCGCATCTTCTGATAAAATGCGTGTGATCTGCCTTTGATCACCAGGCAAGAAAGAGCCTTGCTCCTTAAGAACTTCCACAATCTCTGCCTCTCGTTTTTTTGCTGCAGAGATAGCCGCAAATCCCCGGTCTTCAACAGAAACCGGGCCATTTCTTAAGAGAAGACGAAGCGATTCCAGATCTTTTGCTATTCTGACTAGCCTCCCCAAACAGTCTTCCGATAATCGTCCCAGCTCTAACACCTGCTGCAAAATTCCGTGTTCGCTGCCTTTGACAGCCAGATAAGCCGCCTTAAAACGATCCTCTTCAACTAACTGCGGATTCCCTTGCAGAAGAAAGCGCGCATTTTCATAAACCCCGACTCTTAGTGCTTCCGAGAGCGCAGCTCCCCGCTCATAAGGCGATAGCGGTCGATTCCTCATAACTTCTTGGAGAAACCTCTGATCATCGACTCGAGCAGCCGCCTTTAAAGCTTCTGTTAATGTATGCGGGAGAAGTCGGGCTTCTGGTCCAGCTAAAAACTGAACACTTGAAAAACAACGAATCTGAATGGCTTCGACAAGCGCCTGTCCCCAATCATCATATGGAACGGGCCAAAACAAATTAAATATCCGCAGAACTTCCGGCATCCCATTTCTTGCCGCAGTTTTGAACAACTCAGCCCAATCTTTCTCAAGAAGGACATTCTGATGCTGTTGCAGAAGTCCCCGGATTTCTTCAATCGGCGAATTGGCTAGAATCCTTTGCTTTAGTTTGGCTGCTACATCTTTGCTATCGAGCTCCCTCAGAAAAGCGAAACAGACCCTTTTTTCCCGGCAGAAGAATTTTCTGACGGCGATAAAAATCCGGGTAACTAAAGAGGCAGCCCCCTGGATTTGTTCCATCGCCAGATTGAGACGATCGATTTCTCTCGATACAGCTCTGAATTGGTCTCTGGTTTGCTGATCCCAAATCTGAACCGACGCAGAAAATTCGATTAGTTTTTTAGCCAAAGTATTCGAAGATAGATAGCCGTTATACTGATCTGCGAATAGCAAAGGAGTGCCAAAAAAGGTAATCTTGGTTCTACATCTCTCTGCGATCGCTTGCAATTCAGGAAGTGAACGGGCGCTTCTTAAAGCAACTGCGATAGAAACCACTGCCCCCCCCTATAACTCAAGAGCTGCTTCTTGGATTTGCTGCTCATGAGCACGATGCTCTAAAAGAAACCTTTCCGCTTGAATACGGTGTTCAAGCAATATCGGCCCTTTTTCCAAAATAAGCCTGCGATTAGGAACATTTCCTGCTTTAACAGCCTCGATCACTGCTTCCCCTCTTATTTCCTGATTGACAGGTCGAAAGTCGAGAAGCCTTGTTAAAAGTGCCAGATCCTTTCTTGCTGCCAACACTACCGCCTGCCCATGGTGCTCATCTGAAACGTCCGGGTTTCCTTCCAACAAATCATTGACCATATCTAGGGAGTCAGACTTTACCGCTTCTATAACAGCTTTGCCCCGTCCATCAGGATTCGGAGCCTTTCTCAGCAATTCTCTTAAAATGGAGCGAGCTCCTTTTCTAGAGGCCATGATCAGCATAACATCTAATTGCTCTGGGAGAAACCGGACATCTCCAACGCTTAACATCTGGACGCCGACCAAATCCTTCAGTTCCGTACAAATCAGAAGAGCTCCCGACCGATCTTCATCAGAGATGAGCCCGTCAGCTAGGCATAAACGGATAGCTGCGTGATTTTTCCGAATAGCTGCTTGAATTACAACAAGGCCTCTATGCTCCACCTTCAATATCTGAGGATTTTCCCTAAAAAGCCTTTCTGTCCTCGGGAAATCTTGATCGATCAAAGACTGAATAAGCTCATTTCCCAAATCCAAACTATCCTGATATTTTAAGATTTCCAAAGTTTCAAATTGAGCTTCGAATCTGGATTTTTGCATCCCCTTCATTCGATCTTGCTGCATCATATGGAGATGGACAGCTTGTTGGGCGGGCTGTTGCCCCGCATTTGCGCCCTGCAATACAAATGGGGCATTATCAGCTGCAAATTGAAGGGGATTGAATTCAATAGGGGCCCGGTCAAGAGGTGGACGAACAAGATCTCTTGCAGCTGCTCTGGCAATCATCACACCGCTCGCGCCAACTGATGCCGCGTGGATAGCAACACCAAGGACAATCCCCGCTAAAGCAGCGATTTCAATCCGCTTGTTAGGCTGAGCCTCTACATCGTAGTTCTCATCGCAAGCGAATTTCACCCTTTTATACGTCGGGGCATAGAGGCCATTTAGTATCGGCCACCAGCTTTTTCCATAAAGACGGAACCCATGACTCGAATAATCAAGTCCTTCGATTGCCGGATGTCTGTACCGCGCTGAATCATAGACGATTCGAACATTAGGGGTAGTGCTGATCCAATTCTTTAATCTTGGATCGGGATCAGTTCCATGACGTACCGGAACATATCCTTCATTAGCCCGAACCAGAACGTAACGCCTTCCCTTACTGTCTCTGAGTAGTTTCTCCCTCCCGCAAGAGTCGATGATTTTGAAAATATGAAGAGCTTTGGAGCTTAAATGATTCCAGATTCGATCCATCGGAGCGAGAACCGAGCGGCGCGACCAACAAGGGAAATAGATGCGAAACACTTTGCCATCTTTATTTGGCGCCTGAACCCACCACCCACTACTTGAAAAATAGCCTAACACAACCATTTCTCTCTCAAAGAAAGTCCGCAAAAAAGACTGTTGGGGGGAGATCACCTTTAGAAAAGGTACTCCATCGATTTTGGCGTCTCTTATTATCCGAGGGAAATCGTCACGAAACACTTCTTTTTCTGTATGACCATTTCCCGAAGTAAACGGTTTTAAATAGACGGCTGGAGCAGTCATCGCCCTTCCATTAAAAATTCGCCGCCAACTTATAAAGATTGAGTAGATTTTCGTGAACAAAAAAAATTTTACGAGGTTAGGATTTGGAATCGATGAGGAAGGTGACGGGGCCGTCGTTGAGAAGAGATACTTGCATATTGGCTCCAAAGGAGCCGGTGGCGACAGAGAGATTCGATTTGCGCACTTCGGCGACGAAGTGGTTGTAGAGAGGCTCCGCGAGAGCGGGCGGCGCGGCGGGAGTGAAGGAGGGACGGCGCCCTTCAGAGCAGTCGGCGTAGAGCGTGAACTGCGAAACGATGAGGATCGATCCGCGGGTGTCGAGAAGCGACAGGTTCATCTTTTGCTCGGCATCGTGGAACATCCGCAGGTTGAGAAGTTTCGAGGCGAGATAGGTCGATTGCGCGGAGGCGTCGGTATGGGTGATCCCGAGAAAGACGAGGGCGCCAGCGCCGATCGAGCCAATCGTTTTCCCCTCGACGTCGACTTGCGCTTGCTTGACGCGCTGAATCAGGAGGCGCATCAGGAATCCTTAAGGCGATGGCGGAGGCTTTCGAGTTCATCGAGAAGCGGCTGGGGCATATGGGAGCCGAAAAGGGTGAAGTAGGAAGCGAGTTCATCCGCTTCTTTCAGCCAGGCTTGGCAGTCGATTGCGAGCAGCTTTTCCAGGTCGATCGAAGAGAGGCCGGAGAGATCGAGCTGCGTGGGAAGATAGCCGATCGGCGTCTTTTGAGCGGGAGCTTCGTTCGAAGTGCGCTCGAAAATCCACTTGAGGATCCGGCAGTTCTCGCCAAAGCCGGGCCAGAGGAATTTGCCCGCAGCGTCTTTATTGAACCAGTTGACGTAGTAGATCCGCGGAAGCCGCGAAGAGAGTTTGCCCATCTCAAGCCAGTGGGCGAAATAATCTCCCATGTTGTAGCCGCAGAACGGGAGCATGGCGAACGGATCGTGGCGCAGCTTGCCGGTTTCGCCTTTGGCCGCGGCGGTCGTCTCGGAGGAGACGCTCGCGCCTAAAAAGACGCCGTGCTGCCAGTTGAACGACTCGAACACAAGCGGAATGACGGATGATCTGCGTCCTCCGAAAATAATTGCGGAGATGGGGACGCCCTTCGGATCTTCCGCAGACGGATCGTACATCGGGTTCTGCTTGGCGGCAACCGTGAAGCGGGAATTCGGGTGCGCGGCCGGCTTGCCCGATTGGGGATCCCAGGGAGTTCCAAGCCACGAGATCAACCCTGGAGGGGGTGGACCGTCGATATTTTCCCACCAAACGTCCTTTTCAGCCGTCAGCGCGACGTTTGTGAAGAGCGCGTCGTGGGCGATCGTTTTCATGGCGTTGGGATTTGTCTTGGGCGAGGTGCCCGGGGCGACGCCGAAATAGCCGGCTTCGGGGTTGATCGCATAGAGCCTGCCGTCCGCGCCGAAGCGCATCCAGGCGATATCGTCTCCCACGCATTCTACTTTCCAGCCGGGAAGAGTGGGGGTCATCATGGCCAGATTCGTCGTGCCGCAGGCGCTCGGGAACGCGGCGGCGATGTATTTCTTTTCCCCTTTCGGATTGGTGATGCCGAGAATGAGCATATGCTCGGCAAGCCATTTTTCATCGCGGCCCATGGCCGAAGCGATCCGCAGCGCGAAGCACTTCTTGCCCAGGAGCGCGTTGCCGCCGTAGCCGCTTCCGAAAGACCAGATCGACCGCTCTTCGGGGAAATGGACGATGTACCTTTTTTCGGGATTGCAGGGCCACGGAACGTCTTTCTGCCCTTCTTTGAGCGGCGCGCCGACCGAATGGAGTCCCGGAATGAACGGCTCATGGCCCAAATGATCGAGGGCGGGTTTTCCCATCCGGGTCATGAGGTGCATGTTCAGGACGACGTAGGGCGAATCGGTGATCTCGACGCCGACCCGCGAAAGACCGGAACTTAAAGGGCCCATGCAATATGGAACGGCATACATCGTCCGCCCCTCCATGCATCCCTGGAAAAGAGCTTTGAGCCGCTGCCGCATCTCCTCTGGATCGAGCCAGTTGTTCGTAGGTCCGGCGTCTTCTTTCCGCTTGGAGCAGATGAAGGTATTTTCCTCGACCCGGGCGACGTCGTCGGGATGGGAATGGCACCAAAAACTGCGCGGCCGCTTATTTGGGTTGAGGGGAACCAGAGTTCCAGCCTGAACCAAAGCTGCTGCGATCCGGTCGTATTCTTCCTGCGAGCCGTCGCACAGGTGGATCCGCGCAGGACGGCAGAGAGCATTCGCCTCCCCGATCCATTCGATCAGGCGGCGATTCGAGGTCCAGCGGTCCAAAGGCACATTTGTTTGCATGTGAAACAATCATAGTGCATTTCGATATTTCTAGAAAATAAGGCAGAGAGATATCCTTTTTTGCTATGAAGACGGCGCTGAGCGTACAGAAACTGAAAAAGGTCTACGGGAAAAAGAAGCCGTTTGTAGCGGTCGACGAGATCTCGTTTGAATTGAAAAAAGGGGAGATTCTGGGCCTCCTCGGCCCGAACGGATCGGGAAAGACGACGACCATCCAGATGCTTCTCGGCATCCTGACGCCCACCTCGGGAGGGATCTTCTACTTCGGAAAAGACTTTGAAAAAAGCCGCTCCGAAATCCTCCAGAAAGTCTCGTTTGCCAGCACCTACACCAGTCTGCCCTACCTGCTCACGATCGAGGAAAATTTAAGCTTTTTCGGCCATCTTTACGGCGTAGAGAAGATCGAAGAAAAGTCGGCCCCCCTTCTTGAGCGGTTCGGCATTTGGGACAAGCGGAAGAAGCCCGTCTCTTCGCTTTCTGCGGGGCAGATCACAAGGCTTATGCTCGTCAAAGCGTTCTTCACCGACCCTGACGTGGTGCTCCTCGACGAACCGACCGCCTCTCTCGATCCCGACGTGTCGCTCGACGTCTGCAAATTTCTGCTTGAAGAACGGGAGAAACGGGGTCTCTCGATCCTCTTCACCTCCCACAAAATGGAAGAGGTGATGGAACTGTGCGACCGGACCATCTTTCTGAAAGAAGGAAAAATCATCGCAGACGACCTGCCGAAGAATCTGGCCCGAAAAATCTCCTCCTTCGAGCTGCAGCTTACGATCGCCGACGGAATGAAAAGAATCTCTGCGCTCGCTGAAAAGTTGGGATATCCCTTTGAGGTCGATCACCGCGTCATCAAAGTGAAACTGGAAGAGAAAGAGATCCCCGCTTTCTTGAATCAATTGATGCAGGACGGGATCGTCTATGCTGGAATCCGGATCCAGGAGCCTTCGCTCGACGACTATTTCCGGCAAATCGCGGAGAGAAAGAAAAAATGAAGTGGCATCGCATCTACGGGGTGTTTCTCCGCTATCTCTACGTGCTGAAAAAAGGGCTTCTTTCCCTCTCCGATCTCTTCTATTGGCCCCTCGTCGACATCCTCCTCTGGGGACTCACCTCCGTCTGGATCCAGTCCCACAGCACGGTCGACAACCTGCCGCTGATGCTGATGACAGGCCTTATTTTCTGGCAGGTCGCCTGGCGCGGGTCGATCGACATCTCTTCGAATCTGCTGCAGGAGTTTTGGCATCGGAATCTCTCGAATCTCTTTTCGACGCCGCTCAAGATCTCTGAATGGATCGCAGGATTGATCCTTCTCTGCCTCTGCAAACTCATCGTAACCATTTGCTTCGGCGGGCTCGTCGTCTACATCCTCTATTCGCTGAACGTCTTCCAGCTCGGCTGGGCCTTCCTCCCCTTCGCCGCGCTCCTGCTCGTCTTCGGGTGGACCCTCTCGTTCCTCTCTTCGAGCGCCATCATTATCTGGGGCCACCGGATCGAGATGATCGCCTGGATGATCGCCTATGTGTTCGCCCCATTCAGCGCGGTATTCTACCCGATCGACGTTCTTCCCGCGTGGGCCCAGACGATTTCGTGGTGTCTGCCCACGACCTACATTTTCGAGGGAATGCGCTCCATCCTCGCCACAGGGGCTTTCCCCGTCCATTACTTTTGGGCGAGCCTCGCTCTCAACATCCTCTACCTCGCCGGATCGATCTACCTTTTCTTCGCCGCCTTCGAGCACAGCCGCTCCAAAGGCCTCGGCAGACTTGAATAAAACCTTATCTGGCAGCAACCAGGCTGCCGATTTTTTCCCAGGAAGGATCTGCCTGGAGAACGACTGCTACATACGAGTCTTCCGTCTTGCTGGAATAGGCGACGTTTTGCTCTAGCCGCATATTCGCCTGCTCCGGAGTCAGTTTATAAATGCTCCCTGAAATCGCATCGACGGCAAGACCGATGAAGTGTCCGAAAATGATGTTTCCAAACACCCACTCGTTGAGTTCTTTATTCAAGACCATCTCGCACGGCTGATACCCTTCCAGCTCGACGCGCACGACATGGCTTTTATCCCGTTTCATATTCACGGAAATCGGGCTTGCGCCAACGTAAATCCCGTCGACCCAGACGTTCGCATTCGATGGTGTGCTGTTGATGCTGATGGTCTGCGTCGTTCCCGTCATAATGGTCGCGCATCCTGAAAGAAGAAAACAAAAAGGAGCAAATTTAACGTTTTTCATATAATCCATAATCAAAAGACATAGATTATAAAGAACGACAACCTAAATCAAAACTCAAATTAATTTATATTAATCGATTATCGAAGGCGCAGCCACAATCCCGGCTGAGCGAGCCAAAGAGAAATCGAAGCTTTGCGTCTCGACCGAGCGACACCAACGAACCTATCTTAGTAAAGATTTTCGATGAGATTTGAGATGCTTTTTGAGCAGATTTTCGAAGTGAAGGAGGCGGCATACCCAAAGGGTAGACGCCGAATTGAGCAAGAAAATGTGCCAAAAAGCGCTCAAAGATCGCGGAATCAGATTTATTAAGATAGGTTCATAGCTTGAAGAGCAAGGGGAGCGAGGAGAGTCGATTTGTCGAAGGCGCAGCCAGTCGGCCTAGAGAGGTTTTTTCTTTTTGAATTTGTCGAGGTATTCCAACGCCTTGCCCGTGCCGAGACAGACGGCGAGAAGCGGATTGGGGGCGACGAAGACTGGAAGGCCGGTCTCTTTGATGAGGGCTTTGTCGAGCCCCTTCATGAGGGCTCCCCCGCCTGCAAGCACCATGCCGCGCTCGACAAGATCCGCCGCAAGTTCAGGAGGGCATTTTTCAAGCGTAAGTTTCACGCTCTCAATGATTTGCTGAATGGGTTCCGCCAGGCATTCGCGGATTTCCACCGAGTTGATTCTCTTGGTGATCGGGAGGCCGGCGACCTGGTCGCGGCCGCGCACTTCCATTTCCAGCTCGTTGTTTCCGAGCGGATAGGCGGAGCCGATGGTCATTTTGATTTCTTCAGCCGTACGGGGGCCGATCATCAGGTTGTAGGTGCGGCGCATGTAATTCATGATGCAGTCGTCGAACTCGTCCCCGGCGATCCGAAGCGAGCGGGATTCGACAATGCCGCCGAGGGAGATGATGGCGATTTCCGTCGTACCGCCGCCGATGTCGATGATCATGTTCCCTGAGGGCTCATGGACGGGCAGGTCGACGCCGATGGCCGCAGCCATGGGCTCTTCGATCAGGACGACTTCCTGAGCGCCTGCATGGAGCGCAGAGTCTTCGACAGCCCGCTTTTCCACGCCGGTAATCCCCGAGGGGACGGCGATCAGGATGCGGGGGCGGAACAGGCTTCTTGCGGGAGTGACCCGTTTGATGAGGGCTTTGAGCATCCCTTCGGCGATCTCGAAATCGGCGATGACGCCGTCTTTCATCGGACGGACCGCATGGATTTTGCGCGGGGTTTTGCCGAGCATCGCTTTGGCTTTATGGCCGACAGCGAGAACTTCGTTAGTGAGAGAATCAACCGCTACGACCGAAGGTTCTGCAAGTACGATTCCTTTGCCTCTGACGTAGACGAGCGTATTCGCCGTTCCCAAGTCGATCCCGATGTCGCTCGAAAAAATCCCCGACAAGCGGTTGAATTTTTTCTGCAGGATGGAGCGGACATCACTTAGGGTTTTTAGGATTTGATCGGCGGTAGATTGCTGCATAGTCTTCTAGGTTTGGAGGAGTTCTAGAACATCTTCCCAAGTCAATTTGGCAATTGCCTCATCATCGCAGCTCACCACTTTCTTGACCAATCCTTTTTTGCGGCGCTGCATCTCGACAATCTTCTCCTCAATGGTATTCAATGTGATGAGCTTGTAAGAGGAGACTGAATTTTTCTGTCCGATGCGGTGGACGCGGTCGGTCGCTTGATTCTCAACAGCGGGGTTCCACCACATGTCGTAGTGGATCACCGTGTCGGCGCCAACGAGGTTAAGCCCTGTGCCGCCCGCTTTCAGCGAAACGAGGAAGACAGGGATGCGGGGATTCTCGTTGAACTCCTTGACGATCTCGAGGCGGTTTTTCGTCGTGCCGTCGAGATAGGAGAACGAGATGCCGCGCTGCTCGAAATCTTCGCGCATGATCTGGAGCATCCGTGTGTACTGGCTGAAGATGACCGTTTTGTGGTTGCTCTCGACAAGCGTCTGGAGCAGCTCGAGGAGCATGTCGTATTTCGACGAATCGCCCATTTCCGCTTTCTCCTTGGCGAAGATCGCAGGATGGCAGCAAATCTGCTTGAGGCGGGTGAGCGTCGCGAGGACGTGGATTTGCACTTTGTCGAATCCGTCGCGCTCGACCAGCTTGACCAGTTCGTCGCGGGCGGAGGCGGCGTACGATTTGTACAGCTCCATCTGCACGTCGGAGAGTTGGCAGTGGTAGACGATTTCCGAAACAGGAGGCAGATCTTTGAGCACATCGCTCTTCATGCGGCGCAGGATGAACGGAGATACTTTCTTCTTGAGATACTCGATGTTCTGCGCGTGCTGGGCGCCTGAAACGCGGATGTATTTCTCGACAAACCGGTCGTAGGTGCTGAGAAAGCCCGGCATGAGGAAGTCCATCAGACTCCACAGTTCGTCGAGCGAGTTCTCGATCGGCGTTCCGGTGAGGATCAGCCGGTGAGCCGCCTGGATCATCTTGACCGACTTGGCGTTGCGGGTGCCGCGGTTCTTGATGTGCTGCGCCTCGTCGAGAATCGCGTAGCTGAACGGGTGCTGGCTGTACGTTTCGATATCCTTCTGCAGCAGCGTGTACGAAGTGATAACCACATCGTATTCGCTGATTTTGCCCAGTAGTTTTTTCCTCTGGTTCGGGATGCCGTCGATCACCATCGCTTTCAGCTTCGGATTGAACTTATGCAGCTCTTCTTTCCAGTTGTAGAGGAGCGAAGTGGGGCACACGATGAGCGAGCGGGCGTCTTTGTTTTTGTTGTAGTTCTGGGTGATCGCCGAGATCGCCTGAACCGTTTTTCCAAGGCCCATGTCGTCGGCGAGAATTCCGTTCAGGAACATCATCCGGAGCCGCTCCAGCCAATGTACCCCTTCGGCCTGGTAAGGCCGTAAATCGGCGCGCAGATCTTTCGGGATCGGAGACGGCTCGAGAACGGTTTCTCCGAGCATCTGGCTGCGGATCTGGAGGAGTTTGGGCGACATCGAGAACTCGACAGGAAGCCCGTCGAACGCTCTCGGATCGATCGTCGCCAGATTCCAAAGCGGCTTCTGCTCTTTGTGGTCGTCGAGCTTTTTGATGCCCAGTTCGTCGAAGAGCTGAACCAGCTTCGAAATCCGGTCGAGATCGAGGACAAGGATCTTTGAAAAGCGGGCGACAGCTTCTTTCGCTCGTTTTGCGTCCAGCTCCAGATAGGAACGCTTCGCCGCGAGGCATTCCCAGAGCAGCTCCAGCTTGACGCCGCGGAGCGCTCCGTTGACCTTGAGGTCGATCTCGTAATAGCCAACCGTGTCGCTCGCGTCGAGGCAGAGCTTGAAGGTCGTCCCATCGTAGATGAACTGGTCGAGCAGGTTCTGCGGACACTCGAACTGCACTTTGTTCTGGTTGCGCGGAATGACGCCGGTCATGAACTCGACGATCTTCTTCTCGGTCTTGGCCAGATACGTTCCCGACTGGGGATTGAATAAAAAGTCCTGGAAGAGATCTTCGACGATCTGCCGCTCTTCCACCAGGTTCCGGGCCAAAATCCCCTGTTCCGTGGCGAACGTCTTGATATTGTCGTAGGTGAGTTTCGAGGCGACCGAAGGGACTTCCTGCCCATCGTAAGAGAAGAAGAGGGCGGCTTCCAGCTCTCCGTCGAGATAGGAAAGGTGGCATCGGGCCCCGAGTTTCCCTGCGAACGGCAGCGTCACGAAACGCTCGATGATATCGAGGTTCGTTACATCGGCGAAACGCTTCAGCTCGGGCAGCGCATTTTCGACAAACGTCCCGAAGAGAGGCTCTGGAACCGTCATGTCGCGGATCGAAGACAAATTGACCAGGTGGGTCCGCTTGATATGCGGAGGGAACCGGTAGTATGTGTCCTGATAGAGCATGCCGGGATGCGCGCATTCGAACAGCGTCGCGTCTTCCACATTCAGATCGTGCTCTCCCGCCATCAGCTTCGGCTTGAAGAGAATCTTTGCAGCCGGCGGCTCGAGATATTCGAGCTGGAACCGAAACGCCACCGGATGGGGCGCGTAGCGGAGCGGCGTTTCGAGAGTGCCCAGATAAAGACCGGGCAGCATCGGCAGCTCTTCGTCGAGATCCTTGAATCCTCTGGGCCCCGCGAGCTTGAGCGCGATCTCATGCGTCCTGGCGAGCATCACCCCAAAGGTCTCGGGATCGAGCTGCGCGATTCTCTGCGCCCGCTCGTTCTGGGTCGCGTCCTGCATCCGCGCATGATCGAGGATCATCTGGAGAAGCCCTCCCCCGATCTCATCAAAACTCTTCAGCGAGAAAAACAGCCTTCTGCCGCCGACGAAAAGGGGCTCTTCATACCGCACCGCTTCAAGAAAACCTTTGAGCTGGGAAATCTGGAGCGGCTTCGAACGGAAGGGAAGGCGCAGCGCGAGCTGGAACTCAACTTTTTTCTCGCCCTGCTGCAGCGACTGGGGATTGAAAATCACAGCCAGTTCCGCCTGGGCGAGCGAACTTTCCTCTTGAGGCAGAAAGAAAGGCGAATGGGAAAGGACATCGGAAGATGCGACATATTCCTGCAGCACCTGCTTTTGGTAGCGGGCGTCCTGCTTGACAACTTCTTTCGTCTCCGCTTCTTTAATCGCTTCGATCAGCTCCTGCTTTTGCTCTTTCGAAAAATCGGCCTCTTTCGAATATTCGATCAGGAGCGCATCCATTTTCTCTTCGAGAAAATAAATGAGCGCGGCCAAATGCTGGCAGTCGAAACGGCTGGGGCAGTCGCAATTGGTGTGGACGGCCTGGGATTCGAAGCGATCCACTTCGATTTCGCTTTCATATGTGTTTTCGTAGTTGCCGAGGATGCGGCTGCTGAACCGGATGGTCTCGTTATCCACCTTCAAGATTTTCGCTGCGACGATCTTGTTCTTTTCGAAGAGCTGGCGCCCCTCCTTCAGGATCGCTGAAGAGAAATCTTGTTTCAGTTTGCGAAAGTTCAACATAGGCAATCCACATTGGTCCGAAGATTTGTTTTTACAGATTTCCATTAACCAGCGCAACCAAAAAAATTTTATCGAAAACAATCGCTCCAAAGATGGAATTAAAATTCGGCAATAAAAGCAAGCTCGGACAGGCTCGAACGCGCTAAAAGAATTCCTGCACAGGCAAATTCCAGGGGCGCAAAACAGAATCGCTTGCTCAAAAAATATCCAAAACCCTATATTGTTAGCCTTTAAGTCGCTTCGGCTTCTGCCGTGGCACAACTAACTATGCGGGCGTAGCTCAGTGGTAGAGCATCACGTTGCCAACGTGAGGGTCGTGAGTT
>CAYPZU010000018.1:0-34156 GCA_964415395.1 uncultured bacterium
TTGCCACTGGCAAGGCCTATTTTATTTTGAGACTTGAGCAACACTCGGGGTCCCCAAAAACGCATGTTTTTTGAGGCGTGGGCACACCTGCGTGTGTCGCGTATGGATGGACTTCGGCGTTAGGGACGCCTACACCCCTTCGGAGTGATGCCGCGGTTTCTTTTTTTTGCCTTCAAATAGGCCAGCGGAAAATTCTTATACGACAGGCGGATCGTGCAGTTTCTTCTTGCTTAAAAGGATAGGTTGATGAGATTGTTTGCGCCCAAATTCGGAATTTTTTAACCAGAGGGAGAGTCTATATGGCCGCAGTATCAAACAATGCTCAGCGAATGATCGTTCAGGGTGCAGTTGATGATTTTAAACGAACCGGAAAACTTATCTTTCATTCCGGGAACCTAAACGACGCCCATCCGAAGTCCTTCAATGTTTCAATAGGAGCGTCTAGAAACGATGTGACCTTTGAAACGGTCGGTGAAATTTACCGAAGCGCGGTTGTGGAGGTGGGTAAAGAGAACTGCCAGTTGAATGAAGCATACGGCCTTTTGCAGGACGGCCATTTGATAGCGATGCTTGAATACGGGAAAACATACCACGTATCAAAGGATCAAAAAGTTGTGCTAGTTTCTTTGACTCTATTGAAGGCGCCCCGGTCGGAAGAGAAAAAAGAATTTCAAACGGTCCATGGTTAGAGACGATCTCTTATTCACCTGAAGTCAAATACGCAGCACAAGGGTTGCCAAATCAGTCATCTCCGACGCGCTTGCCTTTTGGAGTGTGCGCTTTAAGTTCAGAACGGGGGCTTTCAGTTCGTTGCAATAAAATTTTAATTGCCTTAACGTGCAGATATATCATGAGTAAGCTAGATGAAAAATTTGCGCATTCCTCTTTTCCTTCTGGCAGCATCTCTCCTCGAAGCTTTGCCCTCTGGATTAGAGGTTGGCAGCGGCAAGGCCGATCTCCAGATCTCTTCGAAAGAGACGATGGAGATCCTGGTGAGCAAGGAGAGCATCCTCAACTGGCAGGAATTTTCAATCGAGGAGAATGAGAAAGTTTCCTTTCTGCAGCCCGATGCTGCAAGCTGCGTGATGAACCGCGTCTTGGGCGATCAGCCGAGCCGGATTTTCGGTCAGCTGCAGGCGAATGGAAAAGTCCTCCTCATCAACCAGCAGGGCGTCTTATTCGGAGCCGAGGCTCGGCTGGATGTCGGAGGTTTGATCGCATCGACATTGGAGCTGCAGGATCGGGTCTTCCTAGAGAGCCAGGAGTGGAGTTTTTCCGGCGATTCCGAAGCGATGGTACAGAATTTAGGATCGTTGAGAACGGAGGCCGGGGATTTGGTTTTGATCGGCCGCCGCATTGAAAATCATGGATTTTTAGAAGCTCAGAATGGAACCGTCAGAATTGGCGCCGGAACTGAAGTCCTGATTTCTCCAAATGGAGTTCAAGGCATCTACGTCAAATCGAATGAGGTCGGCGCATTTTTTGATCAGTCGGGCGTGATCCGCGCCAGCAGAGTTGATTTCCAGGTCGACGGGAACCCTTACGAACTTGCCTTTCATCACAGAGGCTCGACAGATGCGTTAGGCGTCGAAGAGCGGCACGGAGAAATTTTCCTGCGGGTTCCGGCCGGAGATAGCGCGGTCCAGGGGACGCTGAGTGCAGAAGGGGGCCGCGTCGAGTTGATCGGGCAGCGGGTTGTCCTCTTTGAAAATGCGGTTGTCGACGTCTCCAGCCCGAGCGGCGGAGGAACGGTGCTTGTCGGCGGCGATTATCAAGGCGCGAATCCATCAATTCAGAATGCCGAAAAGATCTACATCCATCCGACCGCCTCAATTCGAGCTGATGCGACAGATGCCGGCGATGGCGGCCGCATCATCCTATGGTCGGACCACGGCACTCAATTTTTAGGCTCAGTCTCAGCTAAAGCAAATTCAGGCGACGGCGGGTTCATCGAGGTTTCCGGCAAAGACTTCCTCGATTTTCAGGGGGATGCGAACTGTTCCTCGCTGCTTGGACATGCCGGACTTCTTCTTCTCGACCCGGTCGATGTCACCATTTCGGGCGCAGCGAACGCAAACATCGCCGCGGGCAACCTTCCGACACCTCCGCCTGCCGTCGCTAACCCATACACAGTGTTATTCAACGGTTCTCCTGCGACTGCGACGATCAATAATACTGCCCTGCAAAACGGTTTGGGAACCAACGATGTCATTGTGAATTCCGGAGCCGCAGGAACGGGACTTGGCGATATCACGGTTACAGGCGCTGTATCTTGGGCCTCGGGCTTTTCCCTCACTCTGACAGCCGCTCGGGATATCAATGTAAGGGCCGCCATTCAAGAAAACAATGGGGTTGCAACGGCTGCCAATCGAGTGATTTTAACGGCGGCGAGAAATATTACGATCGGGGGAGCGGGTTTTACTGGATCAGCCGGGTCTCAAAATGGAGGGACTCAAGTGTCTGCTGTGGGAGATTTGCTGATCGGAGGAGCTGGAAGCGGTTATTGCAGAATTGGGTTTAGCGCCAATACTCTTTGCCAAGGGAGCATCGCTGTTAGTTGCAGTAATTTATCTCTTCTCTCAGCCAATTCTGCCACCCAAATCGGACACGGGCGTCTTAACGTCGCTTCCCCAGGCCTCATGACTTTGGGTGCGAATATCACCGTGAATGCCGCTGGAAATATTTCCATGTTCAATGGATCTCCCGTGAATTCCCACTCCAAAATCGGGCATGGATCGGCTCAAATGGGAGCCGGAGATAGCCTGGATGGGAATATCCAAGTGATTTCCGGCGGCAGTTTAAGCATGACTGGACTCAATTCAAATGCGAGCGGAGTCACGATCGGACATGGACCTGGTTTTGGCACAGGGAATCTGCTGATTCCATTTATTTCTGGAGAGATCGATGTTCGGGCGGCGCTTGACTTGACGATGATTGGCGCTCAGGGCAATGCGCGGATTGGCCATGGAAGCCGATTTACTCAAACGAATGTAGCTGCGCTGTCGGGAAATATCAGCGTATGCTGCGGACGAAATGCAGATCTCTCTGGCCCTGTTTCGATCTGTCACGTAGCTGGAAGCGGATTTGCCGGGCAAACAATTATGGGAAATCTGGATGTTTCGATTGGGGGGAATCTATCGATGTCGAATACTTCTCCTCTGTCAGCAGCACCTTGCTTCATCGGAACCAATCAATCAATCGCCCAGACTCTTACGGGCACACTGAATCTTTCCGTCTGCGGAAATGCAACCATAACGACTCCAACGGCAGCGGTGGGAAATTTTATGGGGATTGGATATCTCTCTAGTGTTGCCGCAAGTCCCGCCAGCGCTAACATTGCGATTGGTGGAAATCTCACCGCGGCGAATTTGACGTGCCCCTTTCAAATGGGGTCGCAGCTCGATCTGAATCTTGCTGTCGGGGGGAATCTAACGGCTTCCATGACCGGAGCTTTCGACGGATATATTTCCTCTGGAATATTGAATACGACTCGGATCTATACAGGAGGGTCGTTGATCGCAGCCTCGACTGGAGGAGCCGTTCTTGCAATCGGAGCGCCTCTATTTTTGACGGCTCCTTGTGCAAATATCGACGTTCGGGCAGGAGGCGATATCCAGTGGCCGAATAATTATTCGGCTGCCCCTACAGGTTCGATCAATATCCAGGCTGGGCACTCTTTTGCCGCTGGAGAACTATGGTCTGGCAACGCAACTCAGCTCGTTGCGATTTGCGGACAAACTCTTGTTCCTGCGCATAATCTTCTGTGCGGGAGCTGCGGCCAGTTTACAACCGCCTCTTCCGCCACGTCTTCCACCTGCGGAGCCTTCGCGGTACAAGCTGGCCCCTCCGGGCCCGCTAAACCGATCAACTTTTCGAACGGCGGAAGCCTTACTTTGACCAGTCTTTGCACGAGTTGTTCATCTGGCGCTGCCATATCTTTGCTTGTAGGCGCTGCCGCAACCAATGACGTGAGGTTCACCAACCCGATACCCGGTTCAGTGACCATCGGCCCTTTCGCCAATGTGGACATTAACCAAGCGGTCACTACTACGACTGGGGCGATTACGATTTTGGCTTGCGATAACCTCAATATCAATCCAGGATCGAACATTTTAGCGAACGGGGCCGGCGCGCCGATCACGTTGATCGCCGACATCGACGATACGGGCGTCGGCAATTTGAATCTGATGGCGAACGTCACCTCTACCAACGGCAACATCCTCCTGGACGCCGGATTCGGAGGCCTCATAACGGGGTCGAGTTCGATTTATCAGACTATAGGAGCCGTTTCTTCAGGAACGGGCACGATCACAGCCCAGGCAGGGACAGATATCGTCATCAACGGCTCTCCGATCAGCATCACGTCGACAAACGGAGCCATTTCTCTGGAGGCAGGCCGCGATATCACCGTCAATCACGATATCATCTCAACGACAGGTTCGATCTCCAGCTTGGCTGGGAACGACACGCTGGTCGACCCTTGCACAGTGGCAACCGCTGGCCCTGTTGAGATGATCACCGGACATGACATGACTTTGATGACGGCGACGATCACCTCGAGCGGCTCGAGCGTCGATCTCGTCGTCGACAGCGACTTCCCAGCGCCTCCCCTCATCGGGCCCGGGGCGTTTTTCATGGATGGACTGTCGCAGATCAACGGCGCCAGCTACATCCGGATCTATACGGCGATGCAGGCCCTCAACAGTTTTGCCCCTGGAGCTCTCTTCAATGGGGCCCCTTTCAGCTCATTTCCACTTCTTGGAACCTTGTTCCAGGATTCCCTCTATGAGCAGTGGTGCACTTATTTCCCCGACGGTTCAGGAGGATCCAATCCGATTTTCCGGATCTTCTACAAAGACTGTCTCCAGCAAGTCGTAAGCCAAGCGATGATCGTCGTTGACGAAGTCTTGCTCAACCTCCATCCCTACAACGAGTTTCCCGGGTGGGAAGAGGCCTTTTGGGTCCAATATGCTCAGAATGTTCTCGGGCTGCCCAACGAGCCCTTTATGCTCCGGCGCAGGAACCTGAACGTATTGAATCATCCAAAGTCCTACACCATCCTTTTGCCTGAATAGAGTGGCTTTGTTGCACAAATCATTAATCAACCACAGAGATGGGGGAAAGCCTACGCTACCCCAAACTAAGAAAGTACCTTATAACTTTTTGGCATCCCAAATTCCTTCAATGAATTGAGTGCATCGAGTTTTATCGCCGCTTCTGCTGCCTGGGTGCATTTTCTGCGGGCGGCAAGCCGAGATCCCCCCTCTCTTTGGGGCGGGGTCTCGGGCCTTGAGAGGCAAGTCTTAAGAATCAGAGGGGATAGTCGTTGGGATTTTTGAGATCAACTTCCCCCTTCGTCTTCTCTTTTTCAGACGAGCGATGGAGCGAAATTTCTTCTCCGCTGCAAATTTCTATGCAGGGAAGGATGGGACAGGGAAAATAGGGGATGAGCAAATAATTTTGCGGGGGAAAGATCAGGGTGTTCACGCCGATGAGGGAGAGGGCCGTCTGTATGCTGGGGAGCACCAAGGGCAGCCCGGGGGGAGTCGGGACTATGCCGGTATATTTATACCAGACGACTTCGCTGCCAAAAACGCCTTGCCCTGGAAGGTAGGTTGTGCCGAAACCTGGGCCGGCATAGGGGCCGCCGCCTTGATAAGAGGTGCTGTATTTAGCGTTGAGGGAGATCTGCCCCGGAATCGCCAAGTCCCACATCCCAATGGTATTTGTCATAGGGGAATTCGAGGAAAATTGAACGGGACCGAGCGTTAAGCCCGCAGGCTCGATCGGACCGCTGGCCGCGTAGATCGCTAGGTTGGCGGGGACTGAAATGGTGCCGTTATTTGTGAAAACGCCAGGCCCAGCCATCGTTCCGCTTTGCTCGTCAACGATATAGACTGCATTTCCTGATATCGTGTGGGTAATCCCGGGATCTATTGTGATGTTATTGTTGGCAGCAGCGATGAAGCCGCCACCGCAAGAGATATCGCCCGTCATTGAGAAACTGATATTGGCGGCCGTATTGACGGCAAGTAATGAAATATCGGCTGCGGTTGTCATAATAGGCATCAAGACCGTTAGGTCGTCCATCTGGCTGATGAGTGTAATCGTTCCGGTTCCGGTTGTTGTAATCGTTGAGGAGGATACGCTGATCCCGTCGTTATTGACTCCGCTTCCTGCGCCAGCGCCGGTTAGAACTACGGAACCATCGACAGATGAAATGCTGCCTGCAACGAGAACTCCGACGTTTTGATCAGTCCCTGCGGCTCCTTGTCCAGTCAATGCGATGGTTGCTGCGCCTGCGCCCATTCCCGATGAGGAAATAACGGGCGTTTCGATCCCGGCATTGCCCATCCCTGACCCGCCCCCGGTTCCTTGGAGATCAATATCGCCGAACAGGGAAGTGATCGAGCCCCCGGTAATCCCTGTGTTGCTATCTGTTCCTGAGATAGAGCCTTGGCCGATCAGGGTAATCCCGGCTGCGCCCGGGGCCATGCCAGTCGATTGGATAGAAGGTGTTGAAATCCCTCGATTCCCCGTTCCGGATCCGCCTCCCGTGCCCGTCAAGGAAATATCTCCGATAACAGAAACGATCGGCCCTCCCGAGATTCCGACGTTGTTATTCGTGCCGGTAAGCGATCCCTGGCCAATCAGGGTGATATTCGCGCCATCTGCCGTATTGCCGCTAGAGAGAATTCCGGCTCCGCTTATTGAAATCCCATAATTTCCTTGCCCAGTCCCTTGTCCAGTGCCTGTAAGGGAAATATCTCCGTCTACGGCTTGAAGGGGCTGGAAAGGGGGAGAGCATATGATCCCTATGTTATTGTCCGTCCCCATTCCGCCTGTCCCAATCATCGTAATCGTTCCAGCCGCCGGACCGGTTCCAAAGGTTTGAACGTTGGAATTGTTCATCACAATGCCGCAGTTGTCGATCCCCATCCCCTGTCCAGTTCCCGTAAACGAAATGCTCCCTGTCTGAACCTGGACAAACCCAGTGCTTGGGCCAATAATAATACCATGATTGCTATTGCCTGCGGCAGGGGTTCCGCCTGTTCCGTTGAATGTAACTGAGCCTGCGCCAAGAGCAATCGTTGTAGCTGTATTCGTGACAGTAATCCCATAGTTGTCGTCTCCCGTGCCAAGGCTTGTCCCTGTCAAAAGAATATCCCCGTCGGTGGATTGCATGTTTGACAATCCGGTAATTTGAAACCCGATATTAAAATTCGTCCCAGGCCCCCCTTGCCCGGTGGCCGAGATTGTTCCGGCTCCCGAGATTTGGATGATCCCGTTTGAAATCAGAATGCCCATATTCGCCGCGCCGGTTCCCCCTCCCGTTCCATTCAATCCGATATTTCCATCTACACTTGTGAATGGGCCGTTAATCATTTGGATCCCATGGCATCCTGACCCTGCCGGCCCCCCGGATCCTGTGATGGAAATGTTGGCTGCTTCCATCCCAGTGCCTAATGAGGTGAATGAAAAGGCGCCAAAGACTCCCACACTGTCATTTCCCTCCCCGCCCGTCCCAACAAGCGAAATATCTCCGTCTCTCGAAGAGAGAGTGCCTCCTCCGAACTCGATTCCGCGATTGATGCCCGAGGTGCCGGCCCCTCCTGAGCCCGTGATTGTGATCGTGGCGGCGCTCGGTCCAGTCCCTGTCGAAAGAATCGTATTGGAGAGCAGATATACGCCGCGGTTTGCCATTCCTGCGCCGGATCCCCCGCCCGTTCCAGTGATGCTGATCGCTCCGTCTACAGCGGCGATCGATGAATTGGATAGGAAAACGCCGTAGTTATTGCTGATTCCCGTTAACGCTCCCGTCCCATTCAAAAGGATCGATCCGTCCATTGTCGTTGAGAGAGAGGAGGAATTGGTTATATGAATCCCAATCGTATTGCCCGAGGCGTCTCCATGTCCGGTTATGGAAATGATGGCAGGGCCGGCGGAAATGGAGGCGCTGTCTAGAATCACCTCGCCGATGTTCATGCCGTTGTACATCTGGTGATTGATCGTCACCGCCCCGCCATTTGTCACAATCGAAGATCCTGCATTCATGAGGAACTGAGGAACGGTTGTAACTGGGCATGTTCGGTCGCCCATCACAACTGGAGGGGTATCGTAATTGATGGTAGCGGCAAAGGTTCCTCCGTTCAAATTCACCGTCCGGGCTGCATTGAAAATGATCGAGCAGCCTGCTTCGCAAGTGAGGTTGCCTGCCATCGCTGGAAGAACATTGTCGTCGATCGTGATGTCTGAGTTGGCCTGCAAAGTTACGGAAGAGCCGCTGATCGCCGCCGCGAGAGTGGACCCATCGATGGTTTGAGTGGTCCCAGTCATGTAGCCAAAGGTCTGGCCTGCAACAGGATCGGCGCCTCCTGATTGAATCAAAATAAATTGGGGGTCAAGAAGTAGATTTCCCTTCCTGCCTCCTTTGTCCTTCAAATCGACTTGGCCGCAAAAAGCCAGATGTTCCTTTCCCGAAACTTCAGCAAAACCGCCATTGAATCCAGTGCCTGAAATGCTTCCTGCGAAATAGGTCGATTCATCGGCCCAGATAATCACCCGTCCGCCATTTTCGGTTCCGTCAACGGAAATGCGCGCGCCGGCATCGACCCAGCTCTTTTTCGCATTCAGGATGTCGTCGTTTTTCCCCTGAAAATCGCCCCCGATGAGGACTTCGCCTTCGGGAGCTTCGATTCGGGCCGTCTCGGTTAAATGAACCTTGTCGCCAAGCACACGCACTTCAGAGGCAAAGACAGTGCCGCTCACTTGGGTTAGATCATTGGAAACGAGATAAAACCTCCCTGCCTCTTCGACGACATTATGGGTTCCTTCGAAAGTGATCGAGGCGATGGAGTCTCCGTAAAATTCAAGGCGGCCGCCTGCGAGGAACGTGTTGTTGTCGATATTGAGCGTCGAAGCGATGAAGCCTGCTGTCTGGATGACAGCGTCCCGGCCAACGATCACTCCTTGGGGATTGAGGAGGTAGATTTCCCCATTCGCTTCGAGGAGGCCATAAAGCGCGCTGGGATTTTTGCCGACGACCCGGTTTAGGACTGGTGCATCCTGGAGAAAGCGGGTGATTTCATGGGCATCGATTGAAAAACGATCCCAGTCGATGATGGTGCGGCCTTGCGTCGAGATGGAAAGTTCTTTAGAATTTTCGGCAAAAGATGCGTGCCCAGCTATTACTGATGGTCCGCTTGGGTTGGCTAGCAGCGAGCCGCACGAAATCAGAGCGGATAGAAGCGCGCCGGCATGCAAAAAGGATTTTCTGCGCGTTTCCTTATCTTTACGCCTATTTGTATGCCGGCTTGGAAATAGAGAGCTTGGGAGTTGTTTTTCCATATCTTCTTTTAAAGCAGCGAGGCAGCTAAAAGCATCCTCGACGCGGGTGGCCTTTTTAGAAATGAGAGTAGGGGATGTTAAATGGGAAAATCAATAAAATATTTTGAAGGGGGAGCGTCCATTTTTAAGCAGGTGGGATGCGCTCGAATCGGACATGAGCGGGGTAGACCGGCAAGTTTCAATTCCCGTGCTTAATTCATTTTCCTCAATTTAGCCCAAATTGCATAGGCGATTTTGAAGAGGGTGCGGAAACCGGGCGCTTGAAGAAGGAGGGCCGGAATGGGAAGGTCTGTCCGGGCGTAGAGCTCGGAGAGAACGTCGGTTCCCGTAAGGATCGTTCCGTCTTCTTCGAGGGCATGGATTTTCGCCATCGATTGGGAAAAGGTGAATCGATCGGTGAAGCTTTTCAGTTCTTCATCAGACTCTGGACAGGCGTAGCGGATTTTTCCTGTCTGAGTGCGGCTTTTCAGGAGGCGCATTTCGCGCGAGCAGATCGGGCAATTTTTATCGAAAAATACCGTGAGAGGTTGGGCGAGCCGCGCAGGATCGGTGAATTTTTTATGTAAAGCGAGAAGCTGGCGATTGAGCGCGATGAGGATCGTTAAGTAGAGGCCCCAGGACAAAAGGAGAGCGGGGTAGGAAATCGGAAGGAGGATGGCGACGCCGCCGAGTTTTTCTCCGGAGAGATACGAAAAGAGGGCGCCGATGCCGCCCAGGAGAAAGGAGAGGGGGAGCGAGCGGTTGAGAAAGCGAAGCGAGGAGTTGAGGGTGAGGGAAAAAAGAAGATAGAGCGACAGGAGCCAGAATGGAGGGAAGAATCCTTGCTCGGGGTAGTGGAGAAGGTCGAAGCGGATGAAAAGAGTTTCCTGCAGAAGGCCAAGGAGAAATCCGTAGAGGGCCAAAGGGATAAAAAGGGAAAAGCTCACGGGATCGGATTTCTGGAATAGCCGGATTTGCAGGCTTGCTGCAGCGAGCAGGGTGGCGAGCGGGATCCAGAAAGAGCCTTGGGCTCCATAAAAGACGATCAGGAACCAGGAGAGAGTGTAGATCGTTCCGTTTGCGAGGGATCGGGGGATTAGAGGAGGCGTATTCTTCGCGTAGGCTGCGAAATCGGGGTGGCTTTGCATCTTCTGTTCGAGCGGGGCGATGCCTGACACGCGGAGGATGAGGTAGGTGAGCAGCAGGGGGCTGATGCAAAAGATCCAGCTGTGCGGGAGCAGTAGCGTTAAGCCCCAAATCGCCCACCACTGGATCAGCTCTCCGAGGTAGTTCGGATGGCGCGAATAGCTCCAGAGCCCTTTTTGCAGGAGATGGCCCCGATTTTCCGGGTTCCGCTGGAAGCGAAGAAGTTGGAGGTCTCCGGCGGTTTCAATGAGAAATCCAGCGGCCCAAATCAGAGCGGCCGGCCAGAAGAGGGGTCCTGGATGCGTGTGGATCCAAAGGATGGGTAAAGCGATGACGTAGAGGATCGCGCCTTGGAGAAGGAAGACGTTGAGGTAGATTCTGAGAGGGCTTTGATTTTTCCATCCTTCTTTCATCTTCCGGTAGCGGAAATCTTCCTCTTTGCAGCGGTGTTTGAGGTAGATGTGGATGAAGAGCCTGAGGCCCCAAAGAGTGACCAGGAGATTGACGAGGAGGCCGCTCGAGGAGGGGGGATTGAGAAAATAGCCAACCCAGGCGGCAACAATAAACCCGAGGCCCCAGGCTTGATCGGCGAGATCGCTTCTTTTCTTTATGAGGGCATATCCAGCCCACACAGTCATGTAGAGTAACAGAATGAGCGCGGCGAGCAAAAAGGTTAAAGGGAGATTTTCCAAGCTGTTCCAGCCCAATAGGTGATCCAACAAGCGGCAGCGGAAATAAAGGCGCCCCAAAGAAGATCGTAGACGACGACTTTAACAGGCCATCCTTCGAGGGTAGCGAGATTGGTGAGATCGTAGGTTGCGTAGGCGATGAGGCCGAACAAGGCTCCATAGAGAAGGGCTGCGCCGCCTTGATGCGCCCTGATGGCGGGGGCGATCGCGAAGACGACGAGCCCGACGATGTAGAGCGCGTAGAAAAGAAGGGCGGCTCCCCACCGGATCTGCCGCGCCATCAAAAATCCGATTTGGTCCTGATAGAATCCTTTTGCGACGAAGCCAAGCCAGATGAAGTCGAGGGAAAGGAAGGCTGCCAGGGCAATTGCGTATAACTTCAAATAATTCATAGAGCCAGATCGTACAGGAACCTGCGCCATCTTGCAAACTTTTGCTTTTATACCTCTCGGGATTCGAGAATCGGATCGATCAACCGATGCTTTTCTTTTTTTTTTAATGACGCTATAAATATATTGAAATTTCTGTTGGAGAGGGCATGAAAGTCGGACTCATTCTTCTATTTCCGTGTTTTGCGTGGGCTTTACCGCAATCCCCAGTTGCGATTGCTGGTTCTTGCGAAAGCAGGCTGGCGAGTCCCGAAGTATTGGAAATCGCAGTCTCCGACCAGGCTGTAGTGGAATGGAAAGAATTTTCGATCGGGTTAAATGAGACGGCGCGCTTTCTTCAGCCGCACAGGGATGCGGTCGCCCTGAATCGGGTTATGAGCGCGGATCCAAGTTTGTTGATGGGACGACTTGAGGCGAATGGACAAGTGGTTCTGGTGAATCCGAACGGGATTGTAGTAGGCCGCGAGGCCCGGATCGACGCGGGAAGTTTCATCGCGTCTGCTTTCGATTTGCAGACGGATCTGTTTTTACGGAATAAGGAAATCGCCTGGATCGGCGGCGGAACTGGCAGAATCGAACACCGGGGCCGCATCGCAGCAGGCCGGATCGAACTTCAGGGGCCTGAAATCTATCTTTTCGATACAGCGGTATGCGACGCTTCCGGCGTAGAGAGAGGCGGCGATATTCGGGTTGGGGATAGAGAACATACGAACTTTGTCTGGGCTCAGGAGGGATCTTTCCTCCGTTCCGATGGAGGGGAGGCGGGGCGGGCCGGACGGGTTTTTGTCGTGTCTGGAGGGGTCAATCTTTTCAGCGGTCAGATTTCGGCTCAAGGAGGTGTCCTCGGAGGGGAGGGCGGTTTTGCCGAGGTTTCGGGGGGATATCTTTCCTATCTCGGATTTGCCGATTTAAGAGCGGACAAGGGAAAAGCTGGAACTCTGCTTCTCGACCCGACCGACATTACAATCACCGCTGCGGTTGACGCGAATAACACAACTACCGCAGGGTTTGCTTTTCCGCTTACCTGCGGGGGATTTTCTGATCCGAGCACCCGCAATGACACGACCATGGGCTTTCCCTCTTCTATGGTGAGCGTGGCCACTCTGACGGTTCAGATCGGCCTCGGGAATGTAATCATCGATTCGACCGGAGGAGCCGGAGCCATGGGGGATATCACCTGGAATGCGGCGGCCAACTTCATTTACAGCTCGGCGAACGACTTGATCCTCCGCGCTCCTGCAGGAGGGACCGTATCGATCCTCTCGCGGATTCAAAATTCAGGGACTGGAAGCGTTGTGATCGATTCGCTGGGGCCGACGGTTTTGATTAACACGGCTGGGAACGGTCAAAGCGTTTCATTTGGATCGCTTGACGGGCTGACCCAAATCTGCGCTCCGAACGCGGATGTGATTCTCCAGGCGGCATCGGGCGGTATTAACCGTTTTGCGCAGCTTGGGTTCACTGCGGGGGATGGAATTACGGCAAATGGGCCGATTGCGGTGGAGTGCAGAACTCTTTCGGTTAGCGGCAATGCGAATACTCAAGGTTTTGCCCATATCGGCCACGGCCAAATGGGCAATCCCGCTGCGTTAAGTCTTTACACAACGCCAGCTGCGACGATTACTATCAACGCGGCCGGGGACATCACCCTGCTCGCCTCTTCTTTAGCGACGGCGGGAACCAATGCTGCGGCGATCATCGGCCACGGCGACAGAAATCTCCAGCCTCCTATCGGTCCTCTGAGCCTGCTTGAAGGAGATATAACGGTCATTTCCGGCGGAGCGATCACGATCCTTTCCAATCCAGGGGCAGCCTCCCAATCTTGCAGCGCAAGAATCGGGCATGGGGTCAACGGATCGCAGCCTGGATCCAATTTTCAGGTAAATGCCGAAATATTCGTCCAGGCGGCGGACGATATTGCGATAACCCTTCAGGCAGGAGGATCGTTTCACTACACAGGTGTCGGCCATTTCTCTGCTGCCGGTACTCTCGCGGGAGATATTACGGTTTTATCCGGGGGATCGATACGAATCGACGGGAATCCGGTCTTCGGGAGCGGGTTTCGGGCCGGAATCGGCAGTCTGGCATTAGGAACGGGCAGCACGACCGGGAATTTACGCGTCTTCGCCTGTGAGGATATTGCGCTGCAACCATTTGCTGCGGGTGTATTCGGAATCGGCTCCGTCAACGCGAGCCCAGGGAATGTTGCAGTCGGAGACGTTGAAGTCGCTGCCGGCCGCGATATCTCGATAGTTGCTAACGGAACATCCGATGCAGGGCGTATTGGCAATAACTACTCGGGTATGGGAACTACGACCCGCACCTTTGTTTCAGCGGGAAGAGATCTGATTCTCTCTGGGACGCGGGATGCCGGGATCGGAGGCTTCGGGGATATCTACAGTTCTGCCGGAAGAAATGTTTCCCTTACATCGAACGCCGCGGGAGCTATTGTCTTCCTCGGGACGGATGACTCAACCAATGTGCTTACCCCGCGCACGACTCGAGTGTTCGCTTCGGGAAATGTGATTGCTTCTAACTCAGTGGCAGGAGGGAGGGCGATCATCGGCAGGGGGCTTAGCGCGGCTGGCACCTACGGGTCTTCTCTCGATGTTCGGGCCGGTGGAGACATCCAGCTTTCCTCTCCCTATAATATAACGGCTGGAGGGGTCTTGATCCCCACTTCCGGGAGTATTTTTCTGGAAGCGGATACTCAACTGCCAGCCGGGGCTCTCTGGGCAGCTGGAGGGGGGCAGATCAACTCGGTCTGCCAAGTCTCGCCGAATCTTCCAATCCTTATTTCCCCTGCCTGTATTGCAGCTCCGATCGGGGTCAACGCACCCGCGATTGCTGCCGATGGGCTGGGAGGGCTTCGCTTTGATACGGGAGGCAATGCAAGCAGCTTTGGCCTCCAGACGACTCTTGGAAACATTACATTGCATAGCGCTTCTGTTCAGACTTCCGGGACTCTCCAAAGCCTGACGATCGGAACTGGGTTTAACAACGCAGACATTCTCACAACAAGCGGCAACATTGAAATCTGGGGCTCTCAAAATTCGTCAAATTGCGTTCGAGCCGATTCTTATTATGACATTCTTCTCGATCAGCCGATCTCTACGACCGGCACCGTTTTGATTTCAGCCGACAACAATATAATCATGACGGCCATTTCTTCAATCGACACGAGCGTCGGCAGCGGAACCGTTACGCTGATCGTAGATAACCAGGCTCCATTTTCTCCTTTGATCGGAGCGGGCAGTTTTACCATGATAAACGGCAGCGCGATCAACACGGGGGCAGGCCTTCTGCAAATATATACGGCCCTTCAAGGCGCGAATGCGATCGACGGGATGCTGAACGGGATTTCGTTTGCGAACGGCACCCTTTTCGCAGATTCCAATCAGGAGATCTGGTGCACCTACTTCTGCGCCCCGCTGATGCCTGGATTCCCGTTTACAGTTTCCTATAAAAATTGTTTGCAGGAGGCTACGGCTGAGGCTTCGATCATCGTTGACCAGTTCCTCGTCTTTCTCCATCCCTACAACGAATTCCCCGGATGGGTGGAACGGTTCTGGTTCAGTTGGGAGGATCATGCGGCCCAGCTTCTCGATCAGCCCTATTTTTTGCGTCGCCGCCATCTGAATGTCATCAATCATCCGAAATCGTATACCCAGCTTATTCCTGAATAAGGCGCTTAACAAAAATGAAACGGCGCGCGAGGAATCATCCATGAGATGTCTCGTGAATTTACGCATTCTTCTCCGGATCCACGCTCCTGATCAAATCTATAGGGATTGTTAAAAATAACTTTAAAAAATACATGCCATCTCTTTACATTTAAGAAATCCTTTGCCGAGGAGGGCTTTTATGTATGCGAGATCCGTCGATCTTCAGTCTCCCGATTTTTTGGCGGCATTCCGCCAGCGGACGGCGTTCGTCTTGAACAATCCATTTTTGGTGAAAGAGTATTCAGACAGAGAGCGGGGAATGCTGGAGGCGGTTTCCCAAATGCCGAGAGGGGATTATTCGGGAAATGCAAGGCGGCTGAAAACCACGTATCCGGCAGACGAGCTGGAAGGGCTGGCGCGTAAAGTGATGCGGGCTGCGCGGGGATCTCTAGCGTCGACCGATGAGGGGAGCCGGAATTCCTCTATTTCTTCCGAATCGGGTTTGAGCGTCTCATCAGAGGAGATGGTCCCTCCGCCAGTTGTTAAGAGAGTTACAGCGAAGGTCGATCCGGTTGCCGGGAGAATGAGGAGGGAGGTTCCTCCTCCTCCGAGAAGAGGCCCTGCGCCCGGGTTAAAACAGGCAAGGGCGCCGTCGCCCATTGCTGTGAAAGACGATTTCTCCAAGCCCCCTTCGTCGCCGCCTCCGCCGATTCCTGTTGCGGTTTCGCCGCGGAGAGTTGTTTCACTTCCGATGAGTCCAAAGCCGCTGAAAAAACAGCGGAGCTTTATCGAGACCGGCTCGGCGGTCGATCTGTTGAAGATCCAGAGGGAGTATGAGATCGCGGTGCAGGGAGCTATTTGTTTGAAGTTTTTGTTCCCTGAGGCGCACAAAAAACTGTTCCCGAAAGAAGAAGACCAGAGGGTGGTCGATGGAGTGATTCGAACCCATGGATTGATGCGGTTCGTGGGCTTCTTGCGGGAGAGGGCGGTGGACGAGGTGTTCCGGGATCCGCCGGAGAATTTGTTTTCCGTTCTGCACCGTTTGGGCAAGCAGCAGACGCTGTCGCAGATTGTAAAACCTCCCTGTTTGAAAGATTTTCCTCCGCTTCCGCCGATCTTCCTGAGAGATCCGCGCCTGAAACCGGAGCGGCTTGAAGATCTGCTCGATTTGATCGGGAAAGTCCGTTATCAGTGCCTTGGAATCTATACGACGATGCCGGAAGCTTTGAGACGGACGCTCAACGGCTTTTGCGCGAGTGTTTTCATCAAGGAGATGATCGGATGGCCTCTGATCGATTGCATGCGGGTTGCGCTCCGCGGGAATTATCCGAGCGACCGCGATCTCGACCTTCTGATCCGGACGGTGACTCTTTCCGACTCGCTGTCGCCTGTCGAGACGCCGCCGCAACCGCCGCGGCCGCAGCGTTCGGTCGAGGAAGTTTTCGCGCATCCTTTTCTCCGATTTCCGATTTTGTTTAGGCAGCTTTTGAAGCATGTGGCGCGATTTAGGCAGGAGGATCGTCTTTCTTTTTTCGCCAAGCAGATCGAGGCTGCCCACAGGCTGAAAGAGGAGGCGCTTTTTCCCCATGAGGCAGCGATAGAGAGATGTTTTGGAAAGGGGGCTCTGGAAAGGCATTTTATGGGAGAGGATTCAGGCCGGATGGTGGAGCGGGCGCTTGAGGAGCTGGACAGGTTGGCGCCGCATCCTCTTTACGAACACCCGCTGCTGAACACGGAGCGGGGGATTGCGCTGCTTAAAGAGAGGTCGCAGGGCGATTTGCAGGGATATTTCAGGCGGGTGGAAGAGGTGATGCGGGAGAATCCCGGGATGCCTCCGTTTTTGGCTGTGCAGGCGGTCTTTACGCGGACGGCGCTCCGTCTCTTTTTTGATTCGGAGCGGGATAGCGAAAATGGAGCCGCCTTCATCAAGCTGATCGATGAGGCGGCAGGCGAGGGAAGGGGAGCCGACTAGTCCGGTTTCTTTTCAGCTCCGCCGGCTTTCGCGTGGAGGCGGTCGAGCTTGTCTTGCGCCAGGACGATGAGTGAGGCTTGATGCGCCATTAATTCAATGGATCTCGTGGTTTCGAGATCGCGCACAAGCGCCTGGCCGCTTCCAGGGAGTTTGTATTGGGGAAAGGTCGCTTCGAAATAGTCCTGGGAGACGAGGACGATTGTTTGCTGAAGGAGGATGTCGGCGTTTAGAAACGCTTGGGGATTGTCTCTAAAAACATGAGAAAGCACCTCGGGTATCGTGTCTCTCCAGAGGCGGGCCATCGGTTCCGTGATGCCTGGGATCTCATCTCCTGAGGGGAGATTGTTCTGAAAGAAATGGCGGGTCCACTGGACGTTGATGCAGGCGATCAGCGACTCAAGGTCGGGGATTGGGGCTCGTTTGAAAAAAGGAGGGATTTGTCCGTCGCGGATCTGGAATCTTGGAAAATCGGCGAGGAAGTCCTGGAGGGTGTCGCTATTGAGAAGCCCTGCGAGCTTGGGGTTATTGGCCAAAGAGCGGTCGACTGTTCTGTTTTGGACTAAAGCGTCGATCCGTCCTAACGCGGGTTGTTGGACTTGAGAAGTTCTTGTTACAGGGGCTGCCATAGAGTTCTCCAATTTTTTTGGGCCGCGATAGTACAGCAGGATGGGGATTTTTTAGAAGGGGCAGTCTGGATCTTCGGTGATCGGGCCAACTCCCATTTGGGCAACTGGGCCTGTGTTGTTGATGAAGCTGGTGATGTTTAGGGTCGAAGTCGCCTGCGTGTTGTCGAACACAAACCCAAGGCCCGGCGCCGCATTGTTCTGGAGTCCCACGCAAAGAAAGGCGTTGAGGTCTGTGATCTTCGCCAGAAAATCATTCGTCATATTGCCGGAGAAGGTGTTGTTGGAGGCGATGAGCGACATCCGGTTGGGGCCGCCGCTTTCATATTTGAAACCGTACTCCGCATTGATGAACTGGTTGTTCGCAGCGGTTCCGGAGAGGAACGACATGTCCCGCCCCTGGATGCTTAGGCCGGTGCCGAACGCATTCGAAGTGGCCCGAAAGACGTTGTTCTGGATCGAGTAACCGAGGCGGCTGAAGTTTTTCGGTTCGAGGTAGAGTCCTTTTTCGTTGGCGGTCACTTCAAAGACGTTGCTCAGAATCGTTGCGTTGACGCTGCTTGAGTCATGAGGCTGCAGCTCCATCGCGTCTTTTGGGGTGGAAATATGGTTTTGGAACATGACGACAGTGCAGACGTCGTTTTCTTTTGCGTTGAGGAAAACGCCGATCATCCGTGTTGCAGGGCCTGTTTCAAAGATCAGGTTGCCGCTGATCGTATATGTTCCGGCCATCCCTGGCCCGACGATATTGATGCCGGCGCGGTCTGATCCAAGGGCGAGATTCGAGTTGGTGATGATGTTGTTCTCCAGGCGGGCGTTCGGCGCTCCAACGCCATCGATGCCATAATATTGGGTGCTGTCGATGTGGATGCCGGAGACGATGTTGTTGGCCCCGAGAACGACGCCGCTGCCCATGGGAAGCGTATTGGAAATGACCGGATACCCGGGAGTGAGCTGGGGCACCGCAATGGCGCCGAGGGTGGTGTTCAGCCCGTGGGAAATTCCGGAGCCGAGCAGCTGCTGGTAGTCTTTAAGGATGATCCCTTCCGACATATTGGTTGAAGTTCCGTCGCCTTCGAAGACGTAGATAATGTGGCGGGGCTCAGAGGCGTTCTGCGCCTGGGCGAGGAAGGGGAAGGGGCTTTCAAAGGTGCCGAGCGAATTGCTCCGGTTATTGACGAACCAGAAGAAGAGCGGATCGCCTGTAAGCGGATCGATGGCCTTCGAGACTCGATGGTTTTTTTTGACGGGGATGATCTCGTTGTGGTCGGGGATCTGCATCAACCGCGTCGGGAGGACAGGATCTTGGCAGGGAATAACTTTCGCGCGGATTTTCGAGCCGACCGGCATGCGGAATCCGAAGATGCCCTGGCCGATCCATTTGAAGACGTTGTCGTAGCTAGCGGAGGCTTCGGCGAAGAAATATTCGTAGAGGACGGCGCCGACGGCTGTTTTCCCGCCGCCGAGATTCGTCCCGAAGGAACCGTGGTAATAGTAGCCGCCGACGTCGAGATAGGCGTCCCAGTCGGCCTGTTTCACGAAGTGGAAGCGGGCGTTTGCATCCGCTCCGGAAAGGGCGCTGTCTGTGCTGCTCCGGAGGTAGAGATAATGGTCTTCAAAATAATCGAAAGCAGGGTTGTAGCGGGGGCTGTTTTTCCTTCCGATGACGACGTAGCCGTTCGCGAAAAAATCCCAAAACGACCCGATCGTCTCGAACCCGAACGAGAGCTGGTTGAAGGTGATCCGCTTTGTCCCGCGCCCATCGTAGTAGGCGTTGGCTCCATAGATCCTGTTCTGACCGAGGTATCTGGCTCCGACGCCTGCGTTGACTGCATACCTGCCGTTATTGAAGATGTGGCCGCGCACGTCGGCGTAAGGGTAGAAGCCCCAAACGGTTTCGTCGTTCATTACGAATGCCTGGAGAGTCGTGTATCCCTCGCGGTAGCCGATCCCTTTCGGTTCGGTGTGCCGGATCCAGATTTGATTGGAATGAACCTGCGTGATGCAGGTTTTCTCTTCGCACTCTTCGGAGTGAAGGACGGCGGCGCAGGCAATCGATGCCAGGAAAAACAGTTTGGAGTTTGTCATGACCGAAAAAATAAGGGGTTTCGAACGTTCTTTTCAAGAAATTATCTGTCTTCCTGCTTGATCGAAATCACCCCTTTTGCAAAATGGAGGAGTGGGTAGAGACATGAAAACAAATTTCTTTTTTTTCTTTGCCGGAGCGCCTTTAGCGCTGTTGGCCAATCCTCAAAATTTCCAGGTCGCCGCGGGGACGTGCGAGGCGATCGCCTCGGAGGCGCTCCTTGAACTGAAGACGAGCGACAGGGCGGTCTTAAATTGGGACAGCTTCTCGATCGGCGCGGGAGAAAAAACGGTGTTCGTGCAGCCGGGCGCCCAGTCGGCGGTACTCAACCGCGTGGTCGGCGCGCAGCTCAGCTCGCTTTTGGGAACGCTCGAATCGAACGGCCAGGTTTATCTGCTCAACCCGAATGGCGTTTTGGTCGGCAAAGACGCGATCGTCGACACAGGCAGCTTCATCGCCTCGACGCTCGACGTGCCCGATCAGGTTTTTCTCGCGGGCGGAGATCTCCTTTTCAAAGGCGACTCGAAAGCTCCGATCACGCATCTCGGAACGATCCGCTCGCTTTGCGGCGACATCGTTTTGATCGCGCGCACGGTGGACAATCAGGGAAAGATCGATGCAGGCGCGGGATTTGCCGGGCTTGCCGCAGGGCATGAAGTGCTGCTCCGCGCCGTCGGCGAAGAGCGGTTGGCTGTCCGCGCAGCGGCGCTCGAAGGGGAGAGAGAGGGAACCGGGATAGTAAGCAATGGCGCGATCGAAGCTTTGACCGCCGAGCTGAAAGCCGACGGGAACCTTTACAGCTATGCGATCCGCCATGAAGGGCTGATCGATGCGAAAGGAGCGGTGAAAGAGAACGGCCGCGTGTTTTTGGTTGCCGAGAAAGGGCTGGCAGAGGTTTCCGGAACGATCCGCGCAGAGAGCGGAGAGATCCGCGTATTGGGCGATCGGGTGGGACTGACAGACGAGGCTCTCATTGACGCTTCGGGAGATTTCGGCGGCGGCAAAGTTTGCATCGGCGGCGATTTTCAGGGAAATAACCCGGCTGTAATGAACAGCCGCGTAACGAGTTTGGGCGCATCGACACGGGTGAAAGCAGACGCGCGGATCGCAGGCCATGGCGGGGAAATTGCTGTTTGGTCGGATGGATCGACCGGATTTTATGGGGCGATTTCCGCGGAGGGCGGCGCCAGAGGGGGCGACGGCGGCTTCATCGAAGTCTCCGGCTTGAGAAGACTGGATTACAGGGGGCTTTCCTCAGCGTTGGCTCCTCTGGGAAAGACAGGTACGCTTCTTCTCGATCCGACGAGCATCACGATTGTAACTCCCACGCAAAACGCCACTGTCGCGTCAACAATCGAACCGACCATAGATGCTCCTCCCACCTCGCAAGTATCGCCTGCAGATGTCGATACGCAGCTTGGACTCGCGCACGTGATCATCCAGTCGCGCAACACGGGACCTGATGCGCAGGGAGATGTCATCGTGGGCGAGGCGTTGAGTTATACAAGGGCGAACAACCTCACTCTGAGGACGACGAATTTAACTGCGCCGAACGTCGGCGACATCATTGTCAATTTCACCCTCGAGAACGCGGGTACGGGGCAGATTATTTTACAGTCGAGCCAGGACGTTCTTGTAAGAAACATCGTTCAAACGGCGAGCGGCGATATCAGCGTCACGGCGGCGCGCCATGTCGAGGTAGGGAACGGCACTGTCGGGGGCGCCATCTATTCAAACTCAGGTGCGATCACCGTCATGACGGGAAGCAATCTGGTTGTCCAGGGTGGGAGCGGCGCATCCGAGTCTTCCCAGATCGCCTCTGATACGATGACCAACCTTTTGACTTTTAGCATTGGCGGCGATCTGATCGTCCAGGGCGGGACGAACACAGGAACTTTCGCGCAGATCGGAAGCAATACCGGCGGGATCGCTGTGAATTGCCCGATGACTTTTAGAAGAGTCGGCGGCGACGTGATGGTGACGGGAGGAACCGGAGGCGATAACAGCTATGCGATCATCGGCCACGGCGCGCAGGCAGCGGGAGTGGGTAATTTCTCGGGATATATTGATTTTAACAATCTAGACAATCCCGCTATGTTTTCAGTTGGGGGAAACTTCATCGTGACTGGAGGGGGAAATGCAAACTGTTTTGCCCAGGTGGGACATGTGGGCAGTTCGGTTGCGGCCAGCACGCTTGCAGGGCAGGTTTCGATTGGAACAGGGGGAGGATCCGATCAAGTCGCAGGATATGTGCAGCTTCAGGGAGGCTCTGGGACGGATAGTTCAGCGGTCATCGGATTTGGGAATTATACCAGCCATCCGATGGACACTTACTCTGGAATTTTGTCCGGCTCGATTTTCATTAAAACAAGCGGCTCGCTCTCTTTGGGACCCAATTCCTTCAGCATTCTGCTTCAGGGAGGGACCTCCGGCACTGCTCCGGCTGTAATCGGCTATCTCAACTCGCGGACGGGAGGCGCGACGACGACGATCACGTCCGGAGAGATCCAGCTCAGTGCCGAACAGGGGATTTTGGTTGAAGCTTCCCAGGCTGCGGGCGAGTTTTCCGCGATCGGCTACTTTTCAAACGGTCTTTCAGGCCCGGCAACCGTGGACATAGACCTCATCGATCTATCATCGCTGTCGAATGTTTACATTGGGGGGAGGACCGACGGCGCGTATGGAGTGATCGGCGCTGCTGCTCCAGGAGTGGCCGGGTCAAGCTGCTCTACAGGAGTGACGATTGCAACCGCCGGTCAGATCATCCTTTCCAACAATTTCGCGATCGAGTCGTACGGCGCCGGCATGGCGGCCGACGCCCATTTGGGGATTTTTACGGCGACGCGCGAATCGGCCCTTCCGGGCACGCTGCAAGATATCACTTTGTCTGCGGATCAGCTGAAGCTGGTGACAGGCAATCTCATGGGGGGGATGTCGAACACGTGCGAGCTCTATGCGACCCAGGATCTTATCCTCAACATCAGTACGGAAATCAACTTCAACCGCGATCCGCTGGTTCCTGCAGAAATTGAATCGGGGCCCTGCTATGCGATCGGCCGCAGGGATGTGAATATCAACACCTCCGCTCCGATGCCCGGCACTTCCGCAGATATGTATGTTTTCGGAACCAATACCCTCAATCCGACCCTCATCGGATCCGATACTCTCGGCACGTGCGGGATGCTCGGCTTTCCCTGTTCATCTCCCTCTTCGGTCAATATCGGCTCTCTATTGGCGTACGGCGTAGAGAATTTAACGATCGGCGTCAATACGATGACCGGATGCGCCTCGATCCGCTCTTGCGGAGACGCTACGTTCAACGTGGGCACGCATCTGACTTTGGGAAGTTCTGGGATGGATGGGGCTTGCGAGATCCACGGCAACGGAGTCATGACATTCATAACCGGAGGCAATCTCACTGTCCAGGGAGGAACCGCCGACTTCGCCTCTGCCCGAATCCATAATGAGACCGGAAATATCAGTTTTGACGTAGGCAGCGAAGCAACACTGCTCGGGGGCCTCGGCCAGCTCACATTCGCCCAGATCGATACATACGGCAACCCGATGGGCAATATCAGTTTCGCCAACATCGGCGGCAACCTCCTTTTGACGGGAGGCGAGGGGGATCAGGCCTACGCCCAGATCGGGGAAAACGACTCTCCCAACGCGATCAATAGCGCGATCGTCTTCGATAACATCGTCGGTAACGTGACTTTGATCGGCGGCGCCGGATTCAGCGAAGCGTATGCTGTGATCGGCCATGGAAGAAAGCCGAATGCGGCGAACCCCACGATCATGGGAAGCGTGGTTTTGGACGTAGTGGGGGGGAACGTCTCTCTCACTGGAGGAAGCGGAACGGGAGCGATCGCTCATATCGGGCATATCGGGAATCAGATCACTCCCTTGAGCATCACGGGCGATACCAGAGTGGGAAGCACCTCTCCGATCGGAGGCTTCCTGACGATTCAGGGTGGCAACTTCGCTTCGGCTTCGGCGGGGATCGGGATCGGCGATTCGCTGAGCCACCGGGGAGATACATATAGCGGGGCGGTCGACGTCCAGGTCGACGGAGTGAACGGATCTGGCAATAGCGTCGAGATCGTCGCGGGGAATGTATTCCCTAGCGCCTTTCTGGAGGCGTATATCGGGTTCCAGACCGGAAACGGCCCGATGGGGGCGTTTACGGGGACGATCACGGGAACGTTTCTGGGATTGACCGCCGATCGGTCGATCTACATGGCGGGAGGCGATGGGAACGCTGCTTTCATCGGCTACTATAATGATGGAGCCAACACGACCGACGCCTCTTTCGGCAACATTCAGGTCCAGACTAATGATCCGCTTGGAGATATTGAATTGATCCCAGGGGATAACACGGACGGGGTTGCGGCGATCGGCCTTTATGTTCCAGCCGGGATTCTGTCAACGAATGTGAATATCACTGCAGGCAGAGATCTGATCCTCTATGGACCAGGCGGCGGCAACACAGGCTCGTGCCGGATCCTGAATAATCGTCCCGGCGTCTCGGCTGCATTCGACGTCTCCCTCTCCGCTCAAAATATCCGAGTCCTCGGCGGGGCGGGTTCGAATATCAGCGGATCGGAGGTCTTTTCGAGCCAGTTTCTCTCGCTTACAGCGATTGACTCGATCGACATCAACAACGACGTGGCGCTCCAAGACGGATTCGTATCCCTGCTAGCGGAAAGCGGATTGGCTTTCAACCCGATGGGAAGCGCGGGAACAGTTACTATTTCCGGATCGGGCGATGCAATGAGCCAGACTTCTATCGTATCTAATGGACTTGGCGTGTTTATTGGCTTTATGGCAAATGGCGCTTCGGATGTGGCGATCGGGAAATCGACCATGGTCGGTCCGGTCGTGATGTCGGCGAACAACGGCGGCGATATCCAGTTCAACCTGACAGGAAATCTCTCTGCGGCGGGCGGTTCAGGCGCTGCGGCTTCGGTCGTCATGACGGCAGATACCAACTTCGGGATCACCGCGGGCGGAAGCATCGCATTTGCGTCGGGTTCAGGACTTGCATCTCCTGTTCAGGCCGTTTCCACGATGGGAGCCATTGCATTCAATGCAGGCACGAATGCCTCGTTCGCAGGCCAGGCGCCGGTTTTGATCCAGATCACGATGGGGGCAGGGCTGCTCTCCTTATCTGCGGGAACAGGCCAAATGACTTTTTCCGATACGATCGTGCAGCATCTGGGAACGGGAGATATTCTGGCCGTTGCCGGCACAAATATGTCCCTGTCGAACGTCACGCAATTTTCTACGGTAGCGGGAAACATCGACCTCGTGATGGACAACCTGTTTCCCATGGCTCCCCTTTTCGGGTTCACCTCTTTTTCTAAAGACGCCACCTCGACCATTGATGCGCCAGGAACTGTCCGGATCTTCACTTCGGCCCGCATCTTCAATTCCGTCTCGGGGTCGATCAACATGACGCCGTATGCGGCAGGGACTGAATTCGACAACAGCAGCCTGACCGAGCAGTGGGGCTTCTACTACAACACCCTTTACGGCGGCGTTCCCTACACAATCTTCTATAAGAATACGTCGCCGATCGTGATTCCGGTACCAGCAGGTCCTGAGATCCCCGAAGCGTTTTATAGAGGGCTCTATAAGATCCTCTTCATCGCCAACAACGAGCCGTTCCAGGATTGGCGCGTCTATGACGAATACCTGTATAAAACCGTCGACCTCGGCTGGCGCATCGATACAGCGGCGTACGGCAAACGGGCTCTGCCTCCCGGGAGCCTCTCCTGGGTGACGGAAACCGGGAACCAAACATTCCAATTTTTACGGCGCACGCCTCGCAACTACCATACAAAAAAACTCGATCCCCAATAAATTATGAAACTGAAAGCCTTCCTTTTTCTCCTTCTTGCCTCCGCCGCCTTCGCCGATGAGGGAGAACCTCTTGTGGAAAATCTGAGCGGGATCGCCATCCTCGGCTGCCGCGAAGAGGTGAAGCGGGAGGGAATCGAACCCTTTTGCGGAGTCCATTTCCAGGGAATCGACGTCCCTGGCGGATCGTGTCAGCTCGAAGAAAGGCTCTCCTGTTTTTTATGCAATCCGTTGAGCCAGGAGACAATCAACGAAATCAAGCGGGAAATCATCCGCTACTACCGCGACCAGAACTACCCTGTCGTCGTCGTCTCGGCGCCGCAGCAGGAGCTGACGCAGGGCGTTTTGCAGCTCGTCGTCATGGAAGGATGCCTGGGCGAAGTGCAGTACACAGGCAACTGCTGGTTCAAAACGAAGTCGCTCCAAAAATACATCACCCTTTGCCCCGGCGAACCGATTAATTCCGACCGGCTCATGAACGACGTCGCCGCGATGAACCGGAACCCGTTCCGCCGCACCGAAGTCGTCTTCGCCCCCGGCCAGATCGAAGGGACGACCAATATTGAGCTGGTGACGCGGGACAAATTTCCAATCCGGTTTTACGCGGGCGCAGACAACACCGGAAATAGCCTCACCAATAACACGCGCCTCTTCGCCGGGTTCAACGCCGGCAATCTGTTCGGCCTCGACCAGGTTCTCACTTATCAGGCGACGGTAGCTCCCAGCGCCAGCCGTTTCCAGTCCCACACGCTTCACTACACCGCCCCTCTTCCCTGGAGGCACATCCTGACGCTCTACGGCGGCTACGCCTGGATCGACCCGCATCTGACCTCGTTCCACTCCTCGGGAAGGAGCGCTCAGGCAAGCGTCCGCTACCTGATGCCTGTCAAACCGCTCTATAAATCGTCGTCGCTCGAATTCACCATCGGCTACGACTACAAGATGACCAACAACAATATTCTCTTTTCCGGCCCCTTCGAAATCCCCGTGGTCAACAAGAACATCAACATCAGCCAATTTGTCTTGGGCGTCAGCTACGGGCTGAAGACGAAGCATCACAAATTCTCCGCAAACGCCGACTTCTACGGCTCGCCTGGCAAGTGGTATCCGAACCAGTCGAATACGGACTATCAGGAACTCCGCTACAAGGCGAAAGACTACTATGTTTATGGAAGGATGATGGTAAGCGATGAGATTTCGTGGCCGAGAACCTGCACGATCAGCCTTCTTGGCCGGGCGCAGTTCGCTTCGACGAACCTCCTGCCGAGCGAAGAGTTCGCCCTTGGCGGATACGATACGGTCCGCGGCTACAATGAGCGGGTCGTCAACGGCGACAATGCCTTCTGCTTTAATTTTGAGATCCAGTCAGTCCGCTGGCAGTTCTTCAACCGCTGCGGAACGCGCGATGAGTTTTATGTCCTGGCGTTTGCCGACTACGGCGTCGCCAACAGCGTCCACAGGCTGCCCGGGGAAGACAAGTTCCAAAACCTCTTCAGCATCGGACCAGGCCTCCGCTATTCGATCGGCTCCTACTTAAGCGTCCGCGCGGACTGGGGCTACCGGTTCGTCCAAATCCAGGACGGACAGGAGCAGGGCGGCAAATTCCACCTCGGCGCTCTCGTCAGCTACTAGTTTTCTCTTAGCCGCTGGGAAAGAAGTTTTCCCAGTTGATGAGCTTCTGACAGGTAATTGTAATTATGCTCATTCTCGCCGCATTTTTGCGGCAGAAGGATTCGATCGATCCGGTTTCCTTTCCCTGCGTGTCTATTCAGACTTGTCCGATCAGGGATGACGGGGTCGTATCCCGCATAGAGGATTGTGGTTTTTCCCCGCAGTTTGCCGAGGGCCTCGACTGCGTCCAGGTTCACCCGATCCAAATCGGCTAAAAACTGAGCGCCCCAAGGCAGGAAATCTTTCGTTCTGCTGAAGGAGCGGTCGCTGATCAAGCGCCCTCTCCAATCTGGCTGGAGAGCGAGGGTTTCCGCTGCGACGGCGCCGCCGAGGGAGTGGCCGTAAACGTGGATCCTCTCCTCGTCCGTCTTGAGATGATCTCGGACATATTGATAAACAGCGTCGCCGTCTTTGACGAGATCTTGCGCCGATTCGATCGGGCGGCTCTCGCTCGAAATCCCGACGCCGCGGTAGTCGAAAGCGACGAAGTTCATAGGATGTTCCGCATCGGAGAGGCAGCCGAGGCTCAGTACGGGAGACTCCAGACAGCTGTCGCAGTTTCCGTTAAAGTAGATGACCGTCGGGGTATTTTCGTCCGACTTGGGATGGCGGTAGTGGAAGCCTCTCAGAGATGCTCCATCGGCCGTTTGGATAGTAATAGGATGAACCTCGTAAAGCTGGCCGTCTAGAAATGCGTGCGTTCCTATTCCCGCTTCTTTTGCCTGCAGTTGTTGAGGCGTGAGCCGCTCCGCAGGCAGCAGGATCTCTCGACTGTACCAACGGGCAAGGGCGATCGGGATGGTCAGAATAAAGCAGATCAGTATGACATAGACGATGAAGCTGGCGACTTTTCGGGCGGTTTCCCAAGCGGGCGATTGCGTCAGCGCCTGATTTTTTTGAGCGATGAAAACAGCTCTTTCCTCCAAGGGGCGGGGCGCTGCCGCGCCAGCTCCAACCAGGGGAGTTGTCTCTTTTGCGGGGAGCCGCGAAGAAGAACCGGCGCGAGCTGTCAACTGGGGAGGAGTTTCTTTATGCTTCGCCGGAGCAGGAGCGGGTTTGGGAGGCTGCGGTAAAATACGGGAAGCGGCCTGCAGAATCGCTGCGCGGGCTGTTTTTTCAGATTCGTCTGCTTTTGTGGCTCGGGCTGCCCACTTGTCTTGCGAGGCGGTTTTTTGGCCTCTTGGGGTCGCGTTGAAGATTTGCTGCGCGTTTTTTAAAAGCAGCCTTGCCGCTTTGATTCGCGCGAATGCCTCGGCAGGAGTCAATGTGCCCAGGGTCACTTCTACAGGCAGCGCATGCATAGCCGCGTTGAATCGCTCGTATTGGAATTTTAAAGGATCGGATTTAACTGCCATTGATGATTTCCTTGTGCTGGAAATATTATAATGAAATATTAATAATTTAGTGTTAGGCGTTTGTTAATTTATTGTTTATGCACTAATTTTTTAGTGCCGGAATAGCCCCCATCCCATTAACCTATACGGCCAAAAGGAGAAAAAAATGACTACACCGGCAAATAAGGCTCAGAGACGGATCTGGAATCCCGAAGAAGCTTCCCGCTATCCGTTGAGGTCTAAAGAGAAAGAGGCAGTAGAAGAGAAAGTCGAGGCCGTTGCCGATGCAGCGATCGAGAATGCAGTCATGGACACACGGAGCAGAAAGGAACTGGCTCTTGCGTTTTTCTGGAACAAATCGATTGGGCTGGAGAGAACTCCTCCCGCAGAAGTTAGAGGAGCATGCAAAAGGAAGTGGGCTTTTCTCGTGCGCAGCGCCTCAAATCATCTTGAAAACGAGCTGCTCGACAACTCAAAACACCGCCTCTGGAAAGCCCTCCGTAAGTGCGACTCTGCGCCAGTCAGGAAGGCAATCGTCGAAGCGGTGCTGGGTCTATCCTAGAAATCGAACCGTCCGTCGATTGTAAGCCCGTGCATGTGGAGATCGCCGGATGGATCTGGATAGCCGGTGAACTCATCCATGGCAGCGGCAGTGTAGCGCATCATGTTCTGATCCCAGAAGAGAGCAAAATCATACTGCGCCGAGAAGGACATGTGGTAGCGCTGGTTATTGAGATACGTTCCCCAGCCGAAGCCTGCGCCCAGCTCGGTCATCGAGCGGAGGCAGTCGTATTTCGCAAGAGAGCCGTTGATCGGAGCTGCCGCAGCGCCCGCAAACGTGTCGTCGAACTCTTCGTGAGTCAGTTTCGTGTACTGGGTGTAGAGGAGGCCGAAATTCAGCGCGCCTTTGATGCGGAAGCCTCTTCCGATCAGCCAGTGGGCGTCGGAGCCGATGCAGGGGCCGATCGACCAGCACTGCGATGCGTTCGTCGAGACAGCCGGAGCGGCTGTAAGATCTTCGGCGTTATAGGCGTTGATCGTATAGCGCTGACGGATCCAGAGCGCTCTCAGAGCGGCTTTAGGATGCACCGTGAAGTATTGTCCTTCATAGAAAGGGCGCGACATCCCGAGATCGAGCATATCGAGGTGCATTTTCCAGTGAGTGTGCAGGCTTGCGGCTTGTGGCTGCGCGGTCGACCCGAGGGTGTTGAACCAGTCGTTTGGGATCCAGATCGAATCGCCTACGGCAACCGCAGAGGGGAGTCCGTTGCTTGAATGGCTCGTCTGTTGGTGGAGCCAGGTGTATTGCGTGTAAGCGTACCATCCGTCGTAGCTCGAGCTCATCCCCAGGCCCACTTTGAAGCCGGGCTTGTAAGCGAAGTCGGGATATTCGGTAGAAGCTTTCTCTGCAGGGGTTGAGCCGGCCAGGCCGAAAAGAGCGGATCTGCCGACGTCCATGTAGTCCTGGCTCACATGCCAGTAGATAAAAGAGGCTGTGCCGAACACATCCCAGGCGCAGAGCAGTTCTGTTCCGGCCATCGCATTGTATCCTGCGGGGTAGCAGTCGCCGATGCCGTGGTCAGGCCAGGCGGGTTCGCAGCAAACGGGGGCCGCAGGCGCAGCAGGTGGCTGCGGCGTCTGTTTTTTGGCTACGGGAAGCGCGGAGAGGGAGGCTCCGACGATCAGGGATGCAAGAAGAAGGTTTTTGCGCATAGTGGTCTCAGCTCATTAAAAATTCAAACGTGCATCGACCGTCAGGCCGTGCAGATACAGGTTTCCTGCCATGTTGGCGTATCCGTAGGTATCGGCAAGCGATCCGACGGTCTGCCGCATCATGTTCTGACTCCAGAGGATCGTAAAATCATACGTCGCGGAGAAGTCGGCATGGTAGCGGGTTTTGCCGAAATAGGATCCCCAGCCAATACCGAGGCCCAGCTCTGAAGTGGGGCGGATGCAGCCGTAGGTCGCCATTGAGCCGGCGATCGCGGCGATATCGCCGAATCCCTGGTCGTCTTCTTCATGCGACAAAGTGGTATAGCGTGTGTAGAGCATCGAGAATTTTGTCTCGCCCTGCACGCGGAAGCCCCATTTGAAGAGGCTGTAGCCGGCGATCCCGACCAGAGGTCCGACCGACCAGCATTTCGAGCTGTTCTGCGAAAGGGCGGGCGCGCTTGCGATCGCATTGGCCAGCACGGCTTCGATGTCGTAGTCCTGGCGAACCCAAAGCCCTCTCACGCCCCCCATGTGGTAGATGACGATTTCGGGCGCTTCATAAAAGGGAAGCGACGCGGTCAAATCGAGCATGTCGAGGTGCATCTTCCATTGATTCTTCACTTGCGCCGCCTGCTGGGCAGGAACCCTCACGTCCAAGCTGTTGAACCAGTCTTTCGGAATCCAGACTTCGTCTCCGACGGCAATCGCTGCAGGGAGGGAGCCGGTCGAATTCGACGTCTTCTGGTGGAGCCAAGTATAGTCCAAAGAGAGGTTCCAGTGATCGAAGACCGATTCAGCGCCGATTCCGACTTTAAATCCGGGATGGTAGCCGAAAGAGGGATAAAGGCTTGCCGCTGTTCCAGAGTGGGCGGGACCCAAAGCTCCGAATTGGGCTGAGAAAGCCGAATCCATAAAGTCCTGGCTGGCGCGCCAGTAGATAAAACTCCCGGATGCGGAAACATCCCATCCGCAGGCCAGATCTACGTTCGCGGGAACGTTATAGATTCCGGGGTAGCAGTCGGGAAGCTTGCAATCGGGGCGGTGCGACTCGGCAAATGCGAGCGATGCGGCGAAAAGGAAAATGGGAATGTTCTTCATAGGCAAAACTTTTTTTACCCAACTTAACCCTCTCTAAAATTTTTGACAAAGCATTTTGCAAATTGCTCGGCGATCCAGAGATCGTGCGCCGATGTGATTTTCATGTTCCGCTCGTTTCCCGGAACGACCTGGACTGGTTTGCCCAGCCTCAATACCAGCCGGCAATCGTCGCTTGCATTGGTAACGCCCTCTGCGGCGGCTTTCTCGTGCGCTTCCCGGATCCATTCAGTTCGGAATGTCTGGGGTGTTTGCCCGCGCAGATATTCTTCTCTCTGCGGAATCCCTTTAATTTCTTTTCCTCCGGGGGCATGAACCAGCGTATCTGCGCTAGGGATGCAGGTATCCGCCGCTCCGCTCTCTTCCGCAGCTCTCAAATTCTCTCTCAAAATCTCTTCCGTTACGAAGGGGCGGACCGCGTCGTGCACCAGGATCAGGTCCATTCCCTCCAGCTCACAAATTCCCCTATACGACGACTCCTGCCTTGTCTTGCCGCCCGAGACCACTTTTACTCCGTGTCCCGCCTCTTTCCGGACCTCTTCCACCCATTCGGGATGGCAGACGAGCACGACCTGCTCGAAGAGTCCCGATTCTAAAAATGTTTCCAGGGTGTGAAGATAGACTTTTTTGCCGGCGAGCAGGTGAAACTGCTTGGGAATTTCGCTCCCGAATCTGCGGCCGTCGCCGCCCATCAATAAAATTCCGCCCGCTTTCATAGCTCCCCATCCTATCATACCTCTGGAAAAACCCAGAAGCTGTTGTGTGGGTAGGAAATAGGATTGATTTTGTGCAAAAATTCGTCGAATTTTTTTTCAAATCCTTCAGCCTTGGCCCAACGTTTGAGATCTTTAAGGTCGACTGGGTGATTTTCAGCGACCATCAAGGATTGCTCTAACGCCTGTAGATCGTTCCAGTGGAAGAACGATGCGAGTCGGTCTTTTACGCAATCGGTTGGAGAAAGAAGGCGAAGGGATCCTGTCGAGGTTTGCAGTATGCTGAATTTGTGGATGGCTTCCTGGCCTACTGAAATGGGAGGATTTACAAAATCAATAAGATAGGGGCAGTCGGGACGGGAAAATTGCCGGCCGTTTCTTTTAAATCCAAGTTTGGACAAGGCTTTCTCGATAGGCTTCAACTCTCCATAGGTCGCAAAATCCAAGTCGGAAGATTGATATCGATTGTCGCTATAAATTGAAACGCATGCTCCACCGACGAGCACTGCGTTGATTCCGCTAGACTTCAGCGTTTCGTATATTAAACTTGCGAGCTCTTTAAGGTCAGGATTTTGGAAATTCATCGCTTTTTACAGAGGTTTTCCTGTTTTGCGCGGCCTTTTTCTTTTGGTAGATTGGTAGTGAGATTCTTGAATATCCGGCGGAAGGAAGCTGTAGGCTTTTTTTGCGAGCGATTGGATTTCTTCCAGGAAAGGGTAGCGGGGATTCCATTGGAAGATACGGGTTCTTCCCTCTAGGAAACTGGCTAAAAGGCCGCCCTCCTCTAGCTTACGCAGTGTCTTTTGGATGGGATCCAACGCCGAATCAAACGAGCGGCTTAATTCAGTAGCATTCGCCTTCCCGTGTAGACAAAGGAACATGAGGATTTTTTCTACATTTTTATTGGCAAAAAGATATTCAAGCATTAAATTACCTATTTAATAGGTTATATAGCCTATTAAGTAGGTTTATGTCAAGATGGGGGATAGGGCAAGGCTGCCGTCCTCTCCTGTCTGGAAGCTGGTTTTAGAAACGCAAGTATTCCAGGTATAGAGGTATAGGTTCAGAGTTCTCCATCCATCCGGCTGGAAAAGCGTTGAGGAAAAACCGCAGCTAGACTACTCTTAAAGCCTACGTTTCATGCCTGAATAGCTCAGCTGGTAGAGCAGCGCATTCGTAATGCGAAGGTCATCGGTTCGATTCCGGTTTCAGGCAAATTTCCCCGAAATTTGACTGAAAAGCGACCCAACAGTTTGGGTCGCGTCCGTGAATCGAATCAAGGGCGATGTTTTGGCTTTGCCAAAACCGACCGAGATCGCCGCCCAGGGCGCACCCCGCAGGGGAGGGGGAGCAAGCGCGGAGCGCTGCGTGAGGGGGTCCGGTTTCGGGCATTCTTATTTTCAAAGCTTTACATTCAATCCACAGTCGTTTTTACGTTGTTGGAATTGCAAAATAGTTGCAAGCGCCCACAACACGTCGCCACATTTCACCATCTCATTTTGCAAATTAGAAAAAGAGGATTCCCGCCCGTTTTTCAATCCTGTAAACGAAAAACTGATGCAGTCAAAGAACGGAACAAAATCTTAGCTCCCATGGGCGATGGGAAATTGCTTCATGCAACAGAAGCGGGAAAACGCACCTTTGACTTAATACGAGCCCCCCTCTGATCGTGTGTATTGATTTACCTTTGCATATGACGGGAATGTGAAAACTGGCCGAGCTAGACACCCTTGAATTTATCAACAACCGCTTCGTGAAGATGTTTGTTTACGAAGCTATTTCCATTTAGTATAGCCCGAAAGATGTCGTTTGTTCTGGATGCAGTAAATGTGAGTGGGGAAGGAGCTGCTTGCTTTTTCCCATCGATCAACAAC